>NZ_FNGA01000003.1:354282-708565 GCF_900101105.1 Maridesulfovibrio ferrireducens
AGGCCTGAACAATTTGCGAAAGCAGCATAGCTATCCAGATCCCGGTTGCTGAATGAAAGACTTCATGTCCGAGATAGTATGCAAGCGGCAGTCTGAATCCCCATATTGTAAAAGTAAAAATAAAGAGGTTGTAGAGAGTCGCACCTGCTCCGTTAAGTGCTCCCGCCATAATCATGGAGGTGAGAGTGAACGGGATGGCCAGCATATTAAAGAACAGATAGTTTACAGCTTCATCAAGAACAACCATTTCAGGCGCAATGATTGCCGTTATGGGTCTGATGAACTGCCATAATCCCAGAGCAGTAAGGCTCAAAAAGGCTATTGCCAGAAAGAGTATGCGATAACCGAATTTTTTAGCTTCTTCGGGTTTGCCGTCACCGAGGTAATGTCCGATGATAATTGAGGCGGTCATGTTAAAAGCAAACGCGGGAAGGAAAAGAATAGACTCAATTTTAATTCCGGCAGTCATTCCCGCAAGGGCTACAACATTTTCAAAGGGCAGACTGGCTGTAATTGAATAAAGAACCAGATATCCGGAATGCCAGACAAGCTGCATAAGTCCGCTGGGCCATGCAACTTTCAGCAAATAAGGGAAAGCGTTGCGAACCCATCTATACGGGGCAAATGATTTTCTACGAAGCGAGCCTGATTTATAGAGCAGAAAGAGATTAAAGACTGCTCCGGCTGAAACTGAGTAGAAGGTTGCCAGAGCAATACCTTTATATCCCAGATCAGGAAAGCCCCACATTCCAAGGCCGAGTCCAAGGTCTAAAATTGTATTAAGGACCGTTACAATGATCATGCTGTAGAGTGGTAGAAAAACCTGCTTTTGTGCTCTGAAAATTGCGTTTGTGATGATGAGAAGGTAGTAAAGAGGAAGCAGGTATAGAAATATTTCTATAAAATATTCCATAACATAGCGCATTTCTTCAGGGACTCGTAGAATGCTCAACATTCCATTTCTAAATGGAAAACCGATAAGAAAAATTATCGACCCGAGTACTGCGCCGAGTTGAAAGCAAAGTCCGACATACCGTTTGGCTCTGAGCAGAAGCCCTGCTCCGATGGACTGGCTGATTGCTGCAACAGAACCGTTCGCGACAGCCATGCCGATGACGAGAAAAAAGAATAGTGATTGGCTGACCATGCCCATTGAAGCTTGAATTTCGCGGCCAAGCTTACCGGCAACCCACACATCAACAAGTCCGATCATCAGATGAAAAATCATCATCAAGATTTGAGGCCATGAGAGGCTCCATATAGTTTTATATGGAGAGTGGGTCATGTTCGTGGTGTTCATTTCCATCAAGTAAAGAAGCTCCGTCGTCGTGCAATATTAATATAAATATGCATTTTAATTATCTATCTTAAATTTGTAGACGATGTTTTAATTTTGCCAAGAGATTAAACTTAGTTATAGTTTTAGGAAAAGCAAGGGGTTGTTTTCAGTCGTCACACTTTATGTTAAAAAAAACTAAATGGCTATGAATTGTAATTTTTTAGGAGGAAAAGACATGTCCGGTGATGATGAATTTTGCCCTAGAGTCAGGCTTAACCTTTGGCTGGAAACGGACGAAGGTATGCTTTTCGGCCTAGGACGAGCTCAGCTCCTTGAAAAAATTGAAGAGTTGGGATCACTTAACAAGGCGTCAAAAGCACTTGGTATGTCGTATAGAGCTGCGTGGGGAAGGATTAAAAACACGGAAGAAGTTCTTGGAGACTCACTGGTACTTAAAACCAGAGGTCGTGGCGGATGCAGTCTGACACCGCTTGGAGAACGTGTGCTTGAAGAATATCGCCAGTGGGCAAAAGAAGTTGAAAATTTTGCCGTTATGACTGCAAGGAAATCGTTTCCGTGGAAAATTTCTTCTTTTGATGAAGATGTTGAAAGAAAAAAGGAAGAATCAAGTGAATAGTTTTTTACTATTTCGATAACATATAAAAAGGGGAAGCTTAAAAGCTTCCCCTTTTTTCGTGAGTCTATTTTTGATGTGATTTATTCAAGCCCTACTTCTGGAGCAATTTTTTCAATTGCAGCAATTGAAATTGTAAAAAATTCTCCCAAATCAAGACCGATATGTTCGCATTCGTTTATAATATCCCGATTTACACTTGCAGCAAAAGCCTTTGCTTTCATTTTCTTTTTGAGGCTTTTCGGTGTCATGCCTTTCATGCCTTCAGGGCGTATAAGAGCGTTGGCGTGTATGAGACCTGTGACGGTTTCTCCGCAGCGCAGTGCAAAATCAAGATCAGTATCCGGCTTTACCCCGTTTAGTTCTGAATTGTGTGCTCTAATCGCTTTGATCGAATCCTGAGGCAGGTGTTCTTCAAGTATTTTGGCTGAAACCAGTCCGTGATTCTCAGGAACGTTGCATGTTTTGCTGTAATCAAGGTCATGCAGAAGACCTGTAAGAGCCCATTTATCCTGATTTTTACCAAGTTTTTCAGCAAGAGCTTTAAGCACAGCTTCAGATTCAAGTGCGTGATGAATGAGATTCTCTTCAGGGGTATTGTTTTTCAGCAGTTCAAAAGCATCATCTCTGGATATCATGTTGAGCTCCTTTTCTTTTAGTATAGGTGGCAGAAGACTGTATGGTCTTTTTTTATTTCTTTACGCATGGGCGGAGTTTCTTTGCATATATCCATAGCCTTCGGGCAGCGTGGGTGAAAAGGACAACCCGGAGGCGGAGATATTGGGCTGGGCATATCGCCCGGAATTGAAACATCAGCCGTTTGAATGGTCGGGTCCGGAATTGGAACCGCTTCAAGTAGTATCTGAGTATATGGATGAAGTGGATTGTGGTAAAGTTCTTCGGTAGGGGAAATCTCCATGAGTTTGCCCAGATACATCACTGCTACGCGGTCGCTTATATGACTCACTACCGATAAGTCATGTGAAATAAAAACGTAGCTTAGAGCAAATTCTGTTTGAATTTTTTTGAGTAAATTAAGCACCTGTGCCTGCACTGAAACATCTAGCGCGGAAACCGGTTCATCACAGATTATGAGGTCTGGATTCATTGCAATCGCTCGTGCTATCGCAATACGCTGTCTTTGTCCTCCTGAAAATTCATGAGGATATCTTTTGGCATGTTCCGGGCGCATTCCAACCTGAACAAGTAACTCTTCAACTCGTTTAGAAATTTCCAGACGTGTGCCGGTTTTGTTGATTCTCATTCCTTCCGAAATGATATTCCCGACTTTCTGTCGCGGATTAAGCGAAGAGTACGGGTCTTGAAAAACCATCTGCATCATGGTGCCGATTTTCGAAGAATCCCAATCTTTAAAAGCTTTTCCTTTGAAAAATATTGTGCCTGAGTCTGGAGACTCCAGTCCGGTGAGTAGCCGTGCAAGTGTTGATTTACCGCACCCTGATTCTCCTACAAGGCCGAGCGTTTCGCCGTTTCTTACTTCCAGAGATATATCATTGACGGCTTTGATGGTCGCTTTTGATAACGAAAGAATCCCACTGCTGACCGGGTAGTGTCGTTTGATATTTTTTATTTCAAGAATATTAGTTGTCATTTTTTTACCATAAAAAAATTACGCATGCAGCCAGCAGCGAATTTCTCTTCCTTCTTTACTAATCAACTGTGGTTCTTGTTGTTTACATTTATCAAAGGCAAATTTACATCTGGGATGAAATCTGCACCCTTCGGGCAGATTATTCAGGGCTGGAACATTACCCGGAATCGGCGTGAGTTCCAAACGGCTGCCAAGTATAGGTACTGATGCAAGTAAGCCTTGAGTATAAGGATGCAGCGGTTCTTTGAATAAGTCATAAATGTTTGAGCACTCGACAAGTTGTCCCGCGTACATGACCGCAACGCGTGAGGCGACTCTGGCAACAACTCCCAGATCATGAGTGATGAGCATTATCGAGCCGTTCATTTTCTTTTTCATGTCATCAAGCAGCCGCAGTATCTGTGCCTGAATTGTCACGTCTAAAGCTGTGGTTGGTTCATCTGCAATGAGTATTTCAGGATTACAGGCAAGAGCCATAGCAATCATTACACGCTGCCTCATTCCACCGCTCAGCTCATGTGGAAAGCTGTTAACTCGTTTCTGAGGATTGGGAATGCCCACAAGGATAAGGGCTTCTATGGCGGCTTGTTCTGCTTCGTGCTGATCAAGTCCTTTGTGGAGCCTAAGCGTTTCGCCGATTTGATCGCCGATCTTAAAAACCGGGTTGAGCGAAGTCATGGGTTCCTGAAAAATCATGGAAAGATGATTTCCACGAATCTTTTGCATCTGTTTATCAGTCATCTGGACTAAATCCTGATTTTGATAAACGACCTGTCCTTCAGTGATTCTTCCCGGAGGATCTGGTATAAGACCCATTATGGATAGGGATAGAACCGTTTTGCCGCAGCCGGACTCACCTACGACTGCTAAAGTTTCTCCTTGCCCTAACTCAAGACTGGCATTATCCACAGCCCTGATGATTCCGTTAGGAGTTGCAAAAGATGTTGTTAAATTCTTGATTTTTAAAATTGGTGCAGTCATAAGTCAGATCTAGTCCGTATGCTTGTGAAATTTATTTACTAGCATAGTACTAATTGAGATATCTAAAAAATTCAATCGACTTTGGAGTAGGCTACGTGGAAAAAATAGCAGTTATCGGTGGCGGTTTGGCCGGGTGTGAGTGTGCAATGCAACTTGCAAAGGCGGAAATTCCCGTTGTTCTTTTTGAAATGAAGCCGGATCGTTATTCCGAAGCTCATCATATTCCTGGACTGGCAGAGCTGGTTTGTTCTAATTCGCTCCGCTCGGGAGATCTAAGCACTGCTGTCGGCGTACTTAAAAAAGAGATGGAGTCTTTAGACTCAGTGGTCATGAAGGCTGCTATGCAGTCCAGAGTTCCTGCGGGCTCTGCTGTTGCAGTAGACCGTGATATCTTTTCAAATTTGGTTACGGAAGCTTTGGAAGCAGAAGAGCTTATTACAATTGTCCGCAAAGAAATCACTTCACTTGATGATCCTGAACTTGCGGATTTTTCTAAAATTGTAGTTTCAGCGGGCCCTTTGGCTTCCGAAGCATTAACTGAAAGTTTAATTGCAAAGATTGGTGGTGGGCGTCTTTATTTTTACGACGCGATTGCACCGATAGTCAGCAAAGATTCAGTTAATATGGATATTGCGTTTTTCGGTTCACGATACAAGCCTGAAGATGACGACTATTTGAATTGCCCCATGACTGAGGAGCAGTATGCTGCTTTTCTTGCTGAACTTAAGCAGGGGGAAAGAGTTGTTCCGCGTGAGTTTGAAAAAGAAATTCATTTCGAAGGATGTTTGCCAATCGAAGAAATGGCTGATCGCGGAGATCAGACGTTAACTTTCGGACCGCTTAAGCCTGTCGGGTTGATTGATCCCCGTAACGAAGAAATGGCCTATGCCGTTGTGCAGCTGCGGGCTGAAAATAAAGAAAAGACTTCATTTAATATGGTCGGTTTCCAGACCAAGTTAAAATATCCTGAACAGAAAAGAATTTTCAGAATGATTCCCGGTCTTGAAAATGTGGAGTTTTTAAGGCTTGGAAGTATTCACCGCAATACATATGTAAACGCGCCGGATGTCCTTGACGAAAATCTAGCTTTGAAAGCTGATTCGCGCATTCATCTTGCCGGGCAGATCACAGGTGTAGAAGGGTATCTGGAATCCGCGGCTTGTGGGCTGTGGGTAGGCCTTTTCTTAGCTCAACAGGCAAAAGGGCGAACTCTTCCTGCTCCTCCTGCTGAAACTTCAATGGGCGCATTGCTTGGTCATCTGCGTGAACATAAGAAGAATTTTCAACCTTCAAACGTTCAGTTCGGTTTAATGCCGGCACTTAATAAGCGGGCACCCAAAAGAGTGCGTAAAGAGCTTTACGCTAAACGGGCTATGGAAATGTTTGAAAACTGGTTTAATGAAAATTTGGGTGAATAGGTATTTATCCGAAGACAAAAAGTTTATTAAAAAAGCCCCCGAATTGAGAATATCTCGATTCGGGGGCTTTTTTTTTGTGGTAAAACTTATTTGTAAGCTTTTAGATTATTCCATTTTCTTTCAGAATATTTTTCAGCTTCAATTCGTTTTCAGGAAGCAGTGGAACAATGGGAAGTCTGAATGAAGTTTCGAGCTTACCCATCATGCCAAGGGATGTTTTAACGGGAATAGGATTAGTTTCAATAAACATAGCTCTGTTAAGAGGCTGTAGTTTATAATGAATTTCCTTTGCTTTTGCGGTATTTCCTGCGCGGTATGCCGCACACATTTCACTCATCAGCTTTGGAGCGATGTTTGATACTACTGAAATCGCACCATGTCCGCCGATGGAAAGTAACGGAAGTACTGTAAAGTCATCACCTGAGAAAACTATGAAACCTTCGGGGCATTGTTCAATAAGATTTGAACATTGTTCGAGGTTGCCTGTAGCTTCTTTTACACCGATAACATCGGGAACTTCTCTTGCTATTCTTGCAATTGTTTCGGGCTGGGCATTAAGACCAGTTCTTCCCGGCACATTGTAAAGAAAGAAGGGCATAGACGCTTCTTTAGAAAGAGCCTTGAAGTGTTCAAGGAGTCCCTGCGGGGTCGGTTTATTGTAATAAGGAGTGATCTGGAGGGTGGCATCAGCTCCTGCTTTTTTAGCAAGGTCTGTAAGGTATACGGCTTCTTTAGTATTGTTAGAACCCGCGCCAGCGATGACCGGGACACGTCCCTTGGCCTGCTCGACACAGATTCTTATAGCCTCACCCTGTTCTTCGTGAGTCATAGTTGCCGCTTCGCCGGTTGTTCCGCATGGAACTAAACCGTCGATGCCTTGTTCAATCTGCCATTCGATCAGTTCACGATACGCATCCTGATCAATTGCTCCGTCCTTGAACGGAGTAACCAGAGCAGTGAATGCTCCTTGGAAAGTCATTTTTGCCTCCTGAAGGTCAACCTATTTATCGTCTGAAATGCCTTCAATGATCTTCAGCACAGTTGGTTCTTGACGAATATTTTTACGTAGGCTTTGTAGAAACCATCGAATATTCTGTCCTGAAGTCCATTTGAAATCAGCATCCCGGGACGGCCACTGAAAAATATCAATCCTATTGACGGCTTTTCCGGTTGGGTAGCTGCGGACCCATAAAGTTTTGCCGTTGTCATCAACAGCTCCGGTCATTCCCGGTCCGTCCCCACTTCCAAGAAGAATATCGAGGGGAGCTTCTGCAAAAACTGGTGAAGCAAGAAGTGTTTTCTCTTTAAAATATCCCCAGGAACTAATTCCGATCAGGATATCTGTCTTGTTTTTAAACTTCTTAAAAAGTTCTGTTAATTCAGCAATTAACTCTTGAGATAAACCTTTAGATCCTTTTTCAAGGTAAGGCAATATTATGAACCCGGCTTTTTTGCCGTGAGCTAAAGGGATAATTTTGACAGAAGCTTTGTTGCAGTTGATCCAGTTTTCAGGAATTCCGTTTGGCGAATCCTTTAAAAAATCTGCTTCAGCAGGACTGAGAATCCCTAAATCATAATCCATAAACTGGAACGATTTAGAGAGAGCATCTCTTTTAAGAGCAGGGACTGATTCGCCGGATGTAGGTAAAAATTCGAACGCTCCGCCAACAAAAAAACTCTCGGGACTTTTAGAGTCTCGAAGATCTAGAAAATAACCAGCCCGCCGGGCCAGTCCTCCAAGTGTTTTTCCGCCTCATGTAGGACAGGGGTTAACTGTCCCGAAGGTGTTGGCAGTGTATACAATAGATAATGCCACATCCTTGCCGGCATGAGCTTGAAACGGAAGTCCAATGCCGGCAAGGATGAAAAGAATAAATATGTATAGGCGCATTAACCGTTCAAAAATTCTTTAAGCTCTTTACCTGGACGGAAGAACGGTAATTTTTTAGGGGTTACACTAACAACAGAACCGGTTTTCGGATTTCTGCCGGTATAGCCTTGGTATTCTTTCATTTTGAAACTGCCGAAACCTCTAATTTCAACTCTGTCACCACGGACAAGAGCTTCTTTTATGGCATCGACAAATGCATCAACAATTTCGGAAGACTCGTCTACATGGAGTCCTTTTTCTTCAGCAAGATTCTTGATCAGTTCGCTTTTGTTCATTGTCCTCTCCCAAGTCGTGTTGAGTGTGACAAGCAGTTTTAAATATTATTAACACAACTATGCCGAAAAGTTGTCCTTTTCGTCAAGTGTTTTATTAGGTGGATAGATCCGGAAATTTTTTAATAACAGGTCTATCACCTAATTTACCCATATTCTCCATCCTAATCTTTTGAATCTTAACAGCGATATTTAGAATATCGCGGCTTGCCTCGGATTTCGGAGCATATTTAAGAAAGGGTATTTGTCGTCTAACTGCTTCAGTTACCGCAGGATCATAGCGCACAAAGCCTATATTTTTCAACTTAATATTAAGAAATTTTTCACAGGCCATATTCAGTCTGTCAAAAGTCTCTTTAGCTTCCTTGGAAGTTGTTGCCTGATTTACTATTATATTGAAATCACTGACATTATGCCGAGTATGAAGAACTTTGATCAGAGCGTAACTGTCAGTCAGAGAGGTGGGTTCAGGTGTTATCACAACAAATCTCATTTGAGCTATTGTTGCAAAAGAAAGAACTGTGCTGTTAATCCCAGCTCCAAGGTCCATGACTAAATACTGGTAACGTCCTACCAGTTTAGAAATTTTGCTGAAAAGCATTTCCTGCATATCTTCATCCATTTCAACAAGCTCAGGGACACCGGATGCCGCAGGCAGAATATCAAATTTTTTACCTTCTTCAATGGGAATGACGATGTCTGAAGGTTTGGTTCCGCTGATAAGAAGATCCTGCATGTTGCTTTCGGGAGAAATTCCTAAAAGAACATCAAGGTTGGCCAGACCGAGATCGCAATCCATAAGGAGCAGGCTGTTTCCACCGGCATTAAGAGCATACGATAAATTCAGGGAAAGGTTCGTTTTTCCGACTCCGCCTTTTCCGCTCATTACTGCCAGGCTAAGTGTTTTATTCGCGTTGATCATTATTAATTCCGCCCCTTTATTTTCCCGTGAATAAAAATTTCTTTTCGTTGGCATGAACAAGAGTTTCCCTTGTTACTGATTCAAAATCTAATATTTTTGCGGTGCAAATACGGTTTTTACCAGTATTTTTAGCCTCATATAGAGATTTATCTGCCTTTTCAATGAAGTCGTGCATTTGTATATCTATCAACCCCTTGTAAGTGGCTAATCCGATAGAACAGGTTATAGAAAAAGTCTCTTTGCCGTGCGGCTTTTTAAACGTCAGTGTTCTTGTTTTTTCAAGAAGGCGCTCAAGTAATTGTTCAGCTTTAAATTGTCCGGCCCCGGAAAGAATAATTGCAAATTCCTCTCCGCCGATTCTGGCGACAAGGTCATACCTGCGAGAACTGTTGGATATCATGTCTGCAAGGTCTATCAGAACTTCATCCCCTTTAAGATGCCCATATGTATCGTTGACAGCTTTGAAGTTATCAAGGTCCAGTATGGCGAGGCTGACAGAGGTTTTGTTTCTTCTTGAGCGCTCAATTTCCTGATCGAGAGTTCTTTCAAACGCTCTTCGGTTTGACAGTCCTGTCAGGGGGTCGTGTTCGGTTTTGTAAGAAAGTGTCTGCAATACACTTTGGACGTGTTTAAGGTGCGGCGTAATGTTCTCTTCAAGTGGAATTGTCATCCAGTCGTTGAGACCGTGACGTTCTGCAAGAATTTTCCACGCACTGAGAGTCATGCCGGGGCAGAGTCTGAGAATGGCAAGACCATCCAAACAGTTTTTACCGAAGCAAACATTTTTTTCATCGCAGAAGCGTTCTCTTACTGAAAGGAGTTCATCCAGCAGATAGGCTTCATTCTCAGCAATATATTCAGCGTTCATTTTATCCGCCGTATGCATGAAGCAGGTAGTTTCTGACCAAATCATCAAGTTCACCGTCAAGAACCGCGTCAACATTTCCGTCTTCTGCGCCGCAACGATGGTCCTTAACCAGTCTGTAAGGCTGTAGGGTATATGTTTTAATCTGACTTCCCCACGCAATTGAATCTTTGGAGGAGTAGTCGGCTTTTTTACTTTCTTCCTGTCTTTTCAGCTCTTGCTCGTAAAGACGGGATTTTAAAACTTTCATCGCCGTTTCTTTATTCTTGAGCTGAGATTTTTCATTCTGGCATTGCACAACAATATTTGTCGGCAGATGTGTAATACGCACCGCTGAATTTGTTTTGTTGACGTGCTGCCCGCCGGGACCGCTTGCGCGGAATACGTCCAGACGGATATCATCATCTTTAACTTCTATTTCAATATCGTGAGATATTTCAGGATAAACATCGACAGAGGCAAATGAGGTATGTCTTCTACCTGATGCATCATACGGAGATATGCGGATAAGTCTGTGAATTCCGGCTTCTCCTTTCATAAAACCGTAAGCGTAAAGTCCTTTGACTTGAATAGTTACACTCTTAATACCGGCTTCATCACCTGGTTGCAGATCAAGATAACTGGCTTGCCAATTTCTTTTTTCGCACCATCGCATGTACATTCTAAGAAGCATTTCTGCCCAGTCCTGAGCTTCAACTCCGCCTGCTCCCGGATGAATTTCCAAGATGGCGGTGCTTTTATCTTCAGGGTTGGAGAGAAGAGTCGCAAGTTCAGTTTGCTCAATTAGATTAGAAAGCTTTGTGAGAATCTCTGAAAGGGTTTCCAGAATTTCCTGATCCTGATCTTCTGCGGCAAGAATCAGCCATTCTTTCACATCGCTTTTGGTCGAAGAAAGTGCTTCGTAGGAGGCTACTTTTTCTTCAAGTATGCTTTTTTCTCTGAGAACAGGGGTAAGCTCATCCGGCTTGTCCCAAGCTCCGGGCTTGCTCAGGTCGTGTTCTATTTCTTCGAGGCGCTCTTTACATTGAGCGTGGTCAAAGTCGCCCCCAGAGGCTGATAAATTTTTTGTTGCAGTTTGCTGCTTTGGATTTTAAATCCGAAAATTGAAGCATTGTTTTTCTGTATAATCCTTTTAGTATTTTCTTTTATTGCCTGATACGAGGTGGGCAATTGCTATCCATATGACGAACAATAATGTCAGAAATAACGGGCCGTATGTCATTAATTCATAGTTGGAACTGAAAAAGGTCATTCCTGTCATCAGTTCGGGGGTTGTCAAAATAGCTGCATCAACAAATAATCCGGTTGAATCAGATATGTTGCCGAGTGGATCAATGCACGCGGAAATTCCGGTGTTAGTGCCTCTAATCAGATAACGTCCCTGTTCCACTGCTCTGAGTGAGACCAGTCCGAGGTGTTGAAACGGTGCGGAAGTTTTCCCGTACCATGCGTCATTACTGATGTTAATCAGCAGGTTTGCACCTTTTTCGACTCGTTCCTGAGCAAGTTCCGGGAAGATTCCTTCATAGCAGATGAGTATCCCCATAGCAAGGTTACCGCTTTGAAGAGGACTGGCATCTTTGCCCGGAATAAAATCTCCGATGCCCTGAACTAACTTATCAATAGGTAAATATTCTTTAAGAGGTACATACTCTCCGAAGGGTACCAGATGTGATTTTTCGTACCAGTCAAGGGTTGTTTTGTGTGGATCAATGAGGAGAGCTCTGTTGTATAATGAGTAAGATTTGGACTGCGGGTGCAGAACATAACCCGGTGCCCCTGTTAAGAGAGGTGTGCCGGAATCTTTGCTGAAGTTTAACAGAGTTGCACGCATGTCGCTCGGATCTTGTATCTGGAAGGGCATTGCTGTTTCCGGCCAGACTATCAAATCAGGTTTTACAGCGAAATTTTTGCTCAGTTTTATATATTTATCAAGCGTGGCAATCTGGTATTTAGAATCCCATTTTGATCCTTGATCAATGTTGCCTTGCACAACTCCGATTGTAGCATTTCCGATGCTGCGGAGTGTTGAAAATGTTTCCGGCTGAGTTCTCAGAACTCCGAGTAGGACAATAGCCGTCAAAATGCCAACACTCCAGATTTTTGCAAGGTTTGAGGTTTTCCACGTCAATATGCCTGTTGTGATGGAGGCTAAAAGGCCGGAAAGTCCATATGCTCCTACAAAAGCTGCACCTTGAATTGATTCAGGCCAGAAAGAGAATGCGGATGAAAGAGTCATCCACGGAAAGCCTGTAAAAAAATATCCCTGTGCAAACTCCATGGTTGTCCAAAGAAGTCCGCTGAAAATGCAAAGCATGAAAGGATGTAGCTTGCGGGCGGCAATGTTTAATACGAACGTATAAAGTCCATAGTAACCTCCTACCGCCATAGCCATCAGAATCGGGCAGGGGACAGCAAGAAACCAAGAGATTCCGCCGTAAACTCCGACTGGGTAGGCAAGCCAGTACAGGCATGCAAGACAGGCAAAAGAACCGACGATCCATCCTCTTTTAAGAGCTTCGCGCGGCGAGCGTGCTGAAAAAGCAACCAAACCCAGAGCCAAGGGGAATCCCAAAGCGGCCGCTGGAAAGTGTACAGCAGGGTTTGCATAGCCGATTCCGGCACAAATCGTAGCAATTAAAATCGGGAGGACTAAGTTCATCTAGCTGCCTTTGGGAGGTTCTACAAGAATGGAAGTGATCTGCTTTGCGTCACTTTCATGTACAGTGAATCTGTATCCAGATAGATCAATGAATTCACCTATATGCGGTATTCTTCCCATTAGTTCGGATAGATATCCACCGATTGAATCCACGTGTTCAGATTCCAGATCAAGGTCAAATTTTTCAGAGACTTCACATAAAGAAACTCTGCCGGAAACCATGAAGTTGCCATCCTCTCTTTCATAGAAATCCGAGGGGCGCACAACATCATGTTCGTCGGAAATGTCGCCGACGATTTCCTCCAGAACATCTTCCATGGTTATCAAGCCGGATGTTCCGCCATACTCATCCTGCAGAATTGCCATGTGGTTTCTGCCTGATTGAAATTCTTTCAGCAGGGTTTTGATTTGTATATTCTCGGAAACAATAAAAGGATCACGCAATATTTTTTCCAGTGATTCATATGTTTGGCCTGCCAAAAGAGGAGCTATAATGTCTTTGGCATGAACAATTCCAACAATATGATCTTTGGTGTCCATATAAACGGGAATTCTGGAATGCCCGTGCTCGATTATCTGTTCGGCAACTTCAGCAAGTCCCCCGCTTATTTCAGCACCGATTATATCGGTACGGGGAATCATTATTTCATTTGCAGTTGTGTCTTTGAGTTCAAGAACATTGAGTAGCATCGAAACAACTTCGCTCTTTATTTCGCCTTCTTCCCGAGCTTCGAGAATATGTTCTTCGAGAGGTGAGTCTGTTTTTCTAAAGAGATTAATTAATTTGGCCCATAATCGGCCCTCAGAGCCATCGTCCAAGTGAATTCTCCTGTTTGCAGTTTAAAAATATTTAGTATTAAAGTGTTTAGAACTATTTCATATAGTAAGTAATTATTATGTGGGGTCTGTGTCAACAATCATATGCAATTGTTACAATTATTCTGTACCTTCTCTATATAACTCTAAATGCAGGTTGTAAGACCAGTCATCCATTTCGGTGCTGCCTTTATTTTTAAGCGTGGCCCATTTGGGTTTTTGAGTTATGTCATCAAATCCGAGAAATTGATTTTCAAATGAAAGTCCAATCTGGGCTTTTCCTTGAGTCGGGTCAATAAAAATACGTCTGATGCGGGTTGTGAACAAGTAACGAACTATTCCTTTGTTTCCGGTATCTACCAATCCCAAAAGAAGAAGGAAACTTTGTCCTTTGCTCAATTTCAGGTTTGCGGCACGTTTGGAGCTCATGTGAGTAACCTCTAAAGATACTCCGCCTCCGGAAATATCAATAAGGTTCGTTCTAGAGTCTTTTCCACCCATGAATCCGGGAGAATATTCACCACTTGTGGTAATAAATTTAAGTCCGGCCTTCATGCCCTGAGTTGAATCGGGGATAATATTTACATAGTCATAAAATCTGGAAGGAGGAGAGACCCGTAAAAATTCTCGTTTTTGAGTCTGCTCGAGGTATTTAGGGTATTCAGTATGAATATAAGTGTACGAAGAACCTTTTGAACTGATGTCGGTGATCACTGAGGTAAAGTGGTAAAAAATAACCAAACCGGCCTGCTTGGTGGGAACATGGAAAAAACCGTCTATTTGACGTCCTATCCAAGATTTTCCAATCCCTTCTCTCGTTGGCATTTCCAGCAGTATTTCATGAGTAAGATCAGAAATTGAGCATGGTATAGTTTTTCTTTTTTCAGATGAGGAATGGAAGCTGATCTCTATTTTAGAGCGATATACCAGTGCAGTCTCAAATACTTTAGATATTTTGGCTTTGCCAATCATCCAGCTTGGAGGGACGGGGTTCAGTCTTTTTTTTAGTTCTTGATTATTATACCAAAGTACTGCTCCGGCAAGCACGGCCATACAAAAACCCATAACAATGAGCATGTTAATTGTTTGCTGCGGAAGGCCGGTTTCTCCGAACCCTCGAAGAACCTTGTATAAATATGCCTGATCTACTGCGGCTTGCATTCTTTGCCTTCAGATTTTAGAAGATTAGAACTATACATTCTCTTATACTTTTTTTTTAATCTTTTGGAAAGTCGCAGGTTTTGATTATCTCAAAGTATAAAATTGAACTTTTTAGATGGCTCCAATTTTTTTAAGATGGATTTCAATGGACGAGATTGCTGCCGGTGTTATTCCTGAAATTCTGCTTGCTTGCCCTAATGTTAAGGGACGTACTTCGGTCAGTTTTTCAACACCTTCTCTTGTCAGGCCGGAAACTTCTGAATAATTTATATCACTTGGAATTGTTACAGACTCTTTTTGGCGGAATTTATTCACCAGTTCTTGTTGTCTGACAAGGTAGCCTTCATATTTAACTTGAGTTTCAGCTTCAAGAAGAATGTTTTCCGGGAAAGTGTCTATGTCGGACCAAAGACCTTTCATGTCGTTAATGTTCAGCTCGGGCTGACGAAGCAAAGCCGCAAGGGGCACAGATTTACCGGGTGCCGTTCCGCCTATATTTTTGATGATTTCACATGTCGCCGTGTCAGGTTTTATGCGGATTGAGTTTAATCCCTTGATTACTTCATCAAGTCCTTTCTTTTTAGCACTGTACATTTCCCATTGTGCGTCACCCACAAGGCCTAGTTCTCTGCCTATTCCAGTGAGTCTTTGATCCGCATTCCCTTCCCGCAGGAGAAGTCTGTATTCTGCACGGGAGGTGAACATGCGATATGGTTCTTGAGTTCCCTTAGTGACTAAATCGTCAACCAGCACTGCGATGTAAGCCTGATCCCGTGAAAGCACGAAAGGAGGTCGGTCTGTCAGTGAGCAGAAGGCGTTGATGGCAGCCCATATTCCCTGCGCTGCAGCTTCTTCGTAACCGGATGTTCCGTTGATCTGACCTGCTAGAAACAGTCCGGGCAGAGCCTTTGTTTCAAGGGTGGGCAGTAACTGTGTCGGAGGAACAAAATCGTATTCGATTGCATAGCCCGGTCTGACTATCTGAGCCTGTTCAAGGCCGACAATGGAGTTGATCATCCTCTTCTGCACATCCAGAGGTAAGCTGGTAGGAATACCGCTTGGATATACTTCGGGACTTTCGAGTCCTTCCGGTTCAAGAAATATCTGATGTCTTCCCTTTTCAGGAAATCTGGCAACTTTATCTTCAATTGAAGGACAATAGCGGGCTCCGGTTCCTTTGATAACTCCCGTGAACATAGGGGATCTTTCAAAGCCGCTGCGAATTGCCTCGTGAGTCTGTTCGTTGGTGTAAGTTATGTGGCAGGGAACCTGCGGAAGACGGATCTTGTCGGTTCTAAAGCTGAACGGAACTGGAGGATTATCTCCATGTTGCGCTTCCAGCATGTCAAAATCGATTGAATCTTTGAGCAATCGGGGAGTTGTTCCCGTTTTGAGTCTGCCGAGTGTCAGACCGATTTTCTTAAGTGATGCCGACATGCCGACGGAAGCCGGGTCGCCCATTCTGCCGCCGCTGAAATTTTCAAGACCAATATGGATAAGTCCCTGCAAAAATGTTCCAGTGGTAAGCATGACTGTTTTGGATCTGAATCTTTCACCAATTTTAGTCACGATTCCGCCGGCCTTGCCGTCTTCAACGATCAAGGTCTCAGCTGTGTCCTGTTTTACCCACAGGTTTTCCTGCTCAAAAATATCTTTTTGAACAACACGCATATATTCATTGCGGTCCATCTGGGCACGGCTGGCTCGTACGGCTGGTCCTTTCCGGGTATTCAGGGTGCGAAACTGAATTCCGGCTTTATCTGACCACAGCCCCATATATCCACCGAGGGCATCAATTTCTTTGACCATATGCCCTTTAGCAAGTCCGCCGATAGCCGGATTACAGGATAGGTGCCCGATTCTATCAACGTTGATAGTGAGCAAAAGGGTTTTCAGGCCGAGAGTGGAAGCTGCCATGGCTGCTTCACAACCGGCATGCCCGGCTCCTGCGACTATAAGGTCAAATACTTCCGGTGGAGGCTGTTTTCTAATCATTCTAGTGTCTACTGCTTAATGCTATTAAAAGGGGAGAAGAACCATAACTTTTGCGTCGCCGAGAGTGTTAGCCAGAGATCCTTTTTCATTAGGCTGATGAGCCTGATTAAGGAGAGTTGACCATACAACGGCCTGATAACCGCGTTCACGCAGATGAGCGGCAACAGTGCCACCGCCGATTCCGCAGGCTTTAGCATCCACACCGTAAATTTCTTTGATTGCGAATATTGTTTTTTCAACAATTTCAGCATCGATTGAGGTCTGGGGGGCGGCCTGATTTTTGGTGTCTATTTCAACTGTAACCTTTACACCGAATTCTTCAGCTACATAATTTCCCATCCCTTCGACCTGTTCAATAACTTCTTTAAGGTCGTAATTAGGGAGCACTCTGCAATCAATGTAGAAAACATCTTTGCCCGGCATGGTATTAATGTTTTCGACGTTTGCTTCTTTTTTAGTCGGGGTAAAAGTAGAGTAGGGAGGGGAGAAAAGTTCATCCTGTTCGTCAAAGTGGAAATGAAGTTCAGGAATTTCAACAATCAGGGCAGCTGCTGCAACAAGTGAGTTCACACCGTGTTCAGGTGTTGAGGCATGACACTGCTTACCTTCAACTGTAACTTTCAGCCATATGGTACTTTTTTCTGCAACTTCCACCATGCTTGAATCCGCAGAGCCGGAATCAGGAACAAGAAAAAGATCATTCTTTTTAAATAAATTTTCATGCTCTTTAAGCATGTATTCGAGACCGTATTCGCTGCCTGTTTCTTCGTCGGAAACAAAGATCAGACCGACGTTGCAACCCGGAGTCATGCCGCATTCTTTTAAAGCGCGTGCTGCTAAAATGGAGCTGACGATGCCTTGGTGATTATCTTCTGTTCCACGTCCGTAGATGTCATCGCCGTCCTGAACAAGAGTAAAGGGATCATTGTCCCAAAGACTTAAGTCACCGACCGGTACAACGTCCATGTGTGAAATAATCCAGAGAGTCTTAGATCTGTCCTGTCCGGGGAGAATCGTTACAAGATTCGGTCTGTAGCCGCATTCAACCCTGTCGTCCGGGGCATTGTAAGATTTAACTTCTCCGAAACCGTGCTCTTTGAGATAGGAAGTAAGAAAATCAGCCTTATCCTTTTCTCCTCCGCCGTTATTAGTCGGGCCGATTGCAGGTATTGAAACCAATTTAGAATGGAGTTCAAGGGCGGTATCTTTCAGTGCATCGATTTTAGACAGAAGCTGACCGGGCATTAATCTCTCCAGTTTTTAATCTGAATTTATTGTTGTTTTAAAAAGTGAAAAAGTCCGGATAATTATATACGGACATTCTAACGAAAAGAGCCGGAACTAGTCCGGCTCCTTTAATACACGAATATACCTTGTCGAAAAACAGTTTTAGACTGTTTTTCAGGTAAGTAAGATTAACGACTTGCCTAGAAAGGCAGAGCAGGCTGATTACTACCGGCCGCGTGCTGCACGCTTGGAAGCTTTCAATGGGTTAACCTTGACTTTACCTTCTTTGTCAACTCCTGCACGTGCGTGAGTTGCGAAGTTACATACGCCGTGACTCCATTTTTTGGCAGGCTGAGCGTAGCTTGGGCAGTAGTTTTTGCTATCGAATTCAATAGCACGTTCGCATCCTTCACACTGTTCAACAACAGGTTCCAAGATGGTTCCTTTGAAAGACAGACCTTCTGCAGTCATTTCAGCACCGTCAAGTGCGTGTAATTTAGCATTCTTTTTAGACATGTAGCGCCTCCTGTTTGGCAAGTCGCTTGCGAGCAAGCGTTTTATGTAATATTTATATCGAAAAGCACAATTCCCTATGCAGTGTTGACCTATATTGTCAAGAAAAAAACTGCTTGAAAATAGTTGCATTTTTTTTGGTTAATGATTTTTAAGTCTACTGAGCGCCCATTTTACGGCCTTTTCTGCTTCATGTGAGACCGTTTCGATATCAACAGTAAAATGTTTACCGTCGTGATAAAGAACCTTTCCATCACAAATTGTGAGGCTTACATCCTGAGCGCCGACGCAGTATACAACGTGAGATAGGGGATTGTATACTGGTTTTAGGTGCATTTTGTTCATATTTATAGCAATAATATCAGCTTTCATTCCCGGCTTTATGCTTCCAGTGTCGGTTAAGCCTAGAAAATCAGCACTGTTGACCGTTGCCAGATCGAGTGCAGTCTGAGCGGGGATTGCTGTAGGATCTTGAAGGATTCCTTTTTGCAACAGTGCCGCTGTCCGCATTTCTTCAAACATATTCAGGTCGTTATTGCTGGCGGCTCCGTCAGTCCCGAGGCCTACTGTAATTCCTGCGTCAAGTAACTTCGTCAGAGGACAAATGCCTGACCCAAGCTTAAGATTGCTCTGCGGGTTGTGCGAAACCATTGTTCCTGATGAACTTAGCAGCGATATTTCTTGTTCCGTCACGTCAACGCAGTGATGAATTCTGGTTCGGGCTGTTAATAGACCGTTATCGCGTAGAACTTCAAGAGGTCTTTTGCCGAATTTTTTTAAAGTAAGTTCTGTTTCGGGAATAGACTCCGCACAATGTATCTGCCAGGGCACATCCAGTTTTTCAGCCAGTTCCATGCTTTCAACCAGTTGATCAGGGTTGGTTGTAAAAACTGCATGCGGGGTTATGGAAATACTGATTCTGTCATGTTTTGAAAAGCGTTCGTGCAAACCTTCCATGACTTCCCATGCCTGTTCTGCTGTTTTAAAAAAAGGAGATGGGAATTCAAAAAAACCTTCACCTAAAACAGCTTTGATACCTGATTCGTCAACTGCTTTGCCGACAGCATCTTCGTGCATGTAACCGTCAAGAAAAGCTGTAGTCCCTCCTGCTATCATTTCTGCGCAACCAAGATGCGCTCCCAATTCGACCAGTTCTTTATTCAGTCCGGCTTCAATAGGGAAGATATAATCATGCAGCCATGTAAGCAGCGGTAGGTCGTCCGCTACGCCTCGCATCAGGGTCATGGGAACATGAGTGTGCGAATTGATCATTCCGGGCATTAGAATCGATTTTCCACTGTCCAGTGTTTTTGATGCGGTCCATTTTCGGTTTATTTCAGACTTCGGCCCCACATCGGAAATCTTGTTCCCCGTAACTGCTATTGCACCGTCGTTGATAATGGATCGGTTTTCATCCTGTGTAATAACACTGGAGCCGTAAATGATCAGGTCACATTCAAGAAGAGACATACAACATGTTTCCTTAGATTCTTGCAGATTATCCATGTTGGCATCTGCTGCATTAAATTAGGTGTCAGCCTATTTTTTCAATGGTTTTAATCAGCATTGAAGTAACTTTCTGTGCATTTTCCTGAAAATTTTTGAGGATGTCGTCCCATGTGACAGGCTCTTCATCGGTCTTCCAGCAGTCATAATCCGTAGACATGGCAACCGCTGCGTATGGAATCCCGGCTTCATTCGCCAAAATAGCTTCCGGTGCTGTGCTCATGTTGATGATATCAGCTCCCCAAGCACGGAACATGTGGGATTCTGCCCGAGTTGAAAAACGTGGGCCTTCAATAGTGACAACTGTTCCTTTGTCGTGAGTTGTAATTCCGAGATCCCGGCAGGATTCACTCATTTTATCACGCAGAAAATTGTCGAAAGGCTCAGCCATCGGAGTATGCGCCGGTGTATGCGGCTCAAATGTTTCATGAAAAGTGAGATCACGTCTGCGGGTAAAATCTATGAATTGATCGATAATGACCAGATGTCCACGGTCAATTTCTTCTTTCAGTGAACCTACTGCTGTGGTGGCAAGAATGTAGTCACAGCCAAGGTCTTTAAGAGCCTGAATATTTGCTCTGTTATTTACATAAGTAGGCGGAATAGTGTGCTCTCTTCCGTGGCGCCCGATAATATGAACCTCGGTTCCTGAAATTGTTCCGGATTTTACGGGAGAACTCGGCTCACCCCATTTGTTGGTGATAATGGAATCTTTTGCATTTTTAATAATGTCGGGATTGTCCAGTCCACTGCCGCCGATTATTCCGATTACTGCCATTTTATTTCTGTCCTGTTTAGCAAATATAAAGTTTGAAATAGTTAAAACAAAAAATCTCCTTTTTGCTGCATTAACTGCAAAAAGGAGATTCTAAAAAAACTGAATTTAAAGCGTAACAAGGTGGCAGTTAGGAACACCGTTTAGTTTGCTTTGTCCGTTCAGAAATCCAAGCTCAGTAAGGAATCCTATTCCAGATACGATACCGCCAGCTTTTTCAACGAGTTTGATCATGCCTTCTGCTGTTCCGCCTGTAGCTAGAACATCATCGATAAGCAGAACATCTTCGCCGGCGCTGACAGCATCAACGTGCATGCTCAGGCTGTCTGACCCATATTCCAGATCATAGCTTACGGAAACAGTATCGTAAGGCAGTTTTCCGGGCTTGCGGATGGGTACAAACCCGATTCCGAGTTTATATGCCAAAGGTGCGCCGAATATAAATCCCCGTGCTTCAGCTGCAGCAATTTTATCAGCTTTGTAGTCACTGAACTTTTCAGCCATCATGTCTATAGTATACTGAAAAGCTGCTGGATCTGCCAACAGGGGGGTGATGTCAAAGTATACGATGCCTTCTTTAGGAAAATTAGGTACATCGCGAATATATTTCCTCAAGTCCATGAAGTTCCTCCATCCTATCAAAATTAATTTTTATAGAATGGAATTAGATGCTTTCATAGGAGTTGTCAAAGCTAGATTGCTTTCTTACGTCAATGAATTTTTGAAACCCTTTGCGTGTAAGGCTGATTCTTCACCTTTTTGTTTTTGAGTTATGGCTTCGGAAAGTTGAGATTGGAGCATAGCCATTTGATTTTCTTTAGCGGATATCTGCTCTTTTTTTTGATCATCAGGGGTATCGCTCTGCTTTAACTCATCAATTTCTTTTTTGAGTTGTTGAATCTTTTTTTGAAGCTCCTTAATCATTTTTTCAATTGGTGATGAATCGTCTTTTTCTTCAGATTTTTGAGCATTCATCTGATCAAGCTTGGATTTTCCTTCTTCAGATATATTGACGGAATCTCCGTCCTTTTCTTCAGCGACCGTGTCTGACGTTTTATCATCCTGCTTTTTATCTACTGGTGAAATAGAGGTAGCCAGTTGTGGTTGATAATTACCAGTAATATTAACATTGAATCCCATTATATACCTTCCTTGTAATTATATGAGATATTGTGGTCGTATGATCGGTAGGAATTAATATTTCTTTAGATAACTTTAGTTTAAAATAAAATAATCAGTGCGGGCAGGTTAGGAAGAATAACACTGATAAAAAGCATAGCATCCAGAGTCCTGCGGATATCTCGCGTATTTTCCCGGTAACAGCTTTCATAAACGGATATGCGATGAACCCGGCGGTCATTCCGGTTCCGAGATTATAGGTGAAACTCATCAAGGCGATAACTAAAAATGCGGGAACAAGTTCCGAAATGTCATCGACTTCAAGGTTTTTGCAAGGGGCTATCATGAGCATACCTACGATAATCAGGCTTGGACCGTATGCACAAGGAGGAATGGTAGTTAGAACAGGCTCTAGGAAAAGTGCGGCTAGAAACAGCAGGGCGGTTGTAACAGCCGTTAAACCGGTCCTTCCGCCAGCCTCTATTCCTGTTGCGGATTCAACGAAAACTCCGGTCGTTGTTGTGCCTAAAAGAGAGGCTAAAACCGTAGTAAGCGCGTCAACTAAAAGTGGTTTTTCGATTTCAGGTAGATCTCCGTTTTTATCAAGAAGTCCAGCGCGATATGATACAGCATAGAGGGTCCCCATTGTGTCCAGAAAATCGAGAATAAAAACTGTCAGAATTACTGAAATAAATCCCCATGTGAAAGAGCCTGT
This sequence comes from Maridesulfovibrio ferrireducens, assembly GCF_900101105.1. NCBI lineage: Bacteria > Pseudomonadati > Thermodesulfobacteriota > Desulfovibrionia > Desulfovibrionales > Desulfovibrionaceae > Maridesulfovibrio > Maridesulfovibrio ferrireducens. The sequence continues at coordinate 376,646 of NZ_FNGA01000003.1, forward strand.
AATATCAAGTTGTAAAAATGTCGGTTCCAGTGAGGGAGGCATGCTGAAATATTCCGTTGGTGGTTTCGCAATTTCTAAATAGAAGGCTCCAATAGTTGTTGCGATAATGCCGATAATTATGGCCCCGCTGATTTTTTTAGCCATGAGCATGGCCATGAGGAAAAAGCATCCTATGGCAAGAAGTGTGGACGGATTTGAGAGGTTTCCCAGATGTATGGGGGCTCCGGGCACGCCTATAGTTACAATTCCGGTGGTATTAAGGCCGATAAAAGTTAGAAAAAGCCCTATGCCTACTACGAACGCGTTTTTTAAATTTTTAGGAATCGCTGAAATCATCCAGGATCTGATGCCTGTAGTTGTGAAAATAACAAAAAGGACGCCGCCGATAAAAATGGCACCGATTGCTGTTTGCCAGCTGTAGCCCATAACTTTTACGACAGTGAAGGCAATGAAGGCATTTTCTCCCATATACGGGGCGACAGCAAAGGGGCGTTTTGCATATAGTCCCATGGCCATTGTTCCGAAAAAAGCACTGATAATCGTTGCAACCATGCTCGGGCCGAAGGGAATACCGGCCGCCTCCAGAATCTTTGGATTGACGACAATTATATAAGCCATCGTGGCAAATGTGGTCATTCCGGCAATTATTTCACGGCTGATTGTTGAACCGTATTCGTTTATTTTAAAATATTTATTGAGATAATTTATCATGCATGATCTCCTGATAAAGATATTTATATTTTGTATAACAGCATAAAAGGTGACAGGACAAGACTGGGCTGAAAGGAGGGCAACCTTAAGCTTGCGAAATGTAGACGCATGAAGGTAAGGTGCTTTTTTTAAGTGATCAGAAGTAATTATTTTTAAATGGAGTTTTTGTGGAAGTCAGACATAAGGCGAAGAAGAGTTTAGGTCAGAATTTTTTACAAGATGATAATATAGCTCGTAAAATTGTGGACAGTCTTAAGATTTCAGAAGGTGATTCTGTTATTGAGATCGGTCCCGGTCGGGGTGCTTTGACCAAGCATATACTGGAAGCCTCTCCTAAAAAGCTGATGCTGATTGAGATGGACAGGTATCTTGCGCCTGCGCTTGCGGAAGAGTATCCGACCGCAGAAGTTGTTCAGGAAGATGCTTTGAAATTTTTATGGGAAGAGCTTGATTCTGGTGAAAATTGGAAAATTATCGGTAACTTGCCATATAATGTCGCGTCAAAAATTATGTGGGATATTGCTTCCAAGAGTCCAGCTGTAAATTGTGTTTTTATGGTGCAGCATGAAGTGGGACTCAGAATCACTGCTAAGCAGGGTTCACGAAAATATGGCGGGATCAGCGCATGGATACAAAGTTTTTGTCAAACTCAGTATCTTTTTCAAGTTCCTCCGACAGTTTTTAAGCCAAAACCGAAAGTGGACTCCGCAGTCATAAAATTTTATTCATTGCCGAATAGTGAAAAACCCAGTGATCCCGAGGGGCTTGCTAACCTCATAAAATTCTGTTTCCAGTATAGGAGGAAACAGTTAGGTAACACACTGAAATCATTCGTTTCTGATTCTTTGTTACAGTGGATGGAGGAAGAGGGTCTTACACTCAAAGATCGGCCCGAAGCCTTGTCTCCTCTGCAGTTTCAAGGGTTGTATAATTGCATTAAAAAAGATTTTCCCTCTTGACTTGTTGGCAAAAATTTTGTTTTAGATTTTCATCAAGGTTCGACAGGATAAAATTTCCTCGGAGTGATTCTGTATTTTGGGGGGGTAGGTTATTTGTAGTGTCCGGACTTGAAAGATTGATTTGAGGCTTAAGGTCTCTATGTATCGTTCGGCTTAGATTAGAACCAAACTCTCGCACTTACGCGAGGTCAATGGCAGACGTCGATGAGTGCGTCGCAATAATTAATTTCCAGTTTTAAGGAGGAAGGACAGATGACTAAGGCTGAACTAGTAGTAAAGATTGCTGAGAAAGCAGGTATGACTAAAGCTGACGCAGAGCGTTGCCTCAACTATTTTCTCGACACAGTTGAAGAAACTCTTGTAAACGAAGGCAAGCTGACCCTTACAGGTTTCGGAACTTTTCAGGTAGATGAAAGAAAAGAGCGCGTTGGTCGCAATCCTCGTACTGGCGATGAAATTAAAATTCCCGCTTGTAAAGTTGTTAAATTCCGTCCCGGCAAGTTGCTCAAAGACGCTGTAAAATAATAAAGGAGATTAATAATGTTGCATGGTGAAACCGTACAAAGTCCTCTTCCTATGGATCTTCCTTGGTGGCAGCCTGATCACTTTATTTTCTTCGGTGTTCTTTACGCTGTTCTCGCTGTTCTCGGTGCAGGCCTTGCGTACTGTGCATTGAAAGCTTGGATGGATTCAAAAGATCAAGCAGCTAATCACTAGTCCTTTCAGATTTTGTGTTTTATGTTCAGCATCTTCTTTTAGGTGCTGAACATTTTTTATTGCAGTATTGCTTGACTTTACTGCTCTTATGGATGTACAAGATTCCTCTTCCGCATTTGTTTTTTCAGGTGCGAGATTTATTTACGGGGGGTGATTTGATTGCCCGGTGTATACCTTGAAGATTCTGATAATTTCGAAATAGCTCTTCGCCGTTTTAAAAAACAGGTTGAAAAAGCTGGAGTTCTTTCTGAACTCAAAAAACGTCAGCACTATGAGAAACCTAGCGTACAGCGTAAGAAGAAAAAAGCTGCCGCACGCAAAAGGTTGATTAAAAAAATGCGCAAAATGTCAATGGGTTAATATATGAGTCTTATTGAGCAGATTGATAAAGACTATATCGCGGCTTATAAAGCCAAAGACGATGTAAAAAAGGCTGTTTTGAGACATCTCAAGACAGCTATAAAAAATCGCATGGTCGACGGCGGTGGCGAAGTCACCGACGAAGATGTGCTTGATCTTGTTGCAAAGCAGATTAAGCAGCGTAAGGACGCCATTGAGCAGTACGAAAGTGCTGGACGTCCTGAACTTGCCGAGAAAGAGGCTGTAGAAATTGTTGCCCTTTCAGGTTACATGCCACCCGAGCTTTCTTCCGAGGAACTCGAGGCCGCTGTAGAAAAGGCAATTGCCGAACTCGGAGCATCTTCTATCAAGGATATGGGTAAAGTGATGCAAGCCATCACGGCTGCTCATAAGGGACAGTTTGACGGAAAAGTTCTTAGCGGACTTGTTCGTTCACGTCTTTCCTGATCCAGATCAGCGTTAGCTAGTATTTAACGGCAGGCCCCGGATTCATTCCGGGGCTGTTCTGCCGTTTTTTCTGTATTGGTCCCTGAGATTTCAGGATTATGTTGATCACCTTTCAACCCCACTGGAATCCTAATGGAGCCGAGATCTCTTCAATTACTTGAGTTTCCTAAGGTTCTCAAAGTACTCTCAAATTTTGCTGTGTCTTCTTCCGGAGCACAGGCATGTCTTGACCTTTCTCCAATGCGGGAAGCAGATACTATCAATTCCGTGTCCCGTTTTTTTAGACAAGGACATAATTTTTCTAAGGAAACCGGATTCAGACTCAGCATATTTCCTCCGCTTGAGGGACTTTTTGAGTTTCTGATTAAGCCTTCGAATATTCTCGATACTGATGCTCTTTTTGCTCTTGTGCAGACTCTCGGGCAGGCCCGTTTGCTTAAAGAAGCTCTTTCTATTGCTGAAAAAAGAGAATGGGATTGTATTGTTGAATTTTTAGAGGGTATAATCTGGCCTGAAAAAACTTTTTCCGGTTTGAAACGCTGTATTGATCCTGATGGACATATCCGTGATGAAAGTTCTCCTGAACTTTATGATGTCAGGCAGTCACTCAGAGGTCTTCACCAGCGCTGTTCAAAAAAAGTTCGAGATTACATTCACGGTGAGGACATCAGTCGTTTCATGCAGGACGATTTCATGACTATCTCATCTGATCGTTATGTTCTGCCGCTCAAATCAAATTTCAAAGGCCGGTTGCAGGGAATTATTCACAGTTATTCAAATACTGGTGAAACCTGTTATTTCGAGCCGCTGTTTCTGGTGGAACTTAACAACACCATGCAGGAGCTTAAGCAGAAGGAAAGACTGGAAGAGCTTAAGGTTTTGACTTATCTCACAGGGCTTGTCCGCGCTGAACATGTAGAATGTGAAGCGGCATACGGTTTTCTTGTCGATTACGATGTGCTTCAAGCAAAAATCAGTTTTGCTGAGTCTCTCGGCGCTGTTGCTGTTGATGTTGAAGCCGGTGCCGGATTTAATTTTAAGGGAGCTCGCCATCCTCTGCTGGTTGCAGCTGATATGGGTGTGCATCCTTTAAATATTGAACTTCCCTCTGAGCAGCGTGTGCTTATTCTCAGTGGTGGTAATGCAGGTGGTAAAACAGTCTGTCTTAAAACCGTGGGACTTCTTGCAGTCATGGCGTTCAGCGGAATTCCTGTCACTGTTGATAAGGGTTCAATACTTCCGCTTTTTAAAAATATTTTTGTTAGTATTGGTGATGAACAGTCTCTTGAGGAAAATGTAAGTACATTTTCGGCGCAAATTCAGTCTATCAGTAGAATTTGGGACTCAATGGATTCATCGACACTTTTTATTCTTGATGAGTTTGGGTCCGGTACAGACCCTGCTCAGGGTGCTGCTCTTGCTCAGGCTGTTATTGACGGTTTGCTCGAGAATAAAGTTACTTGTTTCGCTGCAACTCATTTTCCTGCGCTTAAAACTTATGCCCTTGTAACCGAGGGAGTAAGAGCCGCGAGTGTTCTTTTTGATCCGGGCACTAAAAAACCTTTGTTCAGAATTGCGTATGATCAGGTCGGTGCATCCATTGCACTTGATGTTGCGCGTGAGCATGGTTTCCCTGAGTGTTTGATTACTAAGGCGGAACAATATCTGCTTATGGAAGGTTCAGAGACCGGTTCGGTTATGTCTCGCTTAAATGAACTTGCTGTCAGCCGTGAGTTGGAACTCGAGGAACTGGACAGGGAACGTGAAAAACTTCGTATTAAGCGTGCAAAGCTTGAAGAAAGGTTCGAAAAAGAACGTGTTGCCGTTTTAAACGATGTTAAAGCTCAAGCTCAGGCTGTTTTAAAAGAGTGGCAGGACGGGAAAATAGGACGCAAAGTAGCTCTGAAAAAACTCGCTGATGCCCGCGGAAAAATCGGCGGTGACAGCAAGCCTAAAGTCGAAGCTAAGGCTTTTTCATATGATGATATCGAAGTTGGTACAGATATTTTAAATATCAATTGGGACCGCAAGGGTATTGTTCTTGAAAAAGATGACCGAAAGAAAAGGGTGAAGGTTGATATGGACGGTGTCGCAATGTGGATGCCTGCTGATCAACTCGGACCTGTAAAAAAAGACGGGCAGACATTCCGTCCTCAGATATCTCCGGTTGAAGCTTCTTCGCATGGAGATATGGCTCTTAAGGTTGACCTACGTGGAAAACGTGCTGATATAGCAATAAGCGAACTTGGTAAATTTTTTGATCAGGCGTTACTGCGCGGAGCAACAACTATTGAAGTTGTTCACGGGCGTGGAACAGGGGCTTTAAGACGCGAAGTTCATATTTTTCTGGATAATAATCCGACGGTTGCAAGTTATGCTCTCGCTCCTGAGGATCAGGGCGGGGACGGTATGACTTTGGTCGAATTGGTTTAGTGCAAAACCTTTCCTGCCATGCTATGCAAATTTTGGAAAAGTTTTTTTTATTGGCAAGCGGAGGCTTTTTTTGGACAGAAGAGCAATTGAAGCTATCAAGGAACGCCTAGACATAGTTGATATTATTAGACGGTATGTAGAGCTGAAACCTGTTTCCGGTAGATGGATGGGATTGTGCCCGTTCCATCAAGAAAAATCTCCTTCTATGAGTGTTAATAGTGAAGAAGGTTTTTTTTATTGTTTCGGATGTCAGGCTTCGGGCGATATTTTTGATTTTTATGCCAATATCAACGGGCTTGAATTTAAGGATGCTCTGGAGCAGTTAGCTGCTGAAGCCGGAGTGGAACTTACCCCTGGAAAAGTAGACCCCGGAGCAGCTCAAAGGAGCTCTGAAAAGAAAACATTTCTCGAGATGCATGAGAAAGCCGCAGAATATTATTCCCGGCTTCTTAAACTTCCCGAAGGACGTACTGCAAGGGACTACCTCAAAAAAAGAGGAGTTGAGTCCGCTACTATCGAAAGTTTCGGTCTTGGTTGCAGTTCCGAAGATTGGCAGGGGCTTGAGAAATTCCTGGTTTCAAATGGTTATTCCGCCGAGCAGGGAGTGCGGGCAGGCTTGCTTTCCCAAAATGCTAAGGGCCGTACCTATGATAGATTTCGCGGGAGATTAATATTTCCTATTAAAAATTTATCGGGCCGGGTTATTGCTTTTGGCGGAAGAATAATTATTGATGGAGAACCAAAGTATTTAAACAGCAGTGATACTCCCATTTATAAAAAGGGAGAGCACCTGTATGGACTTTCTCAGGCAAGGACATCAATAGCCCGGATTAAGCAGGCTCTTCTGACTGAAGGGTATATGGATGTTATTTCCCTGCATCAATTTGGTTATGCAAATTCTTGCGGAGTACTGGGAACAGCTTTAACTCCTGAACAAGTCAAAAGACTTTCAGGGTTTTGTTCAAAAGTGAATTTAGTTTTTGATGGAGACAGCGCCGGGTTTAAAGCAGCTCTTCGCAGTGCAGAAATGATTTTAACACAGGGTGTTTCCTGTGGAGTTATAGTACTTCCCGACGGGGAGGACGTAGATAGTCTCCTTCAGACTCGCGGGGCTGAAGGTTTTCAGGTTTTTCTGGATGAAGCTAGAGAAGGGTTGGACTTTTGTCTTGCTACTCTCAAAGCGGGGTATTCTCCCCGTGAAATTATGGACTGGGCACAGGGTTTTCTTAAGAACATGTCCAGTGCTTCACTTAAAGCTTTTTATATTCCTAAGGTCGCAACCGGCCTCGGGGTAGCTGAAGCAGAATTAAGATCAGCTTTTTCCGGTGTTTTGGGTAAATCTTCGACTCCTGTCGTCCGAAAAAGAGAGCCACGTGCTGCTGTTTCGGTCGGAGGACAGGAAAAAGATGATAAATATTTCTTGAGGTATGCCGTACAGCATCCTGAACATGTCGTGGAACTCTCTGAAAGGGGAGTTGCGCAAGTCCTGACCTCGCACTGGGGCAAAAAACTGTGGTCAATACTGACGGCTCACAGCGGGCAGGACATAATTCCGCTTCTAGATGACTCAGAAAAAAAATTCTGGGCATGCTGTAGAATGGAAGAACCATTCGTCGGCGAAGATCTAGAAGAAGAATGGCGACATGTTTGTAAGGTTATTGCCAGGCGGCGGTATGAATTGGGCAGAAAACAGCTCACAGACGCTTTGCGCCGCGCTCAGGCGGAAGGCGACTCAGACCGTGTTAATGCATACCTCAAAGTTCTGAACGACTCTGTATGGAGGGATGATGAGCAACATTAAAGATATTCAGGCGATTAAGGTTCTAATTTCAGAAGGTAAGAAACAAGGTTTTCTTACTTTTGAACAGCTTAGCAAGGCTTTGCCTGCCGAGTTTAACCAAACTAAGCAGCTTGAAGATGTAATTAAGATTTTTGATCAACTCAATATTGCCATTGTTAATACTGAAGAAGACGGTAAAAAATTAACGGATGACGATGTCGAGACTGAGAGTGAGATTAATCTTACTGAAAGTGCTGAAGATGCAATTGATTACGTTTCCCGCAGTACTGACCCTGTCCGTATGTATTTACGTGAGATGGGCGCTGTTGGTTTGCTTGATCGTGAAGGCGAAGTTGTTATCGCCAAAAAGATTGAAAACGGCGAAATGGAAGTTCTTTATGCTCTGGTTGAAATTCCAGTTGCAATTGAAGAACTTATCAGTGTCGGTGAACATCTCGATGAATCCCGTATCAAGCTGAAAGATGTTGTAAAAACCATCGAGGAAGATGATCCTAGCGAAGACGAGATGAATCAGCGTCAGCGCGTTATTTTCCTGCTTGATGAAGTTAAAAAGATTTATAAGAAAAAGAAAAAAATATACGAAAAACTTGATTATTGCGCACAGCTCGATCGCAGGGTTTTCGGCGTGCAAAATGAAATCATGATTTATAAGCAGGAAGTTGTCGACCGCCTGCGTGACATTAAAATCGAAAAGACTTTGATCGATCAGATTATTGAGACTGTCGGTGACTATGTCAGACAGATGCATAACTGTCAGCGCGACCTTTCAGCATATATCCTTTCTACTGGTAAAACTCAGCAGGAAGTCAAAGATCTTTTCAAAAAGATTGATGACAGAGAAATCAATCCTGTTGCTGCTGCCGATGAATTGAATCTGACCGTGGATGAATTGTTTTCCTTTAAGGAAATGATTTTAGGTAAGATGGAAATTCTGGTTCGTCTGCAAGATAAATGTTGTCATAATGTTTATGATCTTGAAGAAGTTCTCTGGCGTATCAAGCACGGTAACAGATCTGCAATGCAGGCTAAGCAGGAGCTCATCAGAGCTAACCTTAGACTGGTTGTTTCTATTGCCAAGAAATACACCAACCGCGGTTTGCAGTTCCTTGATCTTATTCAGGAAGGTAACATCGGTCTGATGAAGGCCGTTGATAAGTTTGAATATCAGCGCGGATACAAGTTCTCAACATATGCAACATGGTGGATCAGACAGGCTATTACCCGCGCTATTGCGGATCAGGCCCGTACTATCCGTATTCCTGTTCATATGATTGAAACTATTAATAAGCTGATCAGAACTTCCCGCTATCTCGTTCAGGAACTCGGACGTGACCCTGCGCCAGAAGAAATTGCTGAACGTATGGATTATCCGCTCGAAAAAGTTAAAAAAGTTCTTAAGATCGCCAAAGAGCCAATATCTCTTGAAACACCTATCGGTGATGAAGAAGATTCCAGTCTCGGTGATTTTATTGAAGATAAAAAAGCAACTGCTCCCGCTGAAGAAGTCGTTAGTACTAAACTCGGTGAGCAGATAGCAACGGTTCTTTCTGATCTTACTCCCCGCGAAGAGCAGGTTCTTCGCAAAAGATTCGGTATCGGAGAAAAATCTGACCACACTCTTGAAGAGGTCGGTAAGCTTTTCAACGTTACTCGTGAGCGTATTCGTCAGATTGAAGCCAAGGCTCTTAGAAAGCTTAGGCATCCTGTCCGCAGTGCACTTCTTCGTTCATATTACGAAAATTAGTCTTTTAGGCGGCACGGAATCACTTCCGTGCCGCCTTTTTTGTATGATATAGAAATAGCAACGCTTCTCCTTAAACGTGATAGGCGCGGTGTTTTTCTATATTTAAAAATTGATCACCCTTAACTAACACAAATGTGAGGATGAAATTTAATGGATAATTCTACTGTAGTATTCCTGATACCTGTTTTCGCCATGATTTTAGATTACTATCTCGGAGATCCAAGCTGGTTTCCACATCCCGTACGCTATCTGGGTATGGCTCTTGACTGGTATGACAAATGGGTCAGATCGCTTACACTCTCTCCTAAAATTATGGGAGGAGTCGGAGTTGTCGGATTCTGCTTAGTAATATTCAGCGTGTTAAAAATCTTTCTCGCAATTCCGTTTATAGGTGTGATTATTGCCCTTTATCTTGCGTATGCAGGACTTGCTCTTGGTGGACTTCTTTCTGAATGCCGCAAAGGGGCAACTCTTCTTGATCAGGGAAATATTGAAGCAGCGCGGAAAGCTATTTCCCAGCTTGTCAGCCGTGATGTTTCTAATCTTGATGAGGCTGGCCTTCGCAAGGCTCTCGCTGAAACAACCAGTGAAAACCTGAATGACGGTTTCGTTGCTCCGTTTTTCTATCTGGTAGTGACCGGTCCTGCCGGAATGTGGGTGTATAAGACTGTGAGCACTATGGATTCAATGTGGGGATATAAAAATGAGCAGTATAAAGAATTCGGATATTACGCAGCAAAAGCTGATGATGTTCTGGCTTTTATTCCTGCTCGTATTACCGCATTTATGATGCTTGCCGCAGGGCGTTTTCTTAAGCTTGACTGGGAACGCACCTATGAAAATCTGATTGAAGATGCAGGCAAAAGTGAAAGTCCTAATGCTGGTTGGCCTATGGCCGCTGCCGCATGGCTTCTCGGCGCTCAGATGGGCGGCAAGGCTGTTTATTTCGGTGAAGAAAAAGAAAAGCCTGTTATGGGGCCTGTCGGTGAATGGACTTCTCTGAAACTTAAAAAACTTGGAACACTCATGCTCTTTAGCGGAATCCTGAGTGCTATTCTTTTAAATACGTATTTCCTCCTAGTCTGGCTTTCAGAAATGTAGGAATTTAATTCAGCCCGTTTTGTAAAAGGAGGTCGTTTACGGCCTCCTTTTTTTTGGTAAACAGCTTTAAACGTTACCTTAAAAAAAACTGTTCAAAAACGGGCAATAACGGTACTTCCTCAGTAGAAAAAAATATTTACGGAGCGTTTTTTATGTCTGAGAATTCAAGCCGGAACAGAGTTATCGTTATTCTGCTTTCATTGTCGATTCTATTGTTTGTGTCTGCTGTCTGGTTTGCTGTGGATAGTTCGTTGGCAAAGACGGAGAATTCCTATCTGACAGCCCATTCAAAGGGCAAATGGATCAGACTTGATGTTCCGTTTCGATTGAATGCGCGGAATAATGGTTCGGAAATGACGCTGTTTCGAACTTCATTTGATTTATCAGAAAGTAAAAGTGCAAAGCTTCATTTTAAAGCTTTTCGCAGTGCCGGCGTTTGGCTTGATGGTAATCCGTTGCTTAAATCTGATGGTGATTTAAGTAACTGGCGTGAAGAAGTCTCTTTAGATCTGCCTCAACTCAGTTCAGGAACCCATCAATTAAAAATTGCAGTTGTTAATGAGAATGCCCATCCGGCACTTTTGGCATGGTCTGACGAATTAGGCCTTTCAACAGGAGAAGGGTGGGAAGCAAGTAGGGATAATTATGTCTGGAATCCTGTTTTAGATGCCGGAAAATCCGGGTCGGTTTTTATCAGTAATAAATTTAAAAGGAGTGATAAAGCTCTTCTGCAATCACTTCCTTACATGCTCATCCTGTTTATCTTCACAGCAGTTTTGGTGTGGATGCGCGATCATAAAAAACTTTCACCTCAGCTGAATCAAGCGAGCATAAGTCCTGAATTGTTCAGATTTGTTCTGATCTTTTTGTGGGTAGTGATGGCATTGAATAATTTTCATAAATTGCCGCTTAAGCTAGGCATGGATTCAACTGGTCACTACACCTACATTCAATACATTGCAGATAATCTAAGATTACCCAGCCCGGTAGAAGGTTGGCAGATGTTCCAGCCTCCTCTTTATTATATAATTTCAGCCGCTGCATATAAGGTTTTGTCCGCGCTTATGGGGATTGAATCCGCGTTGTACTGGCTCCGGCTTATTCCGTTGGCTTGCGGCGCGGCAATGATCGAAATCTGCTATAGAAGTGCAAAGCTGGTTTTTGGCAAAAATAAAACTTTGCAGATCATCGCGACATTGCTCGGCGGTTTTATGCCTATGAATTTTGTGATGTCGCAATTCTGGTCAAACGAGCCTCTGGCCGCAGTCTTTTCGGGGCTTACAATCCTGATGGTCTTGACCCTAATTATTAAGCAGGAAAGTCGAAACTTAAAATCTTACGCATATCTAGGCCTTTTCATGGGATTGGCTATTCTCAGTAAAGCTACAGCCTGTCTGCTCATACCGCTTAGTGTCTTTTTTGTACTGTTCGCGATATTGTCATCCAGAAAAGATTCAAGTGTCAGCCCGTTAGTTACGTTTGCCGGTATAGGGCTGTCTGCTGTGATTACAGCCGTTGTCGGAGGCTGGTACTACTTTTACAACTGGTATGCGTATGGCAAGCCCTTTATAGGCGGCTGGGACGCTATGCGGGAGATTGTATGGTGGCAGGATCACGGCTATCGTATTTGGGAGCACTTTGTGACTTTCGGTAGTTCGCTCTTACGTCCCGTTTATTCGACTACCAACGGTATATGGGACGGTCTTTATGCAACGTTATGGCTTGATGGAAATTTAAGCGGGGTTAGTAAGTTTGCCAGTAGACCGCCGTGGAATGATGATTTGATGGTGGCATCTGCGCTCTTGGCTTTAATTCCATCGATATGGATTCTAATCGGAATCGCCAGAACATTCTTTACACCCGTAAAATCTGTTTTGAATGGCAGAATGTTTCTTGTGGGATGTCTGGTCGTATATTTCACAGCAGTGACTTACCTTTACTTGAATCTTCCAATCTACAGCACAGCCAAGGCCAGCTATACACTTGGACTTTTGCCATGCTTCGGAATTCTGGCAACAGTGGGCGCAGAGCCGTTTTTGAAAAATAAAATTATGAAAGCGGTAACGTGCGGATTTTTGGCAGTGTGGGCAAGTACTGTCTATATAACATACTTTGTTTAAAAGATTATTTTATTTCTTACATATAAAAAAACTCCCCGTTTACCCAACTAAAAGTTTTGGGGAAAGGGGGAGTCCAAAGGGGGAAAACACTTTTTTCAAAAAGGGTTTTCCCCCTTTGGTCTTAAACTATTTTTTGCCGAGTTCTATGCTGCGTTCATAGCTTTTGCGGACTGCGTCTATGATATTAGCGCGGGTGGCGGTGCGATCCAAGTGAACCAATGCTTGAACGGTTGTTCCTCCGGGGGAGGTTACCATTTCGCGCAACTGGCTGACGTGTTGCTTGCTTTCCTGCGCAAGTTTCGTAGAGCCTTCAAAGAGTTTCCCCACCATTGCGGTAGCCTGTTCTCTGGGAAGTCCGAGTTCTACGGCGGATTCGATCATCGCTTCCATAAAATAGAAGATATAAGCGGGGCCGGAACCTATGACGCCTGTGAAAGAATCAAACTGGTTTTCGGTAAGTACGTATACATCGCCGAGCGGTTTGAACATTTCACGCGCAAAAGAAGCCTGGTCCTTGTTGATGTGTGAATCATCAAGACACACAGCGAATACTCCGGCATTAACCAGAGCAGGTGTGTTAGGCATAACCCTAACAACAGGGCACCTGTTTTCGCTGGAATCTTTAAGTGTGGTCACTGTCAGTCCTGCTGCTATTGAAACAATGCATTTGGACTCATCAAGTTCGGGCGCAATTTCTTCGAGAACTGCGACAGCGTGCTGCGGTTTGACGCACAGCACAATAAAGTCGGATTCTTTGGCAAGGTCGCGGGCAGTATCGGTCTGAATCAGACCGGTTTCTTCCGCAAGAAGGCCAAGCGCCGTTTTATTCAAATCAAAGCCAAGTAGATTGATATTTTTATCTCCCGCCATGCCTTTGATGATGGCGGCCCCCATATTGCCAGTGCCTATGAATCCGACTTTTTTAGTCATGCTAGTTCACCAACTCGAGGCTGCTGAAGAAGTAGGAAACTTCAACTTTAGCAGTGTCAGGTCCGTCAGATCCGTGTGATGCGTTAGCTTCAATGCTTGCACCGAAAGCTTTACGGATTGTTCCTTCTGCTGCTTCAGCAGGATTGGTTGCGCCCATGAGGTCACGGTAACGCTTGATAGCATTGTCACCTTCAAGAACGGAAACAACACAAGGACCGGAAATCATGTATTCTACGAGTTCACCGAAGAAAGGACGCTCTTTGTGAACAGCGTAGAATCCTTCAGCCTGAACTTTAGTCATCTGGATCATTTTGGTAGCTTTGATGGTAAGACCGCTATCAGAGATCATTTTCAAGATGTCACCGATTTTGTTGTTCGCAACTGCATCTGGTTTGATGATAGAAAAAGTAAGTTCGCCCATTGTAAAATCCTCCAAAGTGTATTGTTTTCTGCGGTTTTTCGCATAATTCAGGGCTGTAGCCCTGTCCGGAAAGGAAGCATGATTGACTGCTTTAAGAAAAAAGCATCCTGTCAGTTGCCATACTCTCGCCACGAAGGGAGTAAAACCTTTCAAGAAGGTCCTCAACTTTTAATCCCGTCTTTTCCTGTCCGGAAATATCTAAAATAATCGCTCCCTGATGGAACATTATTAATCTGTTACCCATGTTAATGGCCTGATTCATATTATGAGTCACCATTAATGTTGTCAGGTTGTCTCTGCTGACAACGGTTTCTGTTATTTCAAGAATTTTTTTACCGGTCTTGGGGTCAAGAGCTGCCGTATGTTCATCTAAAAGAAGTATGTCAGGTCTTGTCATTGTTGCCATTATCATGGTCAGGGCTTGTCTTTGCCCGCCGGAAAGCAGTCCGACTTGATCTGTGAGGCGGTCTTCGAGGCCTAGCCCCAGTGTAGAAAGTTGTTCTCTAAAAAGAATTTTATCTTTCGTACGTACTCCGAATCCAAGTCCGCGTCTTTTGCCTCTTTTGAGCGCAAGAGCCATGTTCTGCTCAATGGTCAGAGAGGTGCAGGTTCCGAGTAGTGGATCTTGGAAAACTCTTCCCAGATTTGCCGCGCGTTTATGTTCAGGCCACGAGGTTACGTCTTGATTATTAATAAGAATTTTGCCGCTGGAAAGGATAAATGATCCGGCAATAGAGTTCAGGAAAGTAGACTTGCCTGCTCCGTTTGAGCCGATAATGGTTATGAAATCGCCTTTATCAACTTTAAGATCAATTTCGCGTAATGCCTGAACTTCATTTACACTGTTAGGATTGAAAGTTTTGACGGCTTTTTGAATGGTAAGCATTATGCGCGAAGCCTCCTTCCGAGAACATTAGCTTTGATCTGCGGAGAGACTAGTGCTGCGATAACCAGAACCGCTGTGACTAGATTGAGGTCACTGGGGGTGAATGCAAAATCACCGAACCTCATGCCTAGAGCCAGAGCAATTGCTATCCTGTAAAGTACAGAGCCGAGCACTGCGGAAATCATGGCGCAGGTGATTGTTTTTGTGCCGAAAATTGTTTCGCCGATGATAACAGAAGCCAGTCCGGCGATAATCGTACCGATTCCCATATTAACGTCGGCAGAACCTTGATTCTGTGCCACCAGTGCGCCGGACAGGGCGACCATCCCGTTTGATAAACCAACTCCGAATATTATCATCATGTCGCGGTTTACACCTAGACTGGTGATCATTTTTGGGTTGTCTCCGGTTGCCAGCATAGCAAGCCCGAAAGATGTCTTGAGGAACCAGATAAAAGCGATAAGTCCGGTAATGGATATAATCGCGAAAAGTATCGGGGTGGAAATATACGGGGCAAGTCCGGTCATTTCCATAAATTTGTCAATTAAAGTGTCTTGTCCGAGTAATGTTATATTCGGTCTGCCCATGATACGGATATTTATAGAATATAATGAGATCATGGTCAGAATAGACGCGAGCAAATGCAATATCTTGAATTTGGTATTAAGTATTCCCGTGACAGCGCCGGCAATAAAGCCTGCACAGACAGCCATGCCCATGGCTAAAAAAGGATGATATCCGTTTGTTATTGCAACGGCTGAAACCGCAGCACCAAGTGGCAGACTGCCGTCAACAGTCAGGTCGGGAAAGTCTAAAACTCTGAATGTAAGGTATACTCCAAGAACCATCAGCCCGAAGGCAAATCCTTGTTCAAGAGCACCCATGAAAGCATATAAGCTGATCATTTTTTAAATAGGGGTAATAGCGTTTTGTTTTATAAAAAATAAAGGCGCGGTTTCTACCGCGCCTTTAACTCGATTGCGTGAATTTGGCAAATAGCAATTATTTGACGATTTCGTCTGCTCTGTCCAAAACCTGTTTTGGAATTGCGATTCCCATTTGAGATGCAGCGGCAGGATTGATGAACAATTGAAGGTTCTGCAATGATTCGACAGGCGTATTTGCAGGCTTAGCGTTTTTAGACAGGATGCGAACCGCCATGTCTGCTGTTTGAAGTCCCATGCGATAATAATCTAAAGCCAAAGCAGCCACTGTGCCGCGTTTTACAGAATCAGTGTCAGCTGAGAATATAGGCAGTTTGTTTTGTCTGCATACTTTTATAGCGGCTTCGAGTCCTGAAACAACGGTGTTGTCGAGGGGAATGTATATGGCGTCACATTTACCGACAAGAGATTTTGCGGCCTGATATACTCCGCTGGAGTTGGCTATCGAAGCTTCTTCCACTTTGATGTCAAAGCTTTTGCATACTTCTTTAAGAACTTTAATCAGTACGACTGAGTTGGATTCTCCTGCATTATAGATCGTTCCGATGGTTTTGACCTCTGGCAGAAATTCTTTAATAAGCTCAACTTGGCGCAGTATGGGGCTCATATCCGTCATGCCGGTAATATTCTTACCGGGGATCATCAGGCTTTTAACAAGTCCTGCCGCAACAGGGTCGGTAACGCCGGTGAAAAGGATAGGGGTTTCTTTAATTTTCTGAGCAACTGCTTGCGCGGAAGGAGTTGTGATGGCTAAGATGAGATCGGGATTTTCACCTTTAATCTGGTTAGCGATTTGAACATTATTAGCCTGATTTCCTTGCGCTATATGAACATTATACTGAACATTAATTCCAGCTTCTTTCATGCGGTCTTTAAATCCTTCGCGCATGGAGTCAAGGGAAGGGTGCTCAACTATCTGGGTTATGGATACTGTGTAGCTCTGGGCTGAATGGATGACTGGTACCGCAATCATGAAAATTAAAACCATAAAAAGTAGGATTTTTTTCATCCGTCATATACCTTTGTGTTGAAAATATTAATATAACTATCGGACCTTAAAAAAACTATTCCAGTTTAGTCACTGCATGAATTTAATGGACTAAAAAAAACATAAATTAAAGGACAAATCTACTTATTTGTTGTTTATGTTTATGAAAAAGCCTGACAATCAGATTTTTTAGCTCTTTGGAACCAGATCCTTAACGGGGACTACTTTTATTTTGCCGTTTATTTCTACTGACCATTGCTTAATTGCTTCAAGTGTTTCGCGGTTCGGGTGACCAATTGCAATGGATTGACCCGTTTTGCGTGCAATTTTAGCCGCTTTGGCTAATTGAAACTTAATTGCGGCTACATCTTTTACATTATCAAGAAAGATATTTCTTTCGTACAGAGTTACCTTAGCTTTTTTAGCTGCTTTGCGTGCCGTGCTCTTTGCTGTTGTGCGGCTGTCCAGAAAGAATATCTTTTTTTGGTGTAGAGGAATCATTACTTCCGACATTCCTGCAAGATTCTCAGTGAATCTTGACCCCATATGATTATTCAATCCTGTCGCATAAGGTACTTTATTCATTGCAGTGACGACGCGCTGCTGAATTGTTTTTGAATCCATACCAACGAGCAGTGAGTCTGCTCCCGGGTTTACTTTCGGGTATCCTTTGGGTTGCATCGGGAGATGGATCATTATCTCATTTCCGCTATTCTTCGCTATTTTGGCCACTTTATTTACGTGAGAACTATTGGGCCAAATAGAAAAAGTTACTTTAATATCGAGAGCGGCCAGTCCACGCGCGAAGTTTACGTCTTCTCCCATGTCGTCAATAACAATGGCCATTTTAGGAGCGTTGGGATCAATTACGACAGCAACAGGTTTTTCTTGTTGAATCGCAGTGTCTATGAAGAACTTATGGGTCGGAACTTCGTTGATACTGAGCAGCCAGCATCCTTCGGATACTTTGTGAATATTGGCCGCCAGTCCTGCTGCGCTAAGCCTTTTTTTTATGTTTTCAACGAAATTCAGCTTGTTTCCGTTAAGAGGAAATCTAAGTTGCTGAAAATGAAAATAGCGGCCCTGATGTTTTTTCAGGGTTACATCTTCCAATTTCAGGTCAGACATTGAGACGTCAGCTGATTTAAGAGTATTAATAAGGGATAAATCAGCAATCTTGACTAAATCTTCGAGGTCATCTTTTTCAATTTCCTCGTAGGGATTTGTAGAATTTGCCGATGTGAATCCTTGCTGTTCGTGAGGGATAGATTGCTTATGATCTGCAACTGTATCAGAACCGCTGTAGACCATTAAAGCAATGATCAGGCATATGAACGTGGCTGTTGCAATCGTGGCGATTGCAATTCCAAGTGGTTTTGAAAGATAAGCCCGAATCCCCGGATTTTCTACCGGGGTTTCGGGCTTATCATTTTGGTCCGTAGTATTATTTACCACTTCAATTAACTCCTACGCTACTTAATTTCCTTTAAGCGGGGAAGCTGCTTCACCAGTTGCAGACTGAGTCTGAGCTGGTTATCTTTTTCAAGCATTTTAAGAGCCTTATCATCTTGAAGTTTTTCTTTGTCGGATTTAGATCCACCGTTATTTTCCAGATGTCTGCTCAGATCTTTTTCTCTTACTATGAAGCGGTCATTTTTATCATCATCTTTGGATGGCGGGATGAAAGGATATACGATGTCAGGATCAATTCCTTCAGCCTGAATGGAGCGTCCGCTAGGTGTGTAGTAAAGCGCTGTAGTCAGCTTGATTCCTGATCCGTCAGCCATGGGGATGATGGTTTGTACAGAGCCTTTACCGAATGTGCGTTCACCGACAAGCAAAGCTCTGTCGTGATCTTTCAATGCTCCGGCAACGATCTCGGAAGCCGATGCAGAACCTGAATTAATAAGTGTGACTATGGGCACATCCGCATAGCTTGCATTTCCTTCAGCCATAAAATCTTTTCTGCTGTTTTTGTCGCGGCCTTCAATATAGACGAGGAGTCCTTCAGCTATGAAAGTGTCTGCGACTGATGCAGCCTGAGTGAGGAGTCCGCCGGGATTGTTGCGTAAATCCAGAACGATTCCTTTAAGTTCATTTGATTTCTTGTATTTTTTAAGAGCCTTGTGCATGTCGCTTGTAGTGTTTTCACTGAAGCGGGTAAGTCTCAGGTATAAATAGCCTTTTTCAAGTTCCTGACTTTTTACGCTTTGAATCTGGATTGATCCACGGGTAATAGTCACTTTGACAGGCTTATTTTCGTTTTTATGGAGAATAGTAAGCACTACATCTGTTCCACGCTTACCTCTGATTTTGCCTACTGCTTCCATAAGAGAAATTGACTGTGTTGAAGTTCCGTCAATTTCAAGGATTATGTCACCGGATTGAAGTCCAGCTTTGTAAGCAGGAGTATCTTCAATAGGTGAAATTACAGTCAAACGACCTTTATCAAGACTGATTTCAATACCGATGCCGCTGAATGCTCCACTGGTAGCTTCCTGCATTTCTTTGAAATCATCTTTAGAAAGAAAAGTAGAATGAGGATCAAGCTGCTCAAGCATGCCTTTTACAGCATCGTTGACCAGTTCTTTGCGGGAAATGTCTTCTACGTAGTTATGCTCAACTAAATCCAGTACCTGACTGAATCTGCGTAAAGGCTGAAAGCGGTCTTCATCAACGGCTTCAGAATTCTGCGGGGCAGCAGAAATTACGAAAAGACAGACGATAGCTATCATCCACAAAGTTTTTCTCATTTGTTCCTCCAGCTGGGTGGGTGCTGTATCTTGCGAAAGTTATTATTCATTTGAAAGTTATTACTCATTATTATCGGGAAAGCCATTTTTGCGGGTTAACGGGTTTCTGGTGAAAACGCAATTCAAAATAGAGTCCGGTACCTTTAAGTGTAGGATAATATCCTGTTTTTCCGATAACTTCATCCTTTTCAACTTCCTGCCCTGTTTTTACGAAGCTTTCCGAAAGGTAAGCATACAGGGAGTAGTAATTGTATCCGTGGTAAATGATAACAACGCGCCCGAATCCTCTAAGGGTGTCATTATGAACGACTTTTCCCCAGAAAATGGATTTGACATCAATATTGCCATTGGTTGCGTAACCTTCTCCCCGCACAGGAGGTTTTGCCGAAGGTTTAAAGTTAATTTTAACCTTACCGTCACAAGGGGCCGGCAGTGATCCCTGAAAATTAAGAATCTTTTTGCTGGTCAGACTTTTAAGTTTGTAATTCAGTTTGTTAATTGTATCAAGAAGAGCTTTTAATTCCTGCTCCCTACTCATTTTCATGGATCTGATCTGTCTGATTCCGGAAAGAAGGCTTAGTTTGTCTTTTAGTAAAAGGTCTTTTGTCTTATTGATTTTCGTCAGTTTTTTTTGGGCTTTTAAATGAAGATCCTTTTGAACTTCAAGATTTTCTGAAATCATTTTAGCTTTATTTTCAGCTTTGGTAAGTTCAGTTTTTGCATCTTTATAGATTGAGGCAAGCCATACAAAATTACGATCAGAGCTTTCCCAGTCTTCAAGAGAACCGAATTTGTTTTCGAGCTTTCGGGAATGAATAGGCCATAGCTTTGCAAGCATCAGCTTTAAGTTGCCTACGATCTTTTCCAGATCATCCTGTAGGACGGCATGTTCCTTTTTAGCCGCATTTTCATCAGCAATAATTTTGCTCAGCTCGTCTTCGCTTCTGAAAAGTTTTCGTTCAATGTCAGTTATTCTGTCTTCAATTGATGCAAGTTCACCAAACATATCCCTTTCTTCGCGGGTTAGTTTTAATAAAACTTGTTTTTGTTGTTGAATGTGTTGCTTTTGATCTTTGATTTCTTCACGGATTCTGTTCGCAGCAGAACCCTCCGCCATCGCATAAGAAGTCGATAGCAGGGAAAAAGCAAACAAAGCTGCTGTAACGATCAGTATATGTCTAAAGGACACTTTAAGCATATTTCATAATGGTTCAGTTGTTGAGAAATTTTCCCAGTGGGCAGTTGTCACAATCGGGGTCAGTTTTTTTACACCATTCTTTCGCCGTTTTAACCAGAAGAGCATGATATTCGTTGAATAGTTGTACATCATCTCTTAAAACGTCCATGAAAAAATCTTGAAGTTCATGGTATTCAATATCCTCGTGGATTAACATATGTCTATTGAAAATTCTTCGAGTGTAGGCATCAACAACAAATATAGGCTTTTTCAGTGCATAGAGCAGGATTGAATCAGCTGTTTCCGGTCCGATACCTTTTACAGAAAGAAGTTTTTCTCTCAGCGTAAAGGTGTCGAAAGCGGCTAAATCTGTAATGCACTCAGCAGAATTATCATCTAGAAAATCCAGAAAATTGATCAGTCTTACAGATTTTATTCTAAAAAATCCGGAAGGGCGGATCAGTTCCTGTAATTCTTCTAAAGATAGTTTACGGATTCCCTGAAGGGTCAGCGCATCATTTTCTTTAAGGTTATGAATTGCTTTTTCGACATTCTTCCAGTTTGTATTCTGTACGAGTATCGCTCCGACCGCTATTTCAAACGGAGTTTCACCGGGCCACCAATGACTTGGGCCTAAGGTCTTTGATAAGGCCTCGTAGTAGCCCATGAGTAAAGATTCTCTGTCCATTGTTTTTCTTTCTTAATTGTCAGTTGCGCCGGTATTTTTCCAGAGCAGGGCAGCCCATTCACCGTCTATGAATATTTCAGGAGCAGGCAGTCCTTTTGTGATATATGCCTTGGCGACACTTTCGGCCTGTTCGTTCAATATTCCTGAAAGAATCAGGATTGAGTTCTCTTTCAATCTTGCAATAACAGCAGGAGACAATTCAATGAGGGGGCCTGATAATATATTAGCAACCACAAGATCATATTTCAGATTTTGATCAATGCAGTCAGCGCTTCCGACGGCAAGGGTTATGTCGGATTCAACTCCGTTGTTTTCCATGTTTTCCAGAGCGCAGATAATAGATTGCGGATCAATATCGACGCCTGTTCCTTTAAGTCCCAGCTTTGCAAGGGCAATTGCGAGGATGGCGGAACCTGTCCCGAGATCAAAAAAAGACATCTTCGGATCAAGTTTACCTTCACGGAATAGTTTACTGATTAATTCAAGGCAAAGAGCTGTCGTCGGGTGATTACCTGTACCGAAAGCCATTTTAGGTTCAATGACGATATGCATCAACCCTTCGGTTTTGGTGTCCATCAACCACGGAGGCAAAATTTCAAACATGTCTCCGCAAACGATTGGTACAAAAAATTCTTTCCAGGCAAGTCCCCAGTTTTCCTCTTCAATTTCTTCGTGGATACATCCTGCTTCGGGCCACCTTTTTTTTATCTCATCAATTATCTCTGTTCCCAGAGAGTGATCTTCAAGATGCATGGTGTAAAAGATACTGTCATCATCAAGCGGTTTTTCTTCCCATCCATGAGCAACTTTTCCGGAAAGATATACCTGACACTCGGCATTTTCTATTTCAGGCAGTGTGAATTGAATTTTAAGAAGTGTGGACATTTAATCGCCTTATTTTGTTATTAAGATATATTTTGTGCTGCAAAAAAGCCCAAATACTCACGTATGAAACATACGTTTTGTCCTTGGGCTTTTTGTTTTTCAGGATTAAGATTTATATCATCTGGTCTATTATAGTTCCTTTTCCGGTCACTCTGTTCATAACTGAGGAAGCCTCTTTTGCAAGATCTGCTTCATGAGCCCTGAGTGCAGGGCCGTGCATATCATTAGCAACGTCAGTCCGCTCTGTATTGGTCGCAGGTATAAAGGAGGTATCTTGAACGCCTCCCTCTACAGGGATGGAAAGGGCGATTGTATCCATTTCTGTCTCTCCAGTTTTTCTTATCTTATACTATAAAGATAAGTTTGGGTAGAATGATGGTCAAGTCGCATTAATCCATTTCAGCTAATATTTCATCAAGAGTATTAAGGAAAGATACGAGATCTGCACGCTCAATAGTAAGTGCGGGCAGAAGCCTTAAGATGATTCCCTTTGTGAGGTTAAGTATAAATCCTTTATCACGAAGTTTTGAAAACACTTCATTGCCGTCAAATCCGAGTTCAATTCCAAGCATTAAACCAAGACCTCTGACAGATACAATCTTTCCGGGATACTTGTCTTTGAGTTTAAGAGCTTCACCGATAAAAAAATCACCCATTTCTGCGGCCCTGTCAGCTAGTTTTTCTTCGGTCATTATGTCGAGAACCTTGGAAGAAACTTTGGAAACAAGTGCGCTGCCGCCGAATGTTGTTGCGTGGCTTCCGGGGGTAAATCCTTTTGCAACTTCATCAGTGGCAAGCATTGCGCCCATGGGGAGTCCATTGGCGAGAGCTTTTGCGGAAGTGAAAATGTCGGGTGTAATTGCATAGTGCTGATGAGCCCACCATTTACCGGTCCGGCATAGTCCGGACTGAACTTCATCAACTATAAGTAAAATATCTTTTTCTTTAACCAAGGCTACAATTGCTTGTACATAGTCGTGAGCGAGAGGTTTGATACCGCCTTCTCCCTGAACCATTTCAACCATGATAGCAGCAGTCTTGTCTGATACTGCCGCGGACATGGCTTCAATATCGCCCACAGGTACAGAGGAAAACCCTTCAGGAAGAGGCGAGAAGCCGTCTTTGATCGGACCTGTCTGACCGGTGGCCGTCAATGTTGCCAGAGTTCTGCCGTGAAAAGATCCTTCGAGAGTGATAATCTCATAAGCATCTCTGTTTTTAACAGTGCGCATATATTTTCTGGCAAGTTTGATTGCGGCTTCGTTGGCTTCAGCTCCTGAGTTGGAGAAGAACACTTTGTCCGCATCGCATGTTGCAAGAAGTTTTTCAGCACATTCGACTTGCTCTTCCTGATAGAAAAGATTGCTGACATGTACCAGCTTGCGAGCCTGCTCGGCCATTACGTCAGCAATATCTTCACGGCAATGTCCTAGGTTTACAACGGATATGCCGGAAAGCAGATCTATGTATTCACGCCCTTCGAGATCCCAGAGTCTGCTACCTTTGGCTTTGGTTACATCAACTGGATATCTGCCGTAAGTGTTGCAGATGGATTTTTTTGTGTTTTCAACAAGAGATTCATATTTAGTCATGACAATTTCACTTTCACTTATATTTACTGAGAGGTTATTATTTCTTACCAGTGTGACCGAATCCGCCGGAACCGCGCTCAGTTGAGGACAGTTCTTCGCAAGGGATAATCGACGCGTGATAATAGGGCATAAAAACTAATTGTGCTATGCGCTGCCCGCGCTCAATTCGTCGCTTTTCGCCGGAGGTATTCAGGAGCGAAACTTTAATCTCTCCGCGGTAGTCCGGATCAATAACCCCGACACCCTGACTGACGGTAAGGCCATCCTTTGTTCCCAGTCCGCTTCGTGAATACACAAAGCCGGCAATACCCTTGGCTGTAATTTCAATCGCTATTCCGGCAGGAAATGGATATCTTTCACCGGGGTTTATTTCTATAAAATCGTTGTCTATACAGGCGCGCAGATCAATTCCGGCAGAATTGGGAGTTGAATACTCCATGCCGCTTTTTCTGGCTATCTCATTAAGGTATTTCACCTTTACATCTATGAGGTGTGTGCTTGAGGTCGTCATAAATCTTATCCTTTTAGAAATATTTCAATCACAGAGAGTGCTCCTACATGTTGTGGGTGTCAACTTTCTACATAAAATTATTAATATTAAACTGTCTTGAAAAAAACATCTGAATAAGGCAAATAATAAATATAAGTGTAAAACGTTAGGCTTTTCTGATAGATTGAGTTTAGTACAGTCAAAATTGTATATTACTAAGGAGATACATATGCAGCCGCTTCGCGTATACAGTGTTGTCCCTCGTTTGCCTAAGCAGTTGGAAAAATTGTGGGACTTAGCATATAATTTTTTGTTTGTTTGGAATAACGATATTTCCAGCATTTTTTCTTCAATTGATCAGGTTCTGTGGCGGGATTGCCAGCAGAACCCCGTTGCGTTTTTGAACAACATGCCTCAAAAACAGTTGGAAGAGCTTGCAACTGATGTTTTCTTTATTCAACGTCTTAATGAAGCCGTGAGAATACAGAGCAAATATCTTTCCAGAGCAAGCTGTTCATATAAATTTGAGGGAGCAAAACAGGGAGAACCTGTAGTTGCCTACTTCAGCCTTGAATATGGAATAGGTCTCAGTTTACCGATTTATTCTGGAGGACTTGGTATTCTCGCCGGTGATCACCTTAAGTCCTCAAGTGATTTAAATATTCCACTTGTGGGTATAGGTCTGTGTTATCAGCATGGGTATTTTCGCCAGTATATGACTCAGGACGGTTGGCAGCAGGAACGTTATCCCAGTCATGACTTTGAAGAAATGCCGATTAAGCCTGCTAAGAATGAGAAAGGTGAAGATCTTAAATTTACTTTGGAAATGAAAGGTGAGCCGCTTCATGTAAAAATTTGGAAAGTCGATGCCGGGCGTGTTACATTATATCTTCTTGATACCAATATTTCAGAGAATACTGCTCAGTTTAAAGCTATTACAGCCCGTCTTTACGGAGGCAATCTCGAAATGAGGCTGTGGCAGGAAATTCTTCTCGGTGTGGGTGGAGTTAAAGCTCTTGCCGCATTGGGACTTGAGCCTAGTGTAATTCATATGAATGAAGGTCATTCTGCTTTTGCCGGGCTTGAACGTATCAGAGTGTTCATGACCGATCACGGTTTGTCGTTTGAAGCTGCTATGGAAATGGTCGCGTCTTCAAGTATCTTTACGACACATACTCCGGTTCCTGCGGGGAACGATCGCTTTCCGGCTGATTTGATGCGCCCGTATTTTGAGCCGTACGCTCAGACTATGGGGCTGGCTTATAAAGTATTTCTGGCGCTCGGCAGGGAAGATCCCCGTGATGACAGTGAATTGTTCTGTATGACAGTCCTTGCACTTAAGCTTTCTCGTTTTAATAACGGAGTTTCCAAGCTTCACGGGCAGGTTTCCAGAAATATGTGGCAGAAAGTCTGGCCTCAGTATCCTGTTGAAGATGTTCCCATCGGGGCGATCACCAACGGTGTTCATATGCCTACTTGGGTCGCTAACGATATTTCTCTCCTTTTTGACCGCTATCTCGGTACGAACTGGCGTGAAGATCCGGATTGTGTTCGTACATGGAGACAGGTTGATAATATTCCTGATGCGGAACTTTGGAGAACTCATGAGCGGTTAAGAGAACAGCTTGTGGACTTTGTTCGCAAAAGGCTTCGTAAACAATTGCTTAATATAGGTGCTCGCAGAAAAGAGATTGAACTTGCAGAGGAAGCGCTTGATCCAAGAGCACTGACCATCGGTTTTGCCCGCAGGTTTGCTACTTATAAGAGAGCAGGACTGTTGCTTAAGGATAAGGAAAGATTAGTTAAACTAATTTCTGATACCAGATATCCTGTTCAGTTTATTTTTGCAGGCAAGGCACATCCTCAGGATAATGAAGGTAAAAAATTGATTCAGGAACTGATTCAGTTTTGCCGTCGTGAAGAATGCCGTATGAGTATGGTTTTTCTTGAAGATTATGACATGAAGATGGCGAATTATCTTGTTCAGGGCTGTGATGTATGGCTCAATACTCCCCGACGTCCCCTTGAAGCTTGCGGAACAAGCGGTATGAAAGCAATGGCTAATGGTGTGTTGCAGTTCAGTACTCCTGACGGCTGGTGGGACGAAGCTTATTTGCCAGATAACAGTCTCGGATGGGCGATTGGCAGACGCGAAGATTATAACGATCATGAGTATCAGGATTTTGTTGAAAGTCAGACCCTTTATAAGGTGCTGGAGAATGACATTATCCCGGATTTTTATGATCGCGGACATGGAAGTCTTCCAAGAAGCTGGGTAACGAAGGTGAAAGCCGCTCTGTGCAAACTCGGACCTGAGTTTAATGCGAACCGTATGGTTGAAGATTACACCGAAAAGGCGTATCTACCTGCTTTTAATAATTATAAGACTATGGCGAAAGATGAGTTCAAGGGAGCTAAAGATTTAGCTGCCTGGAGAATGGAACTTATGACGAAGTGGTCCAGTCTTAAAATCAGAAATATTGTTTCTGAAGTGCATACGGATATATATGTTCAGGAACCGATTATTATCAGTGCCGAGGTTTTTCTTAACGGTTTAAATACTGAGGATGTTCAAGTAGAAATTTATGCAGGTCCAGTCAGTCAGGATCGGGAGTTTATAGGTCGTAAAACGATCATAATGACTCCTGAGGAAAGTCTGGGAGCTGGCTGGCATCTTTATCAGGGAGAAGTGCTTCCCAGTGAAGCCGGAAGGTTCGGTTACACTGTAAGAATTCTTCCTCATCATGAACTGCTGCTTGATCCGCATTCCCTTGGACTTATTCATTGGGCTCAATAAACAGGAAAATAATGTGCTGATTCGATTTTATAAAAATCATGATAAACAAAACGGGGCTAATAGAAGCTCCGTTTTGTTTTTTTGCGTCGTGGTATGTATATGTCTTTTCTCCGCTTTGAATTGTGAAGCATTTGAAGGGAAAGTTAAGCATGTTATTGATGGGGATACATTTGTTCTTGAAAATAATGAAACAATTCGTATTGCTTCCATTGATACTCCGGAAGTAGGACGTGAGGGGAAGCCTGATCAGTATTACGCTAAAGAATCCTCTGAAATTCTTAAGGAGTTGCTTCTAAATAAAGTTGTAAGAGTTGAGCCTGTTAAGAAGGGGAAAGACAATTACGGAAGAACTATCGGATGGGTATATCTGGATAATTCTTTTGTGAATGAGATTATGGTCGAAAAGGGCGCGGCTTTTTTCTATTTTCACCCTTATAATGATTCTGCAAAGCAGGATTTATTATTACAGGCTCAAAGAAAAGCTATGTCGGAAGTGAAAGGTTTCTGGCGCAAAATTTCCAGTCTCAAAGATTTTAATATAAAATGGGTCGGAAATATGAGAAGCCGCAGATGTTTTCGTGTCGGCAGTAACTTTTCGGTTACGATTATGAATAGAAATAAAGTTCGGTTCAGTACTCTCGGTGAAGCTTTTATGGAAGGATATACTCCCGCAAGGGCTTCAAAGTTCTGGCCCAACGTCACCCAGTAGTTTTTTGAGGTTATTTTGCTTTTTCATAAATTAACCGATTTTTATCATGAGTTTGTAATTGAGCGGGATAAGAATCTTTGTATTGATTGCGATGTTTGTATTCGGCAGTGTTCATATGGTGTTCATTTTAGAGATGCTGTTCGAAACATAGTTGATCATGACAATAGTAAGTGCGTCGGTTGTCAGCGCTGTTCAGTTTTTTGTCCTACCGGGGCTCTCATAACTAAAAATTACGACTCATCTTCTTGCCAGAATGAATTAGGGCAGGCGGTTTTTTTGCGCAATATTTATAAACAGGCAGAAACCGGCGAGGTTTTGTCGTCAGGTTTGGGTGCAAATGCAGTTGTCCCTTGTTATTGGGATAAATTGCTGCTTGATACTTGTTTACCAGATAATTTTTTAAATGATCTTTCATTGTCCACTCAGTTTACAATCGAAAATCCTATTTTATTCGGTACTAGATCATCTAATCCAATTAATTCAAATCTGTTTGCTGCCATGAAAAGTGCTGCAGGAAAGCTCGGTATGGATTTTGATGTTGCTGATAAGCAACATGGTGAATTCGTTGCTGCGGGCCATAATGTCGCTGATATGTCCGTTGATGCTGTGCGGTCCGGGGCGGATATTGTTTTCATTGAGGCACAGCAATTAGGTAGAGGCCCGTTCTCTACGAGGATACATAATGCAGGCATGCCTATTGAACTTGCAATTGCCGTGGTAGATCAGAAGTTAAGAGACGAGGGATTGCGAGATAAAGTGTCAGTTGTCGCAGAGGGTAACTTTCGTTGCAGCGCTGATGTTGTTAAAGCAATCGCTCTTGGAGCAAATGCTGTTTGCATCGGTAATGCTGCAATGGCGGCGGTAGGATGCACCTGCTGCGGTCAGTGTCATACTGGTAAATGTCCATGGGGAATCGCAACCACCGATCCAATTCTTTCCAAACGTCAGAATCCTGAAATTGCAGCAGAAAAACTGGTGAATCTGGTCAGTGCATGGAATTGTGAAATTAAGCTGATGTTAAGCGCGATGGGACTCAGTTCACTTGATGAGTTGCGTGGAAATAGAGACAAACTCAGAGCAGTGGGCTTATCTGATACAGAAATGACGATTTTGGACGTCAAGCACTCAGGGCAATAGGAATCATTCGTGAAACGAGTATATCCAGATAAAGAATATTGCATAGGGTGCAAACTGTGTGAGCTTGCGTGCCTTACCGTTCATTCAAAAACTAAAGATTTGATTCTTGCTTATACCGAAGAGCGGGTCGCCGGACTTGTTTCTTCAATACAGGTTGTCGAAAACAGCGGGACATGCGTTGCGCTTAGTTGCAGACATTGTGATGAACCTGCTTGTGTTGCCGTATGTGCTGCCGGGGCATTGTCAAAGAATCGTGATTCGGGCGTGGTTGAGTATAACTCTGAAAAGTGCGTGGGGTGCTGGTCGTGTATTGTAAGTTGTTCCTACGGGGCAATACAGCGCAATAAGCTTACGAATAAGATTATCAAATGCGACTTGTGTTCCGGTAGAGATGAAGGTCCGGCCTGCGTGCAGGTGTGTCCTAACCGCGCTTTAAAATTTTATGAAAGTCCTCCAGCCTCGGTAGAATTGCACCCTTCTATTTCTTCGAATATTGAAAGAGAAGAAATAAACAACGTTTTAAACGATATTCATGAGCTTCTTAAAATTTCAAAAGATATTAAACGGGCAGTAGTCATCGGCGGAGATGTTGGCGGATTAAAAATTTCAGAAAGCCTGTTTAATCTGGGACTTGAAGTCGCGATTGTTGAAGAAGGGGAACGAATTCTTTCCCGGAGTTTTGATCGCAAAGCTTCTGACATCATGGCTCGCAGAATTGAAGAAGTTGGACTTCGTTTGAAATGCGGAGTTTCGGTTGATGAAATAATTTGCGGCAAAGACGGCAATGTTAGAGGTGTGCTTTTCTCGGATAAGTCCTTTCTTGAGGCAGGCCTGATTGTAGTTGATGATAATGTTCTCTCAAATCTGGATTTTACTCGTAAAATTGGTGCAGAGGTCCGGGGAGGACTTATTGTCAGCCACTTTACGCAAGGCAGTGTAACTGGGGATATGTCCGGTTCTCCTGAGAATATCTTAATAAATTCATTCATTTTTTGTGGGAAACCAATGGCTTCTGTAGGTGAGTTCTTT
This sequence comes from Maridesulfovibrio ferrireducens, assembly GCF_900101105.1. Lineage (NCBI taxonomy): Bacteria > Pseudomonadati > Thermodesulfobacteriota > Desulfovibrionia > Desulfovibrionales > Desulfovibrionaceae > Maridesulfovibrio > Maridesulfovibrio ferrireducens. The sequence goes on from NZ_FNGA01000003.1 coordinate 406,465, forward strand.
GCGCCGGAGAACAATCCCGGTTATGATGTTCATCTTTTTTATGACGAAATTAAGCAGAGTTACCGCAAATTGATTTTTAAAGAATTCAGCCTCGTAGGCTATGTTCTGGTCGGAGACATTGATTTTGCGGGTATATTTACTTCATTTATAAAGTTTAAATGTAAATTGGATGCTGAAACTAAAAACAAGCTGTGTGAAGGCAGTCCGGATATCCTTATGTGGCCGGATGAGCTTTTTATTAAAGAGTGGAATCCTTAAAAAAGCTAGATAACAAGCAAAAAAACCTTTACACCCTATTACGAACCACTTAGGCAAGTGCAAGCTTTGGTGGCCTGTTTACTATTTACGTTCGTTGCGATGTCGGTTATCGAGTATATATTCATATTAACCATTGTATGGATCTGTCGCCAGTAGTCGTAACAGGTTGATAAGTTAAAGCTTTTTGTGGTTTAGTCAGCTGTTTTACTTATAGGTGTGTTTTCTGCTAAACCAGTTACTTCCGGCGCACATGTGTTTTTTGATTTTTAACAGTGCGTTTGAAACTTATATTTCGGTAAATCCTGTTAATGATGGCTATCTCGGTATCCCCGAGGTGTTATCAAGGATTAATTTGAGGAAATCGGTGTGAGCGTTGATCGCTTTCACCGCCCTTACGGGAACATGTGTGTTCCCGCGTAATAGGCGGATTATTTATCTCGTACACAGTCTTTTCAGGAGGACATGATGTTTTTTGACAATATCGCACACGCGATGGGTTCTTTCGGAGGAGGGCAGGGACAGGCTGGACCAGCTGGTGCTCTTGGCTCCTTTCTGCCTCTCATTCTTATGTTTGCAATTTTCTATTTCTTGCTTATCAGACCGCAGCAGAAAAAGGCTAAGCAGCATAAAGCAATGCTTGCAGGTCTCCAGAAGGGTGATCGCATCCTGACTGGTGGCGGACTCTACGGCAGAATTGTTGCTGTTAGTGGTGATGAATTGACTGTTGAACTTGCTGAAGGTTTTCAGGTTAAAGTTGACAGAGGATACGTCGCCGGTTTGGCAACCACTGCTAAGGAAGAAAAAGGTAAATAAGCCTTTTTGTAATGCAGCCTTGCAAAGGCAAGTCACCTTGTTCGGTTCATTCCGACGGTGCTTGCCTTTTTAAGTGTGTCGTAACATTTCCTATTTGGATTTATAAAGGGAGAGGAGATGAACGGGAGTCTTCGTTGGAGAATTGCTCTGACTCTGTTGGTTATTGTGCTTGGAGGTATTTACCTTCTGCCTACAATGCCTGCGGTTCAGAATTCGGCCATGGCTCGTTTCCTGCCGAATGACAAAATCAGTTTAGGCCTTGATCTCAAGGGTGGTATCCATCTTACCCTAGGGGTAGATATGGATAAAGCTATGGACAATACTCTTTCCCGCCTCGGTGACGACCTTAGAGCCGTTGCCAGAGAAGAGGGAATGATTGTTCTACAGCCCCATGTGCTTGCAGGCGAAAAAATTGAAGCTGTTTTGCTCAAAAAAGAGCAGCAGGAAAAATTGGAATCTTTGGTTGAAAAAGATTTCAATAACTTGAGTGTCGTCAGCACGGTTGTAAAACCTGACGGCAAAGTCACTTACATCTTTGCTCCAACTTCGGAATTTAAGAAGTATCTAACTAAGCTCACAATGGATCAGGCTATTAAAACTATCCGCAACCGTATTGATCAGTTCGGTGTTGCAGAGCCTGACATCCGTAAGCAGCAGGGGAATCGTATTCAGATTCAGCTGCCCGGTATGCAGGACCCTGAGAGAGCTATCAAAATTATCGGTAAAACAGCTCATCTTGAATTCAAGCTTGTTGATGATACTGCTGATATTGAAAAAGCCGCAAAAGGTATTGTTGCTCCAGGGCGTGAAGTGACTGTTATCAGACACAGACTGCCTGACGGTTCTTATATTGAAAAACCGATTGTTCTTAAAAAAGAAGCAATGCTTACCGGTGAATTTATTAATGATGCGCAGACCCGTTTTGACCAGTTCAACAAACCTTACGTAACTCTCAATTTTAATAATAGAGGGGCAAGGATTTTTGAACGTATTACAGGCGAGAACATTAAAAAGCGCATGGCTATTGTTCTTGACGGTAAGGTTTATTCCGCTCCTACGATTCAGGATCGTATCAGCGGCGGTAAAGCAAGTATTACCGGAAGTTACTCTACTGAAGAAGCACATGACCTCGCTATCGTGCTCAGAGCCGGATCACTTCCTGCTCCGGTTAATATTCTGGAACAAAGGACAGTCGGACCTTCTCTTGGACAGGAGTCTATTGATAAGGGCATAACCGCTGCAGTTGTAGGTAGTATTCTTGTACTGATTTTCATGCTTGTATACTACAGCTTTGCAGGACTTGTTGCGGACGTCGTACTTGTTCTTAATGTTATCCTGATTCTTGCTGGACTGGCTGCTTTCGGAGCTACTCTGACTCTTCCGGGTATAGCAGGTATTATTCTTACCATCGGTATGGCTGTTGATGCGAATGTAATCATCTTTGAACGCATTCGTGAGGAATTAAGAAGAGGGCTTACAGCAAAGGCTGCAATTGTTGAAGGTTACAGCAGAGCTACCCTTACTATTCTTGATGCCAACATCACAACTGTGATTGCAGCTATTATTCTTTACCAATTCGGTACCGGGCCGATCCGGGGATTTGCGGTAACACTGACTCTTGGTATTCTTACCTCGATGTTTACTGCAATTTTTGTCACCCGCATCATGTTCGATCTTTACACCTCCAAGCGTGACGCTGATGCGCCGCTGAGCATTTAGGGAGAGTGAATACATGGGATTGCAAATAATTAAACCCGATACTCGTATTGATTTTATCGGATTCAAACGTAAAGCATTCATGATTTCCGCTATTTTGATTCTACTTGGAATATGTTCTTTAGTAATAAAGGGTGGCCCTAAGTACGGAATCGATTTTGCCGGCGGTATCGTGGTTCAGGTTAAGTTTGATAAGTTTGTTGAAGTTAAAGAAGTTAAACAAGCCCTTAAAGGCACAGAACTTCCCGGGCTTGTAGTTCAACGTTTCGGGCATGTTGATGATGATGAAATTCTCATCAGAACCTCTACTTCAACAATTACTTCTCACGATATTCGTGAAAGAATTAATAGCGAGTTTAAAGCGAATCTGAAAGGTACTCAATTTGAGATTCAACGTCTTGAGATGGTCGGTCCCAAAGTTGGTGCCGATTTAAGAACCAAGGCGATTGAAGCTCTTTATTTTGCGGTGCTTCTGATTGCAATTTATATCTCGGGACGTTTTGAGAAACGCTGGTTTGCAGCGGCTATTATGGCCGGTGGACTCTTCGGCGGAATCAGCGTGCTGGAACTGGCAGGAATGTCTACATCTGTACTCATTTTTGCCGCATTGATAATTACTGTGGGACTATGCTGGTACTTGAAGCTTAATTATGCACTCGGGGCAATTGTCGCCCTTATTCATGATGTGCTTATAACTGTCGGGATATTCTCATTAATGGGTAAAGAGTTTGATCTTACCATTATAGCCGCTTTGTTGACTATTATCGGTTATTCACTGAACGATACTATCATTGTTTTTGACCGCATCCGTGAAAATATTTATGGAAAAGTGGGCAAGACCTTTGCAGATACTATCAATATTAGTATTAACCAGACACTTAGCAGAACAATTCTGACTTCAGGCACAACATTGCTTGTTGTTATTGCTTTGTTTGTTCTTGGTGGCGGAGTTATTCATGACTTTGCTCTAGCACTGTTAATAGGTGTTGGTGTCGGTACTTATTCCTCAATCTTTGTTGCAAGCCCGATTCTTCTTGGAGTTGGAGCCAGCAAAATTGATGAAGATATCGCAGAAGCTGACGCTGCATAGTCGTTAACTTCTTAGATTCTGCTTTGATAAGCGGGGATGGTTGCAAAACCATCCCCGCTTTTTTTGTTTAATAAATGTTTGTAACATTGATATTGTGAATGTTTTACTGTCAAAATTTGATTTTGATCATAAATCTGTAGTAGTGATGTTAAAAATTGATATTAATGTATGTTGTTTTTCTTTTTAGTTGTTGTTTTACATGAAATTTCTTTATTAGTTTTTATTATGTCATAAAAGATATAATAAAATATCAGTTGTGCTTGAAAAGATATAATTTAATTGTTTTGACAACTGACGCTACACATATATAATTATTTTGCTTATTAATTATTTATTGCCTTTTATCATTAAGAGAAGGTTGGTTGGAATTAACTTTAATTTAAGGGGGTCATATGCCCAGAATCCTTAGAATCAATACTCGCACTAAAGAATTTAATTTTGAAGAACTTGGCGAATACGCTGGACTTGGTGGTCGCGGACTTACTTCTAGACTTGTAAATAAAGAAGTTCCAGCTGACAGCCATCCGCTTTCCGCATCAAATAAATTGGTTTTTGCTGCTGGTATCCTTGCTCATTCCGGTGCAGCTAACTCCGGCAGACTTTCCTGCGGAGCCAAATCTCCTCTGACTGGTGGTATTAAAGAAAGTAACTCCGGTGGTCAGTTTGCTCAGGTTTTGCCTAAGCTTGATATTCTGGCAATTGTTTTTGAAGATAAACCAGCTCAAGATGCACCGTTTTCAATTCTTGAAATTTACGCTGACAAAGTTGTGTTTAAAGACGCTTCAGCCATAGTTGGAAAAGATAACTACCCTGCACATGAAGAATTAAAAAAAGTGTATGGCGAAAAGGCTGTTACTGCTTTGGCCGGACCTGCCGGTGAACAGTGCCTTACAGCTTCAACCATTCAGTTCTCTGACCCGCATAATCATCCAGCCAGATCTGCTGGACGTGGTGGTTTGGGTGCAGTTATGGGCTCTAAAAAGATCAAGGCTGTTGTTCTTGATCCTGCAGCTTCAGGCCGCGGTAAAGCCGTTGATCCTGATAAGTTTAAGGTAGCTCGTAAACGCTGGACTGAAATTCTGACAGGTCATCCAGTAACAGGTGAAGGCCTTGCTGCGTATGGTACTTGTATTCTCGTTAATATCATTAACGAAGCAGGCGCTCTTCCTACAAAGAACTTCCGTAATGGTCGTTTTGACGATGTTGCTGAAATTTCAGGTGAAAAAATTGCTGAAATTATTGAATCCCGTAACGGTAAGACAAAAGAAGGCTGTCACACCGGTTGTGTTATTCAGTGTTCACAGCGTTACAACGATAAAAATGGTGATTACCTGACTTCAGGTTTTGAATATGAAACAGTCTGGGGCTTCGGCGCTAACTGTTTAGTTAAAGATATTGACCTTATTGCGACTATGGACCGTGTTTGTGACGAAAAGGGTATTGATACCATTGAAATGGGTTGTACCATGGGCGTTGCAATGGATGGTGGCATTCTTGAATGGGGTGATGGCGAAGGAGCTCTTGCACTTCTTAAAAAGGTCGGTTCTGCTGATCCTATGGGCCGCATTATCGGTAACGGAACTGTTTTCGCAGGTAAGGCTTTCGGTGTTGACCGTATTCCTACTGTTAAAGGACAGAGCCTTCCAGCTTATGACCCTCGCTCCGTAAAGGGTATCGGCGTTACTTATGCCACAACCCCTATGGGTGGTGACCATACTGCAGGATACGCAGTTGCTACCAATATTCTTAAAATTGGTGGCGATGTTGATCCTCTTTCCAGAGAAGGTCAGATTGAGCTTTCCAAGAATCTCCAGATTGCTACTGCGGCAATTGATGCTTTAGGACTTTGCCTCTTTGTTGCTTTTGCAGTTCTTGATACAGAAGATGCTGTTCAGTGTATTTGTGACATGGTTTCAGCTTCTCACGGTATTGATTTTACTACTGATGACTTTATTGCTTTGGGTGTAAACACTCTTAAAAATGAGCTTGAATTCAACGCTAACGCAGGATTCACAAAGTTTGACGATCAGCTTCCTCGCTTCTTCAGCGAAGAAACTCTTGAGCCACACAACACTATCTGGGATTACTCAGTAGAAGAACTTCAGGCTGCTAAAGTTTAAAGTTCTTTCAAATTAATGTATTTAAAACCCCCTCAGAGAATTTCTCTGAGGGGGTTTTCTTTTTATATTTATATAATTAATCTAAGGGAACTATTTGTACGGGGACAGATGAATTTTTGATAACTTTATCTGTTACACTACCAATGGATTTTGGCGTGCCGCCGCGTTTTTCAAATCCGAGCCCATGGCTGGACATGATAATTAAATCCGCTTTTTCTTTATTTGCAAATTCAAGGATAGTCTCAGCCGGATCACCTTGCGCTAATCTGATCACCAGAGCCGGACAGCTTTTAAGTTCATTGTCACATATATCATTTAATGTCGCTCTGGCTTTTTCAACTTCCCAATCGCGGAAGTTGTTAAGACGGTCTTGGCTAGGATAATTACCATAAGCTGGAAAGTAGGAGCACAGGTCAACAGATGTGTATAGCACTATAACTTTGGCATTATACTTTTGGGAAAGTGAAACAACTTGTACGAGTGCTTTTTTGGAGTGGGTAGATAAGTCTGTCGGCCATAAGATAGTCTTAATAGGCATGCCGTCCTCCGTTAAAATAAAGTTATAATTTTTAACAAAAAATATGACTATTAATTGTATAACCTTTATTGAAATGGATGTCAGTGCCAGTGGAATAAAAACTATGTAAAAGCGGTTTACATATTCAAATAATATCCGCGAAGCATTTCAAATGGCATCGGAGAATTCCAATGATTAGTGAAGACTGCTGTCGCGTAGTAGAGCATAAGTATAAATAAGCTTCCAATTGCTATGCTCGCCCAAGGGACTCTTTTATGACTAAGTCTGTCAGTCAGGGTTAGACAATCAGGCACAGGGCAACTTCCGATGCACTGTGTGCATCCTACGCATTCAGCGGAGTTAACGGTTGTCATTGTATCAACTTGAATTCCACCGGGGCATACTTTTGTGCATTTTCCGCAGTCTATACATAAATCCTGATCTCTTTTTACTGCAACCGGGGATAGCTTAGAAAGTATTCCAAGCAGAGCTCCGTATGGGCATAAAAAACGGCACCAGAAGTAAGGTATAAAAATACTGAGCAGAATAATTGTCGCTATGCTGATGGAAGGGATTAATCCAAGATTAGTGAAAAAATTAAGCATCTTTGCTTCTGCCGTGAAATTATATCCTGAATGAATAAACGATGAAATTTCTCTGGAACCCATTTTGAAAAAAATCGCATAAACAAAAAATGTCATGGCGATGTATTTGGGGAGCAGCAAAATAAATTCTAGTTTACCCTTAACTGTAATTGTGCGTTTTGTTTTTAACCCTAAGCGGTTCAGCAGGTTGCTTATGAAGCCCACTGGGCAAATGTATCCGCAAAAGCCTTTACGAAGGATTAGCGACATAACTAGTACTGCAATAAAGATTGTCAGTCCTGCAGGATGAACTTCGTCGTAAATACCTTCTGTAAGTAATTGCTTAAACGAAAGCAGGGCACTGATAGGTAGAAAACCTTCGACAGCACCGGGCTTTGCAACGGCAATGCTGGAATTACCAATCATCCATTGATAGAAAAGGTAGAAACGATATCCTGTCCATACGCAGAATAGAGTCATCAGGCACTGGATAGAATTTCGCAATAAAGCAGGGGATATTTTAGGCATAAAAAGTGGTCTTAGTCGGTTTTATTTATAAGTCGTTATTAAGGTCGTTGTAGAGATAGTCTCTCAGCGCTTGAACCCACGGGCGTGGATTTACTCCTGTTGTTTCAGTGAATTTTGATGTGTCGAGGACAGAGTAAGAAGGTCTTGCGGCCTTTGTAGGATAGGAGCTTGTTGGTACCGGGTTTACAAGACAGTTGATACCAGCGCAGTTGATGGCTTCTGTTGCCAGTTCGCACCAGCTTGCTTTGCCTGAGTTGACAATGTTGAATATGCCATTGGCATCACTTTTCAAAAGCTCAACTGTGTATTCAGAAAGATCGGGAGTATACGTCGGGGAGCCGGTTTGATCATGGACGATACTTAAAGAATCACGTTCGCGGGCAAATTTCAAAATTTTCTGAACGAAATTAGTTTTATAAGGTCCGAAAAGCCATGCTGTTCTAATTATTAATATGTTTTCATAGCCGATAGCTAAAAGTTTTTCTTCACCGGCAAGTTTGGTTGCACCGTATACGGATTTTGGGTTTGTTTTGTCTTTTTCTGTGTATGGTGAATCGTTTTTACCATCAAAGATAAAATCTGTGCTGAAATGTATAAGCTTTGCTTCGTGTTTTTTTGCGATTCTACCGAGAATTACAGGAAGAGTTGTATTGAGGAGGTGAGCTTTGTTTTTATCATCTTCAGCCTGATCTACCATTGTATAGGCAATTGTATTGAATATGAAGTCAGGTTCTTCCCGTTCAAAAAAAGCTGTAAGAGACTGTTCCTCTAGGGGATCAAAGTCATTTCGCGAAAGCGGAATGGTTATAACCCCGTTTTTGCGTAGTGTTTCAGTGAGTGTTTGTCCTAAAAGACCTGTTCTACCGCCTAGTATAACAGCCTTTTTGCCTTTTAATTCAATCATTTTCGCTCTCCATACCATTCTGCCATAAAGTCCCGGTAAGATCCGCTTTTGACTTCTTCCAGCCACAGTTCATTATCTTGATACCATTGGATCGTTTTACGGATTCCTTCAGCAAAGGTGACACTTGGGCTGAACCCCAGTTCATTCTGAGCAACAGTGAAGTCCATGGCATATCTCTGGTCATGTCCGGGTCTGTCCTTTACAAAAGTAATCGAAGATTCATCTTTTCCGAGTATTGAAAGAAGTTCGCGAACCAGTTCAAGATTAGTTTTTTCAGCAGCTCCGCCGAAATTGTATGCCCGCCCTGGCTGACCTTTTAAAAGAGTCAGTTCAACGCCGGTGCAATGATCGTCTACATAAATCCAGTCCCTTATATTGGAACCATCTCCGTAAATGGGGAGTTGTTCACCGGCAACGGCTTTTGTATACATCAGCGGGATTAATTTTTCCGGGAATTGATACGGCCCGTAATTATTCGAGCATCTTGTTATGGATATTGGAAAATTATATGTTTCAAAGTAAGCACGAGCCATAAGGTCTGCGCCGGCTTTTGATGCGGAGTAGGGGCTGTTTGGAATCAGAGGGTTGTCTTCAGTAAAAGCCGGCTCGTTTTTAGCGAGAGTTCCGTATACTTCATCTGTCGAGACGTGGACGAATTTTTCAAGCCCGGCTTGACGGGCACACTCCATCAGATTTTGCGCACCTTGAATATTGGTTGTTAAAAACGGAGCTGGATCATTTATGGATCTGTCTACATGAGATTCAGCAGCGAAATTGACTACAGCTTCAATTTGATATTCTTCAATGATGTTCGTAACAAGGGTCTTGTCACAGATGTCACCATGAATGAAGCTGTAATTAGCATCAGCGTTATTTTCAATTGCGAGCAGATTCTTTCTGTTTCCGGCATAGGTAAGCTTGTCTAGATTGACGATCTTCCAGTCCGGGTGGCGTTCCTGCATCAGGTATATAAAATTGGTTCCGATAAAACCGCATCCGCCAGTAACAAGAAGTCTCATAAGTTCTCCGTCCAGATATTGATTTGGAACGACAATGTAACTCTTGCAGTCATGTTATGCAAGAAGCGAAGCCGTTCGAACAAAAGGTATAAAGTCTTTATTTTAATTAATAAGTGTTAAATCGGTATGTTGTATTTAATGAAGTAACTTAAGTTTATTCAAACAGTGCATTATCGTTAAGACTTGCAAGGGCTTGATATAAAATGATTCCGGCTGAAGTTGAAAGGTTTAAACTTCTTATCTTTTTGTTTGTAGGGATATTTATAGCGTGCGTAATATCTTCAAACATCCACTCGGGCAAGCCTCGAGTCTCAGGTCCGAATACAAAGTGGTCGCCCGGTTTAAATTCAAAATTGAATAAAGGGGCCCCTCGTTTTGCACTTGTTGTTATCAGTCTGCCGACTTCAGTGTTATCCCTGAAATCCTGCCAGTTTTTCCATACAGAAAGTTTAACGTTCGGCCAGTAATCAAGGCCGGCACGCTTTAAGTGCTTATCTGATATTGAAAAGCCCAGTGGCTCAATAAGGTGCAGTTTAGTATCTGTGCCTGCGCAAAGTCTGGCGATATTGCCAGTATTGGGTGGAATTTCAGGTTCAAAAAGAACTATACTGAAAGGGTTCATAAAACGTTTCCTCCTTTCTGGAAAGGAATCGTTATCAAGAGAAGCGGGCAAGGGCAATGTTTGTTTGCAGTATAATTTCAGAAAAGGTTTAAAATTTGTAATCGAGAAAATAACGCAAAAGAAAATGTCCGAAATAATCGCGGGAGGGAGGCGGAATCGCTTTAGTATAATTTATTCTTAAGCTGTTCGGTTCCACCGGAGCCTGCACTCGCATATTATCCAGAACATTTTTCTTTTCACAGTCAGCTGTGTGAAGGAAGATTCTTTTTTTAATGGCGTTAGCCTAATTTTTTTGTTTGTTAATCTTCACTTATTAATCAGCTGTCATGTTTTATTATATATAGCATTAAGCGTGCCGAATATGTTTTTAAATGCGTAAGTGTTCTAAATAAAAGACCTCCTTCTCTGTAGTCTTAGTGAACCACAGAAAAGGAGGTCAAAGGTGTCGGAAAAACGACGCTAAATATTATACTGCAGCGATGCACTTAATTTCGACAATTCCGCCTTTGGGAAGAGCACTGACTTCAATTGCGGCTCTGGCAGGTTTGTGGTCTGTAAAATACTCTGAATATACTGAATTAAGTGTTGCGAAGCCGGACATGTCCGTTAGAAAAATATCAACGGCGATTACTTTGTTCAGAGAACTGCCGCATGCTTCCAGAATTGCTTTCAGGTTTTCGAGAGCTTGTCTGGTCTGTGCTTCAAGTCCGTCTGATACGAACTCTCCTGTTTGCGGGGAAAGGCCAAGCTGTCCACTGACATAAGCCTGTCCATTATACACGGTTGCCTGTGAGTAAGGGCCGATTGCAGCCGGTGCTTTTTCGGTATTAACAGTGGTTACATTCATTGCTTATCCCTTCTGTATGTTAAAGTTTTTTGGAATACTCCATAAGTATTTATCACAGAAACTTTCAGGTAGAATTTTGGTTAACTGCACAAGTATTGCTACAACTACAATTGCGAAGATCAGTCTTCCCCAAAGTAATCCTGAAATATGCCCACCAATCATCATTAATAGAAATGTATCTTCGACAACACTATGACATAGTCCCATCAGTGTTAGCGAATAGAAAACGTCTTTTTTGTCAATTTTACCCGACTTAGTCTCATGAATAATCATGCCGCCACCATATGAAAGGCCCATGGTAAGGCCGACAACTGTAAGGGCTGAAGCCTTTGGCCCGATACCCATCAATTTAAGCAGCGGGCGAAGAAGGAAGTCAATGGCGGCAATAATTCTCAGTTTTGTGAGAATCTTCATTATTATCAGCAGTGAGAGAATAATCAGGAAAATGGAAATAAAGTTTTTAATTTCTCCCAAAGCCCACATTGGTAAAGTTTTATCAACGACGGAAGAGTCTGATGTTAAAATGATGTGAGCTGGACCTTGTAACAGGTCATAATAGCTGTAAATAAAATTAAGAAGTATACCAATTAGTAATGCTCCTGTGAATCTTATGACAGCCTGAAAAAATAATCTCGGGCCTGAGCTTTGTACAACTCTAAGTTCTATAGGCATAGAGTGTGCCACTAGAATCATTGTGCCGAGTATGGTGGCTTGTGCTGCCGAAAGAGGCGAATCTTGAGCAAGGCTGAGAAATACGATGAGACCGCTGTAGATGTTGTTGATCATTGCTGTCGCCCATACAAGCCCCATCTCACCGGGAAGGCCGACAAGTTTCATTATCGGGGCAAGCGGTGCGGCAAGATAGCCGATCAGATTAAATTCTTGAAGAATTTTTACAGCAATAACAACCGGAATCATTATTTTAAAAAGATTCAGTGATATGCTTACAGCATTTTTAAGAATGTCGTAACTTGAAGTAAGAACTGATGATATTTTATTCATAATGGGGAGGGGCGTGGAGGTTGTGTTTTCAAAAAAAATAGCCGGGTATCCTCTAAGAGTATACCCGGCTAATTTTCACAAAAACTAAGCTAAAAGTTGTTGTTTCAATCCTTCTACGGCTTCATCTTCTGAATCATAGAGGGAAAATATCTTGTGCAGTGCAGCAATATCAATGATCTTTTTAACTCGATCACTTAGGTTGAACATTGCAATGCTTCCTTTTTCCTTCATGAGCTTATTGCGCAGGGTAATCAAAGTTCCGATTCCCATGCTGTCCATGAAGTCAACATTGCCCATATCAAGTGCAATGTTAAATTTCTTTTCATCAAAAAGAGGAGCAATCTGACGCTGAAAATCATGGCTGACGACATGATTAAGTTCAGGAGAGTCCAGTTCAACAACGGTTATTTCATCGACATGTTTGAATTTAAGTTCCATTTTTATTCCTTCTGATTGTGTGGTTCTAATAAAAGGATCACGTGGTGAAATCTACACCGCCTTTTAAAATCTAGCAAGCATGAGTTTTAACGGGAAAAATTATTTGGAAAGATGTTCCATTTGTTTTCTTAATTATTAATTCGCCACAGAGTTGTTGTGCGAGAGTTTCGACGAGCGTCATACCCAGTGTCTTTGTGTTTCCTATTTTGAAATCTTCGGGCAAGCCTATCCCGTTATCTGAAACAGTCAGATTTATATTGTCGCCTTCCCGGGACATGGAAACAAATAGAATACCTTCTCGATTGTCTGGAAAAGCGTGTCTGAGGGAATTTGAAAGCAGTTCATTGATAATTAACCCGCATGGTATTGCGGAGTCTATACCAAGATGAATATCATTGATGTCAAATTTGGGCTGCACCTTGTCGTCGATAGAATATGATCTTAGTAGGAAGTTCATAAGTGTAAACGCATATTCGCGCATATCTATTCGTGAAAGGTCGTCGGAACGGTAAAGTCTTTCGTGGAGCATGGACATTGAACGAACTCTATGCTGACACTCCCGCAAAAGGTTGCTGGCTTTATCATCGTCAGTGTAACCGCTTTGAAGGCTGAGCAAGCTGGAAATAACTTGAAGGTTGTTTTTTACGCGATGGTGAATTTCTTTCAGCATAACTTCTTTTTCTGCAAGTGATGCCCGGACTAATTTTTCAGAAGTCTTTCGAGCTGAAATTTCTTCTGAAAGAATCATGTTGGTTCTTTGGAGTTCTTCTGTGCGTTCCCGGATTTTAATTTCCAGTTCTTCTTTGTATTTTTCATTTTCAACAAGAAGTCTGGCTCGCTCTCGTGTTCGCAAAATTGAGGATTCAAGATCTTTTAAGTCGGTAATAGGTTTTGCTATGTAATCCCACGCTCCAAGGCGGATTGTTGCTACCGCATCATCAAATGAACCGGTTCCGGAAACAACGATAACAGGAGTTTGCGGAGCTTCCTGTCCCAGTTCTTTAAGAACGGAAAGGCCGTCCATTTCAGGCATTCTTAAGTCTAGAAGAACAATATCCGGAGTTTCTGATCTAAAAATATCAAGTCCATCTGAGCCGTTTGCAGCTTGTAAGACTTTATATCCACTATCTTCAAGATAGTGTGTAATAGAGAGTCTGACAGCTTCATCGTCATCAATCGTTAGTACTCGGGGAAGGTCATGCATTAGTTGTTTTTTCCGTTAAAGTTAATGAGTTGATGATGATTAACATATAAAGTTTGAGTCGAAAAGGAAGGTCTTGAGTTAATTGAAGTGTTCTTCTATATGATTTGGAATAATATATTCAATATTTTAAGTTTGCTTATATGTGTATATTTTCTTATTATACTTACGGTATAATCAGCTTAGCGTAAACTAAGTTTCACTGGTTTGGAGGTTCTCTAATTTGAGTGCTGTTAGGATTCTTATTGTTTGCATGCAGGGGCAAAGTCGTGAAGCTTACATTAAGGCTCTGGATGAACTTAATGTCGAGTATGATGTTGTTGATAATTTTGGTGATACTTTTAAAAAATTTAATAAAATTAGTTACAATGGTTTTCTTTTTGATGTGGCTACAGTCGTCAGGGCAAAAGCTAAGGATAAAGCAGAAGCAAATCTTTTTATTGAACGTTTTCCGGTTTTAAGAGTTAATTATCGAGCTTCTGATGAAGTTATTCGCGGTATTCCTGTGGGTAAATTTTCTGGCGAAAGTAAATTGTTGGAAGATTTTGTCCGCAAGGTTTGTTCGGTATTTCCTGCCAGATCGTTACGCGGGAGCAGGACTTCGTCCAGAGTTTTGAATGTTTTGCTTCGCAAAGAATATAGTTCCGGTTTTATCAGTATTGAGAAGAGTGTAACTTTTGATATTTCTGAAGAAGGGGGCTTCTTTTTTTCTGTTAAAAAATGGGAAGAAGGCGATCCTCTTTCAGTAGTTGTAAAGGAATTGGCTGATAGAACGCCAATTTTATCTATTGTTAGAAAGGTACAGGTTTGGGGTGAGACAGACCGGTTGCCGGGTATTGAAGTAAGATTTTTAAATCTTACGGAAGCTCAGGCTGATCAAATTGAAGAATTAATGTAGGTTAAAAGGTGGAAAAATATGGGCGAATTGAAAACAGACAAAAATTTTGAGAGATGGCTTGAGTGTATGGCTCGAGGAATACTTGTGGGTGGATCACTCGGAGCTATTGCGGGCTGGTTTTTTATGGATATTCAGCGAGCTTTAATGCTTGGAATGTTGATTGGCTGCCTTGCCGGTGTGACAATGAAAAACGTTAAAGACAGCAAGGATTCAGATTCAGATTCAGATTCAAAATCTAAATAATGGTTTGACCTGCTAAAATCAAAAGCCGCCTTGTATTAATACAAGGCGGCTTTTGATTTTAGTTATGATTCTAAAGTTATAAAATCTGATTCAAAAACATTTTTGTTCTGTCTGATTCCGGGGTTGTGAAAAAGTGTTCCGGAGTGCCTTTTTCTATAATCATTCCATGGTCCATAAAAAGGACTTCATCTGCTACTTCGCGTGCAAATCCCATTTCATGAGTTACCACGACCATTGTCATACCTTCTCTTGCAACTGTTTTCATTACATCAAGAACTTCGCCGATCATTTCGGGATCGAGAGCTGAGGTTGGTTCGTCAAAAAGAAGAACCTTCGGCTCCATAGCAAGTGAGCGGGCAATAGCTACTCTTTGTTGCTGGCCTCCGGAAAGCTGTGCCGGATAGACTCCTGCTTTCTCGTGAATGCCGACTTTTTTAAGAAGGAGCATCGCTTTTTCTGTAGCTTCACTTTTAGAACGATTGCGGACAACTGTTTGAGCTATGGTTAGGTTTTCAAGCACTGTCTTATGAGGAAACAGGTTGAATGATTGGAAAACCATACCAACTTCTTCTCTGATTTTATTGATATTTGTTTTGGGTGAAAGGATATCTACACCGTCTATAAATATATGACCGGAGTCAGCGTACTCGAGCCTGTTAAGGCATCTCAAAAAAGTACTTTTACCAGACCCGGAAGGCCCGATCACAACAACAACTTCACCCTGTTTAACTGTATGTGAAACATTTGAAAGAGCTTGTATTTCATGTGTTACAAAAAAAGTTTTGTATATATTATTTACTTCAATCATTATCTCTGCACCATTCTTTTTTCAAGATATTGAACGAACATGGAGAAAGCAAAAGTAAGAATGAGATAAAGCACCGCACATAGAAACCATAATTCAAAAGGTTGCAGGCTTGTAGCAACAGCTTCTCGTGTTGCCTTGGTAAGGTCTCTGATTGCAATTACTCCAAGTAGTGAAGAGTCTTTGATCATGCTAATAAACTGCCCTGCAAGAGGTGGAAGTATTCTTCTGAATGCTTGAGGCAGAATAATGTGTTTCATCGCATAAAATTTAGACATCCCCAGTGAGCGAGCTGCTTCCATCTGGCCGCGATTGACAGACTGAATACCTGCGCGAACAATTTCAGCAACATAGGCGCCTGCAAAAATGGCAAGAGATGCTACTCCAAACCATAAAGGTGGAACTTGCGGAATGTCATATTTTGAAAGCAGGCTGTTGATAAGGGTCCCAAGTACAAAATACCAAATGAAAATCTGGACAAGAAGAGGGGAACCTCGAATTAATTCGATATATGTAATGGCTGTCATTCTGAGAGCCGGGTTGGCTGAGATCCTGGCCAGACCGGTCATTAAGCCTAGAGCAATACCGAAAACGATAGAAATAGCACTTACTTTTAAAGTTATAAGCAATCCCTTCAGCAGAAGGCCCATTTTCCATTCTTTTTTAGTGCCGATTGTATCGCCGACAAATACCGAGTCGCCCTGATAAACCATAAGGCTGTCGCTAGGGACTTCATATTGAAAAGATTCGTTGTCTTCGCCCCTAACTAAAACAAGGGAGTTTTGACCGGTCTTTTTAATTGAAGAGATCTGTCCTTCAATGCCGGTTGTAATATCCAGATCAGCTTCATAGTAAAAATAATTTGGAATGCGTTCCCAGCGCCATACATAGTCGACCTGCTGAGTTGTCCAATAAAGTCCTGCAATAGTGGCAAACAGGCCGATAAAAAAGAATGTTTTCCAAAACAGATTATAGCTGCGGCCTTTGCCGGGAGTTCTTAGAGAGTATCCACTCATAATATATTAAGCCGATTTTATAAAAAAGGTTGTGATTATAATAAAAAACAGGGGGCAAAGATTTGCCCCCTGGATATTAACAATAATGCAGTTTTACTGCATTTTTTTACGCCAATCGGTGCTTTTGAACCATTTGGCGTAGAGTTTGTCATAGCGACCGTCGTTTTTAAGCTGACGGAGGAAGTTGTTCAGGAAGTTGATGAAGTCAGGATCACCTTTACGGATTCCCCATCCAAGAGGCTCGTATGTGAAGGGCTTTTCAAGGAAAAAGAGTTTACCATTACCTTGTTCGGCCATGAAAATTGCGTTGAAAGGGAGGTCATAAACCATTGCAGCCGCTTTACCGTTGAGAACTTCAAGAGCCGCATCAGTTTCAGTGTCGAATGATTTGTAATTTGCTTTAGGGAGAAGGCGTTTAGCAGCTTGTTCACCGGTTGTTCCGAGTTTGGAAACAATTGTGTATTCAGGGCTGTTAAGATCTTTATAAGATTTAATTTTTCCTTCAAGTTTTTTGTTTACTATCGCAGTCTGTCCAACAATAATGATAGGATCTGCAAAGTTAATCTGAAGGTTACGTTTTGAATTAACAGTCATGCCCGCAGTGATAATATCAATTTTGTCAGTGAGGAGAGCTGGTATAATGCCGTCAAATGCCATGTTGACAGGGACAAATTTAACGCCCATCGCTTTTGCCATTTCACGCGCGAGGTCAATTTCAAATCCAATAAACTGACCATTCTTATCAGTCATTTCAAAAGGCATGTACCCTGAATCGATACCACAACGGAGTTCGCCTCTTTTCATGATAGAGTTGAGTGTGGATTTTTTAGCAAGGTCAATGTCTGATGCGTTCGCACTGAAAGCGAATCCAAGTGCAAGAACCAAAGTCAGCAGTAGGCAAACTTTTTTCATAGTTTTCTCCTTTCGGTAATAATTCAGTTTGGTAAGATTGAAATAGAGTATCAAGCCTGTCGGGCTGATCAACCGTATTTTCCTTCGGTGAGAACTTCTTTGATAATCATCTCGACCTTGCAATAAGGACAAGTTGGCATGGATTCCTTTGGGAAATAAACAATGTTTGTCTCCCTGCATTTGGGACAGATAACTTCAACAGCTTCTTGTCTAACTTCTTTAGCCTTTTTTTTCATGATATTGCCCCTTAAAAAGAATTTGGTAAGTTAACCTCTTTGCGGAAAAAATTCAAGAATTGATTCTTGGTTTTCCATTTAAAATCAAAATAAACAATGTTGTTGTTGTCGACCTCATTGACATGGGTTGTAAATTGTATAATTTTCATGTTTGTTATTTTTGTGTATTTTAACATTTTTTGGAGGGGATAAGATGTCTAAGAAGATTATCATGATTTTGATGCTTACCATGCTTGTTGGTTTCTCCGCTGAAGCAGGTATGCAGGTTAATAGTGATGGAAAACCGGTTGTTTCCGTCGCATCTGATTGTACATGGCCTCCCATGGAATTTATTAATAAAGATAAACAGATCGTAGGCTTTTCCGTTGATCTGATGAAAGCCGCGGCTGAAGCCGGTGGTTACGTAGTAGAAATCAAGAACGTTGCATGGGACGGTATTTTTGCTGGTCTTGCTTCAGGAAAATACGATTGTATCTGTTCTTCTGTTACTATTAATAAGCAACGTAAGAAAGGTATGGATTTTTCTGATCCTTATTTTGAAGTTCAGCAGTCTGTTGTTACCAACAAAGATTCAAATGCTAAAACTTTAGCAGATTTTAAAGGTAAAAAACTTGGCGCTCAGATTGGAACAACAGGATATTTTGCTGTTAAAAAAACAGATGGTGTTGTTGCTAAATCTTACGACGAAGTAGGCCTTGCTATGGAAGACCTGTATAATGGTCGTATTTCTGCAGTTGTTTGCGATGATCCAATTGCCGCTGACTTTGCTTTGCAGCAGGAAGAATATGCAAAGAGACTCAAGATTGCTTTTGTTGTAAAGAGTGATACTCCTGAATATCTCGGTGTAGCTGTTCAGAAAGGAAATAAAGAAGTCGTTGATCTGATTAACAAAGGCCTCGCAGCAGCTGTTAAAAATGGTTCTTATGACAAAATTAAAGCAAAATGGTTCGGATCTAACTAAAAAAGATCAACCATCAGGCTTGAGAATTAAACGTAGAGCCGGGATCGGAAATGCTTAAGCCGATCCTGGCTTTTTACATGTAGTCGGGTAAAATAATATGAAAGATAAACCAGTCAAAATTGAAGTTACGGATGGCGCCAGTATACCTGATAGTAAGGATAAAGGGTTGCTGAATGCATGGTGGGTGTCATTTATCGGCGCTATATCGACTATTATTTATCTTGTAGTCACAAAACCTGATCCATATAAAGATATTTTGCTATTCGTGCCTGATGGGATTCTGGTTACTTTTCAAGTAACCATTTTTTCTATTATGGGTGCTTTAGTAATTGGTTTATTTACCGGTCTGGGCAGAATTTCTAAAAATAAGGTTATAAACCTCATAGCTTCAACTTATGTAGAAGTTGTTAGAGGTATTCCCCTTCTTGTTCAGCTTTTTTATATTTACTTCGCTCTTGGAAGAGTTGTTCAGGTGCCCGACCTGCTTTCTGCCGTAATAGCAATGAGTGTTTGCTATGGTGCATACATGGGGGAAGTTTTTCGTGCCGGGATTGAATCGGTTGACAGCGGACAGACTGAGGCTGCGAGATCTCTCGGGTTTAATAAAAATCAGACTATGTTCTTAGTTATTCTTCCTCAGGCATTGAGAACGATTCTACCCCCTGTCGGTAACGAATTTATTGCTCTCCTTAAAGATTCTTCGCTGGTCTCAATTATAGCGGTTGCAGATATTTTAAGGCGCGGACGCGAGTTTGCTGCGGAAAGCTTTCAATATTTTGAAACCTATACAATGATTGCACTTTTATATCTTCTGATAACTTTGATTCTTTCAAAAGGTGTAAGTCATATGGAAGAGAGGTTGACTCATTATGACCGTTAATTCCATTATCGAAATAAAGAATGTGTATAAATTCTTCGGAGACCTTGCTGCTCTCAGCGATGTATCGCTTGATATTAAATCTGGAGAAAAAGTCGTAATTATCGGTCCATCCGGTTCGGGGAAAAGTACTCTTTTAAGGTCGATAAACCGCCTTGAAGAGATCAGCCGTGGATCTATCGTTGTTGATGGACAGGATGTTCACGACACAAATAACAATATTAACAATATACGTCAGGAACTGGGAATGGTTTTCCAGTCTTTTAATCTTTTTCCACATAAAACAGTTCTTGAAAACCTGATCATGGCTCCTATTAAGCTTAAAGGGCTTGATAAAGAGGAAGCAAAGGCGGTTGCAGTAGATTTGTTGAAAAAAGTAGGCATTCGTGAGAAGGCGAATGTTTATCCTTCGAAGCTTTCCGGCGGCCAGCAGCAAAGGGTTGCCATAGCCCGAGCGCTGGCTATGAATCCCAAAATTATGCTTTTTGATGAACCTACCTCCGCTCTTGATCCTGAAATGATCGGTGAGGTTCTTGATGTAATGAAAAAACTTGCAGTTGAAGGCATGACTATGGTTGTCGTTACTCACGAGATGGGATTCGCCAGAGAAGTTGCCGATAGAATTGTTTTTATGGAAGATGGAAGGATTATAGCCTGTGCTCCTCCTAAGGAGTTTTTTAACAGTACTGATCATCCTCGTTTGAAGCAATTTCTCAGTCAAATACTGTAAAGCAAGATCCACATAATTTCCACAATGTGAGTTGGATATTCCTGACCGGTTCTGATATTTTTCGGAACCGGTTTTTTTGTACAAAATGAGTACACCTTAGTTTGCGTAAAATTTATAATGTTTGTATATTGATATGATAATTATGCAACGTACTCGTTAAATGGAGTTTTAATGGTTTCTGGCAAAAAAATTCTCGTCGTTGATGACGAAAGGATAGTAAATCTAGATATTCAGGGAACTTTAAAGCGCCTAGGGTACGGTGTTGTCGGAGAGGCTGTTTCCGGACTTGAAGCTATTTCTAAAGTTGAAAAATTGAACCCCGACCTTGTCTTAATGGATATCAAGCTTCACGGTAAAATGGACGGAGTTGAAGCAGCAAATATAATTATTAAAACTTATGATATTCCTAT
Source organism: Maridesulfovibrio ferrireducens (assembly GCF_900101105.1). Classification (NCBI taxonomy): domain Bacteria; kingdom Pseudomonadati; phylum Thermodesulfobacteriota; class Desulfovibrionia; order Desulfovibrionales; family Desulfovibrionaceae; genus Maridesulfovibrio; species Maridesulfovibrio ferrireducens. Next base: position 427,212 of record NZ_FNGA01000003.1, read on the forward strand.
TATATTCCTTACCGCTTATTCAGATGAGACAACTCTTAATAGGGCCAAACTTTCCGGGCCGTATGGTTATCTTTTAAAACCTTTTGAAGAGAGGGATCTTCGTTCTGCCATTGAGGTAGCGCTATACAAGCATGGAATGGAACAGGAATTCAGACGGGCTCTTCACGATGCCGAAGCTGCTAATGAAGCCAAAAGTTCTTTTTTAGCAACAATAAGCCACGAACTTAGAACTCCGATGAATGGTATTATGGGGCTCAGTGAGATTTTACTCAGTACTGATCTTGATTCTGAACAGCAGGAATATATAGAGCTGATTAAAGGTTCCGCAGTCTCTCTTCTTCGCGTTTTGAATGAACTTCTGGATTATTCAAAAATTGAAAGCCGTATTCTGGAACTAAGAGAAGGGCGGTTCAATTTGAGAAAGGCGTTGAATGGAGTTGTTAGTGTTCATAAACCCGCAGCTGAGAAAAAAAAGCTTTGTATTGAGTGTTTTGTTCACCCCGATGTACCTTATGAATTGCAGGGAGATTCTGGCCGCCTTACCCAGATTTTAAATAACCTTGTGAGTAATGCTATTAAGTATACTGATGTAGGTGGTCTGCTTGTTGAGATTATGCCGGACAGTATTGAAGAAGAGCCATATCCTGCAGGATCTGCTAGATTACTTTTTGTGGTCAGTGATACAGGGCAAGGTATTTCCCGTGAGAAGGCAGACTGTATCTTTAACAGCTTTACCCAGCTTGAAGATTATATGACCCGCAAACATGGCGGAATAGGTCTTGGTCTAACTATTTCATATAATTTAGTTAATATGCTTAAAGGTACAATGTGGCTTGAAACCCGCCCGTCTGCGGGAAGTAGTTTTCTTTTTACTGCAGTGTTTAAAATTCCAGAACCTGATGCACAGTTGGGGCCCAGAACTGATTGCGGGACAATTTCATTTACTGAAACCAAAAAAATCTTATTTGTGGATGACAATATAATTACTCGCCGGGTTGTTTCTTCTTTTTTAGAGAACGCTAATTGTGAACTTGATGTTGTCGAAAACGGACAAGAAGCTATTGATATATTAAAGTTAAAGACGTTTGATATGGTAATCATGGATGTTCAAATGCCCGTGATGGATGGATTTGAAGCGACTAAATTAATTCGTTCAGGTTCGCTTGATAATGTTGATTCTGATCTGCCTATTTTGGCGCTTACGGCTCATGCCATGAAAGGGGATAAGGAAAGGTGTTTACGTGCAGGAATGGATGGATATCTTTCAAAGCCTGTCCGTTCAGCTCGACTATTGGAGGGCATGGCTGCTGTTTTTGATATGACCCGAGATAGAGATCATAGCGCTAATGAACTGGTTGATTGTGATGACGGTCCGTCTTATCTTGATTTAAAAGGTACGATTGCTCGTTTTGAGGGTGATGATTCTCTTGTGAAAGATGTTTTTGGTCATTTTCTGAGGCTTGTTCCCGAGCAGATATCAAGTATAGATCAATTTGCTGCGCGTTCTGATTTTGAAGGTGTTGTTAAGGAAGTAATGGTATTGCGAGAGATGGCTCTTGATGTCGGAGCTGAAAAAATTTGTCAGTTAGCAAGAGAAATAGAAAAGATTTCTCACAGTGGCAGTTTTGAGTGTCTTTCAGGGATGATCTCCCGTATGAAACGCGAAACAGATACCACTCTTAATGTTATGTCGGATTATGTTTTAAGATCAGTTTAAATTTTATTTTAACTTGCTAAAATATTCTTAATTTTTCCTAATTATCTATAAGCGTTAATAATTGTTACAAGGATTACTCTATGGCTCCTTCTGAGAAAGAAGCATCAAAATCTCCTATCATTTATACATTGTTTCTGGTTTTGCTCTTAGCAACAGCAATTTCTTTGGGGTATTCTGTTGCAAAGCCCTTTTTTAATACAATTATTATTTCAATTACTCTTTCAGTACTTTTTTATCCAATAAGTCAACGAATCCGCACAATGGTGAAGGGGCGTACTTCTTTAGCCGCGTTTTTGACAGTGTGTATTATTGTTTTTGCCATTATTATACCTGCTTTGATTTTCTTTTTGGGTTTGATCGGGCAGGGGGTGGATTCAATTTCAGGCATCAATAACTGGTTGAAGCATGCAGATCTGTCAAAGCTCATGGATACCGATAAATATGATTTTTATTTGAAATGGATTGAAGATAAACTTCCTTTTCTTGATTTAAATTCGAATGATATAAAAACTAAAGCCATTGAATACTCAAAAACTTTCGGGCAATCCATGTTTACTTCCGGCACTTGGCTCGCAGGGAACATGGCAGGACTTGTAGCTCAATTTTTTATTATGACTTTTCTGGTTTTTTCGTTTTTAAAAGACGGAGTAAGGTTTATCACCAGAGTTAAATATCTTTCGCCGTTAAGAGCCGAACAGGAAGATTTTATCTTCACAAGTCTGCGTAAAGTTTCAAAGTCTGTTCTTTTAGGCAGTTTGTTTATCGCGATTCTTCAAGGTGTTGTCGGTGGCATCGGCCTTGCCATTGTGGGTATTCCGGCCCTTTTCTGGGGTGCTATGATGGGCTTTACATCACTTATTCCGGTTCTTGGAACTGGCTTGATATGGGTTCCGGCACTTGTTTATCTTTTGCTTGTCGGCAAAATTAATATGGCGATTTTTTTGGGGCTCTGGTGCGGAATACTTGTAACAGGAATAGACACAATCTTAAGACCTATTATAGTCAGAGAAGCTTCAAGGGTTTCAACTATTTATGTCTTTCTTGCTATTCTTGGCGGCATTAATGCGTTTGGTGCGCTGGGTATATTATACGGCCCCATGATTCTTACCTTTTTGATGGTTATGCTGGATATCTATGGTCTTGAATTTCAAGATGTTTTAAAGAATAAAAAATAAACCAGCGCGACATTTAAACACTTAGTAATTTATTTATTTTGCCGTTTTCAGGGTAGGGAAGAAAGGCTTTCTATCCAAATTCAGGGTGGTAATTTCATTATTAACCGGAATTTTTTTCATAATTGTGAGTCCGGATTTAATTACTTTTGAAATTTTTATAAAAGTTTCTACTTTATCTTTAGAGTTTTTGAGCATTATGTAGCCGTCTCCGCCTCTTGCTAAGAATGAATTGGTGGCGACAGAGTACATTTTGTCTTTCTCAACAGGAATATATTTACCTGATTTATCGGTTATTTTAATATTTGAAATTCTTGAACCTTTAGTCCTAATCCCGATTGGTTTCCCTTGTTCGGTGACAGTGATTTCCTGCGGAGTTCCTTTTAGGTCTAGAGTATACTTTACACCTGAGGTTTGCAGATATCCTCCTGATGATTCAGGAAGCTTATGAACGGAGCGTTCAAGTACTTGTTTAAGCGTTTCTCCGGTTACTTTTATAATTGTTACAGTGTTGCCGAACGGGAACATCGTGTCGACATCATTGGCTTTTATCGGGCCGGCAGGGATGATTTTATCACCTCTGATTCCTCCGCTGTTTTGGAAAGCAACATCTGTTTTAAATTTATCCTGTAGAATGCTGCTGACCAATTTACCGACAGGAACATCTTGGATTCTGATAACTTTAACTTCTGTATTGAGAGGCTGTGTGGATGTCGCTAGCACTGTTGGTGATTGCAGTCCGTTTATATTTGCTTGAATGAAGTCAAAAGTTTTTTTGTTTGGTGAAATGCTGGCGGTAACCGGAATGATTGTCCAATCGTGTTTATTTATATAACCATCTTCAATTTGTAACTTTAATACACCCACAAAGCGGCCTCGCGCTCCACACTGAACCATAATTCCGGGAGTAGGAGCATCGCGTGCGATAAGTTCTTGTCCCGGTAGAATGTCCTTGTGGCTTTGTCCGCCGCATATGATATCAATTTCAGGAACCGCTTCCAAGATTGTTTTCTGGTCTTCAATAGAAAGGTGGCTAAGTAAAACTATAATGTTTGCTTGTTCTTCTTTTTTTAATTTAAGAGCGGTGCTCCGGGCGATTTCAATTAGATTAGATTTTACTGCCGTAGCTGTTCCGGGATTTGAAATCATTTTTAAATTTGGTAATATTAATCCCATAAACCCGACACGGACGAGATTTCGTTCAATTACTGTATATGGTTTTACATGTTTTAGAAGGCGGTTGCTGGGATTAATTTCAAGATTGCTTACAACTGTGGGAAATTTTTTGTTTGTCAGGCATTTTGCAAGAAAGTTTGATCCGCGATCGAATTCATGGTTGCCGAGAGTCGAAACATCAAATCCCATCAGATTCATTGCACCGAAAACTATTTTACCTTGATCTTCCTGAATTGATTCACCTAACAAATCGTCACCTGTTGCAATTGTGATGGTTTCGCCAGGGAACTTTTCACGATAAGATTCGAATACCGTTTGAATTCTTGCAAATCCTCCGAAAGTACGTAGCATGTTGCCATTGTTAAGTTCTTCTTTTTCAGAAGCCGGAATTAACTGACCGTTCAGACCGGACGTCGTAAGGAGAACAAGGTTCCATCTTGATGCAAGGCACGGGGTCGATAGAAGTATAAATGTGATCAGAGATATTAGTGTCATTAACGGACGCATATATGATCCCTCTTGTTTTCGAATGTTTTTTTATAGTTCGTTCTAGGTTACTTCTAGATTATTTTCCACTCTTCTTTTAGATAATAAATCATGTCAGGAGCAAACTGAATATGGGTTTTTATATGCCTCTTAAAAGATCTGCATTATTGTTTTTTGTTTTACTTGTATTCTTTTTGTTCGCGGGATGTGCAACAAAAGATTTACAACCCATAGCAGTTAAGGGTTTTTATGAAGTTGATAAAAAACAGCTGAACTCTATTCTTAGTCGTCTGAATTCGCAAGAAGATGGTGAAAATTCTTGGATTAATTTAGAAAAAGGAATTAAAGAAAACATTAAATATCTTTCTCGAAAACCGGCTGACGGTGTTGCTGTGAAATATGGCAACATGGAAATAACATGGGGGATGTTGGCTCGTACTAATTCAGAATTGTTAGAAATATTACCTGAACTTGAAATTTCTCCTGAGCTTTTACGAGATAAATTTGCATGGTTTGCTCTCTCTCCGCGTACTTTGTTGACTGGTTATTATGAACCGAATCTTGAAGCTTCGTTGACACCTGATCCTGCCTATCCATATCCTCTTTACAGAGTGCCCGGGGATCTTAAGATTTTAGACCTTGGTAAATTTCATTATCGCTGGAAAGGTCAACAGTTGATTTATAAAATGGAAGGAGACTCGGTTGTTCCTTACGACGATAGAAAATCGATAGATTTTGAAGGATCTTTACAGAATAAGGGATTGGAAGTTGCTTGGGTTCGTGACCTTGTTGATGTTTTTATTCTGCAGATTCAAGGGTCGGGACGATTATTGCTTGCTGACGGCAGTGTTAAACATATTCTTTATGCTGGAAAAAACGGGCAAAAGTATGTGTCATTAGGAAAAGTTTTAATTAATAGAGGGCTTATGGCTAAAGAGGGAATGAGTATGCAGGGCATACGGTCTTTTCTTAAGGGTAACCCGGAGCTTATTGAAGAATTGCTTATTACCAATCCAAGCTATGTCTTTTTCAGAGTGGATGATGTCGGTCCATTCGGGGCGATGAATGCACCCCTTACTTCTATGGCAAGTGTGGCTGTGGACAGTCGCGTGCTACCGTTAGGGTCTTTGGCTATACTCACGACAAAGCTTCCACAAGAGGGCACTGACAAGAAAAAGCCTTTTACAAAAATGGTGATGGCGCAAGATAGGGGCGGTGCGATTAAAGGGACCAGAGTGGATCTGTTTTGCGGGTCAGGACCGGATGCGGAATTTTTAGCCGGGCACTTGAAATCGTGGTCCCATCTTTATCTTCCGATCAGTCGTGAATCTCTAAACCGACAGACTGAGGAAAGTGAACAATAATTTTTAGTAAAGATGAAAATTAAGATTACATATATTTTTCATAATTGTTTTGTTCTTGATGTCGGTAAATTGAGTATTGTTTTTGATATTCCGGCGCAAAGATTTCGCATGAGCCGTGCTCGGTCAGCTTTAGAAGAGGCTGTCTGCGGTCGTGATGTTGTCATTTTTTTTTCACACAGCCATCTGGATCATTTTGCTCCTGATTATATGGACGTGTGCGGCGGCGCAAATTCCGTGAAAGCTGTGCTGTCTGATGACATTGAAGAAATGTATCCTGATATTTTTTTTGAGAATGCTCTGGTTGTTGAACCTGATCAAAAGTATGTTTTTGAAAATTTGAAAATTGAAACGCTTATGTCGAATGATTTAGGCGTGGCTTTTATGATTGAGACTGTTGAAGGTGTAAAAATCTATAATGGCGGAGATTTAGCTTGTTGGGACTGGGAAAGTTCGTCAGAAGCAGATCAAAAGTTTACAAGAGATTTTTTTGATAAAGCGGCAGATAGAATCGCAGGGTTTGGATCTCATATTGTTTTTTCTAATGTTGATAGAAGGCTCGAGAGTTTGGCTGGAGGACCTTTTTTAATAGAAGCAGTTAAGCCTCAGTTTTTTATACCGACTCACGCTTTAGGTCGAACAGAGTGGCTTGAAGGTGTTCATGAGCGGCTTGGAATAGAATCGCACAAGTGTTTCAGTTATCGCAGAGCCGGAGATGTTGCCTCGTTTGATATTTTGTTGTCCGGTGCTTAGTTTGTAAGAAAGCCCTCTGCTTTTTATTCAGCAGAGGGCTTTTTTTGTTCTTAATCGGTTTGGAAATATTATTTATTTTTAGATTGGCACTCATGGCAGGGAGATAGTTTATATCCGCCGTTACCTTTTGGAATGCCGTTAGGCCTTACATTCCCTTTGGAAAGCAATTTTTCGCAATCACTGTTGCCGCATTCCGGACAATCAGCTTTTACATCTTTGCCGGGCATGACCAACTCATCAAATTCTTTTCCACATTTTTTACATTTGAATTCGAAAATGGGCATTTGCGCTCCTTTAGTACCTGAAAATTTATATAAGGGAGCATTAACTCCTGTTTTGTTCAACAGGCATATGGGTAAGAAAAAAATCGAAGCTTATCAAGTAAAAATATTGAAAGGCCGCTCGTATTTAAACTCGAGTAGAAAGCAAACTTCCGCCGCCTTTATATCCCATCTGTGAGAAAAAACCGTTCATCTGAGAATGGACTTGCTTAGCCTGTGCATCCTGCTGTTCTTGTATTTTAGCTGCCTTATCAAGGAGTGTGTTGATATTAGTATTTGTTTTTTTAAGCTCTTCTTGTTCTTTTTCAGTCAAAGGTCTTTCTTTTGATAATTTGTTCAGTTCGTCTGCGCGTTCATCAAATCGGAAGTAGAGAGTCTTTTCTATATTACTCAGACCGTGAGTAACAAGTTTACCGGCAATTTCTTCCATTTCTTTGATTATTCCATCAGCTTTAATTTTTTCTTCATCAGTTAATTCTTTTTTAGTCGTACCTAGAATTTCGTCCATTTGTTTTCTAAGGTCATCCGCTGTTACCTGCTCTTCACTGGTCAGAGTTTTAGGTCCTTCGATGCCGAATAATTCTTTAAGCTCAGCCTGGATAGATGTTTCCATTTTCTTTTCAGCTGATGTCAAAACTTTTCCTTCGGGATAATATAGCTTGCGGAGTTCCCATTTGAGGCTTTCAGCCCTGTTGCGGTCTGCTCCCTGCGGGTCTTTAGTGGGAAGAATATCGTAAAGTTCATCCAACTTAGTTTGAATGTCATCAAGTTTGGTTTTTTCTTCGTCCGTTAGTTTTTTAGGTTCACCGGAGAGACCGTAAAGATCGTCCAGTTGTGATTTAAGTTCGCCGAATTTTTTTTCCTGTCCAGCACGCATGGCACTGTCATTCACTCCATAGATATTGTTTATCTGTGAGAAATATGAACCGACTTGCTGTTGTTCGTCGGAAGTAAGTCCAAAACTTTGAGACGCAAACTGCATCTGAAGTTGTCTGCGGATTTGACCTCGACTTAAATCTTTAGAAATATGAGGAGTTTCAGTCTTGGAAGAGTCGTTCGAGATATTAGAAAAATAGCTTCCTGCTGTTCCGCTTCCGCTAATCAGCGAATTTGTAGAGGTCAACATGTTTTGCTCCTGAAATTATTAATCGAGAAATATTTGCCGCATTTAATTGTATGGCTATTCCTTTGCAATTCATGAACCAAATGTTTAGACAATTTATGTTTAAATTAAGATTTTTTAATAAAACATATTCAGTCAAAAGAAGGTCATGTTCATGAACTGTGAGATTATTATAAAATTGAGGGTAAAAACAAATTGATGGGGTTAAGGAGTTGCAGAACTTGATCTTTTGTGCGATTTATAAATCGAATTTGGGGTTGTAAGGATCTTTTTAATATGGATACATTCTTGATTTGAAATAATCCTTCACTTATATTATTCATTCGTTTTTAACATTACCTTTCAGGAGGAAATAGAAATGAGCGCTGAAAAAGTACATCAGATTGATGATTATCAGAAAAAAGAAGACACAACAGAGCAGGATTTCGCAGCTGGAATCGGCGAAAAAGCTCAGAAAGACATGGGTAAAGTAGCAGTCATCATATCTTTTATGGCGATTGTACTTCTCGTAGTCTTTTTCTACGGTTTAAATCAGAACCTTAGCAATTTGACCACTGAAGTTAAAGACCTTCAGGGTGTTCGCGGACAGGTTGAAACTCTGAATACTCAGATGGCAACTGTCGACAGCAGAATTGTTGAACTAGAAAAACTTCCTTTGAAGACAAGACATATTATTATGGACGGCATGATCGAAGAAATGAACCAGAAAGCAGGCTACATCAGCCAGCAGCTTACTCCTGAAGAGCAGGCTAAACTTGCACAGGTTCAGGAATTACTCAAAGACGTTCAGTCAGGTCTCCAGAAATAACGACTTTGATATTTCAAAGTTTAGGCGCGAAGAGCTTTTGCTCTTCGCGCCTTTTTTTATGCTTTGTTTGTTCCGCCCGTGAATCTATTTTTTCTTATTCTACCTTTTCTCCTACTCTCACAGTGACGACCTCAGCGAGTGGAATATCTCTATCATAACATATCAGACCGCATCTCAAACATCGTGAAGCTTCGTGCTTAAGTTCTTCTTCAGATAAAGCCCCTTCCACTTCACTGAATGTTGATGTCCGGTGAGAGCCATCGCAAAGATACGGCATAGTTGAGCGGTCTTTATGGTTAACTCCGTCAACGTCTTTGAATAGTGTGTACGGAATTAATTTTCGTATAATGTTGTCTGCGACGGGTATTTCGCCTGTTGTTAATAAAAAGTGGATAGACCGGGCAGCTCTGCGTCCAGCTCCTACTGCAGAAATAACTAGGTCCGGTCCGGTAAACAGGTCTCCCCCTGTAAAAACATTGGGGACGGATGTTTGCAGAGTATCCGGGTCGGCGTTTATTGTTCTCCAGCGAGTGAAGTCCAGATCGCATTGATCCGAACCTTCCGAGTAAAAACAGGAAAGTGCCGGTTTTTGACCGATTGCCGCGATAATGGTGTCGGCAGGGTAGCGGGTTTCCGTGCCTTCAATAGGTATAGGGCGGCGTCGACCTGACTCATCAGGCTCTCCAAGCTCCATTTGTATGCATTCAAGATGAGTTGCGTGACCGTCTTCTCCGGTAATAACTTTGGTAGGAGCGGTGAGAAATAAAAATTTGACACCTTCATCTTCGGCTCCTTCAATTTCTTCAAGATTAGCCGGCATTTCGTTGCGCGTACGACGGTACAGAATGGTAACGTCACAACCTAGTCTGATGCTCGTTCGTGCCGTATCAATCGCAGTGTTACCTCCGCCGACAACTAAAATTTTATTCCCGATATCGGGAGCCTTATCAAGCCCGACCGAGGTAAGGAGTTCTGTTCCGCTAATGACCCCCGGGGCTTCTTCACCTTCAATTCTGAGGTTACCGCTCGCCCATGCTCCCAGTCCCATGAAGAAGGCTTCAAATCCTTCTTTTTCGAGACTCTGTGTTGTGAAATCTACTCCGAATTTCATTTCTGTACGGACTTCAATACCTAAATCCAGAATACCCTGAATCTCCCAATCTAAATCTTTCTTAGGAAGTCTATATTCAGGGATGCCGTAGCGGAGCTGTCCGCCCAGAGCGGGCATGGAATCAAAAATTGTCGGGCTGTGTCCCAGTCTGCGCAAAAAGAATGCACATGAAAGTCCGGCTGGACCGCCACCAATAACCGCAATTTTATGTCCCGTTTCTTTAGCGCAGGGAATTTCAAGTCGAAGGTTGTTTTTCATTTCCCAGTCAGCAACAAATCTTTTGATCATATTGATTCCGACAGGTTCATCAACATGGGTTCTGCGGCAGTCAGCTTCGCAGGGGCGCGGGCAGACACGCCCACATACAAGAAGGAGCGGGTTGCGTTCACGCAGAGTATGTATTGCTCCGGCGTAATCACCTTTTCCCGCTTGTTCGATATATTTCGGAATATTAATTTGTCCAGGGCATTTTTGACGACAGGGCGCGAGGCAGTCGTTAACTTCTTCTTGATGAAGGAGTCTTTCGCTCATTGATACTATGGAAAGAACATCCCGGGGACAGGCATCAACACATTTCCTGCATGATCGGCAGGCAAGCGGATCAACGACAGGTAATCCTTCCGGTCCCATATGAATTGCGTCAAACGGGCAGACAGCTACGCATGTGCCCAGTCCGAGGCAGCCTTCAGGGCATGTTTTACTTCCTTTATAAAGAAGAGCCTGTGCGCGGCAATCTCCAGCTCCTTCGTAATGATACAGTTCTTCGGCGCGCTTGCCTCCGGTGCAGTCTCTAAAGGCGAGTTCCGGCTCCATTTCAAGCACTTCAAGTCCCATAACGGCCGCGACCGCTTGAGCTGTTTCAAGTCCGCCTATTACGCAGACATTAGATCCGGATTTGCCTTCGACAACAGCGTGGGCAGCTCCGCCGCAACCAGCATAGCCGCAACCACCGCAGTTAACGCCGGGAAGGGCATCTTCGAGTTGAGCTATTCGGGGGTCTTCTTTAACGTATAAAACTTTTGAAGCCATAGCGAGAATCGCAGCAGCGACAAAGCCTAATCCGAAAAGAACAAGTATTGATGATGTTATCATTTTATTATGCCTGTGTAAGCTTTTGGTATCAGGCTATCATCCCTTTGAACGCAAAAAACGCCAAAGACATGAGACCGGCCATTATCAGGGCTATGGGAGTTCCTTGCAGTGCCTTTGGAACTCTGGAAACTTCTATTTTTTCTCGGATTGCGGATAGAACAATCAGCGCGAGCATGAAACCCAGCCCTGACGCGAACGAAAAGGCAACGGTTTTTACAAATGTAAATTCTTCGCGCTGACAGATGATGGCAATACCCATGACTGCGCAGTTTGTTGTGATCAGCGGTAAAAATATTCCGAGAGCTTTATACAGCGGCGGGACTACTTTTTTCAAAAACATTTCAACAAACTGAACGAGTGCGGCAATGACCAGAATGAAAGTCAGAGTTTGCAGATATTGCAGACCAAACGGGTTGAGCAGATACTGCTGAACTGCCCATGTTATGGAAGCAGCCATTGTTGCTACAAAAACAACTGCGCTGCCCATACCTATTGCAACCGATATCTTTTTAGATGTTCCGATAAACGGGCAGTTGCCGAGATATTGAGCCAGAACAATGTTGTTTACAAATATGGCTGATATAAAAAGGAGAAAATATTCTTGCATATGCTTTGTCCTTTTAAGGATGAATTAGAAATTTAGTGTCCGCACATACCGCAAGTTTTGCAGTCGTGGGTTGGGTTATCAAGCACAGCCTCTCCCTTTTTACGTCTCTGGCTGTTTGTGAATCCATTCATTCCGGCTAGAACGAGCCCGAGGCAGACAAATGCACCCGGAGCTTCGATCATAAAGCTGAAGGGCTTAAATGATTCGGGCATTATTTGACTGCCGAAAAGAGTACCATATCCGAAAAGTTCGCGCAGACCGCCGAGAAGAGTCAGGGACATGGTGAACCCGAGTCCCATTCCTAATCCATCCGCAGCGGAAAGAAGTATTGTGTTTTTTGAGGCAAAAGCTTCCGCGCGCCCGAGGATGATACAGTTAACAACAATGAGCGGCACGAAAATACCTAGTTGTTGATAGAGCGGGTAGGCATATGCCTGCATCAGCAGCTCAACCACAACAACGAGTGATGCTGCTATAACAATGAAACAGGCAATACGCACTTTGGGCGGAATAATTTTTCTGACAGCCGAAACAAAAACATTTGAAAGGGTCAGTACGAAAATTACCGCCAGCCCCATGCCGAATCCATTATCCGCCGTTTTAGTAACAGCCAATACCGGACACAGGCCTAATACTATTTTAAAAGGCGGTAGGTCTTTCCATAATCCTTTAGAAAATTCTTTCCATAATCTACTCATGATTAAGATCCCTTTATCCAAGCCGCAGTAATTTGCGGTTTTATTTGAGCAAAAATATTAATTGCTTTTTTTACGGCTTCAACTGATGCCGTTGATGAAATCGTTGCTCCGGCAATGCCGTCAATGTCTCCGCCTTTAGATGACAGTTCTACGGATGCAGGGTGGCCTCTGAATTGTTTCGTGAATCCGTGTTTGGCAACTCTTGCTCCGATACCGGGCGTTTCTTTCATGGTGGTGATACCGATGCCTGAAAGATTAACTCCGTCAATATTGAAGCCGACCATTACACCGACATTTCCGCCGTAGCCTTTTGCTGCGGATTCAAGAGCGACTCCGAAGAGTTTACCGTCTTTAATGGCAGGGAAAACAGTAACTTGTTTATCCGTACCCGGAATATCAAATTTTTTACGATCTTTAACCGGAGAATTGTCAAATCCGATTAGAACATTACTTATAGCAGGGCCTTGAACGTAGGTCATTACCTGTTCTTCGATTTTGTCGTTGGTGGCATCTTTCAGGCTTGCAAGGGTAAACCCGGACAAGCCGCATATGAGTGAAAGAACCACGATCATTTTTAAGGTTTCATTCATATTTTATCTCTGCAAATGGATATTGGTTATTCCGCCGAAAGGGGTGGGCCTGATTTTTTCAAATAGTGGCGATGCAAGGTTTGCCAGAAGTATGGCAAACGGAACCCCATCAGGATAAACTCCGTAAACCCTTATGATTATGACCAGTATTCCGGCAGTAAACCCGTATGCGATCATAGGGATATGACCAACGGGGGAAGAAGAGCTGTCGGTTGCAAGGAAGAATGCGCCGAACAGAGTGGATCCGCATAACAGGTGATAAATCGGTGAAGCGTAATCAAGGGGTGAAATTGCATAAAAAGTAGCGGCGGTGAGAGTTACCCCTGCTACAAACGCGAGCGGGATATCGGGACGGATAATTTTCCGGCTTAGCAGATATAGGCCACCAAGAAGTATTGCTCCAGATTGTGCTGCCCCTGATCCACCAAGTTGAAAACCCAGAAGTAATGATTTTAAGGAATATTGACTCAGTGTTTCCGGTCCGAAGTTTTTAAGCTGACTTAGCGGGTAGGTCAGTTCTGATCCCAGCATTGTCATGTCAAAGTCCATAAGCTCAGGCCATGACACTTTGCAGATTGCCCAGCCCACAAGCGGGGCGCAGAGAGGTCCTCCGCCTAATCCTCCGAATACCATCCTTCCTAATATGATAGAAAAGGAGCTGCCGGCGGCTATTAGCCACCATGGACTGCATGGCGACATGAGAAAACCGAACATCAGCCCGCACAGTAGAGCTGTGTAGTTGTCAGATTCAATTTCACGCTTCATGAGATGCAGGCAGATTGCTTCTGTTATTACCGCAACCACGCACGACAGGGCGAGAACCCTGAATGCAAGTATGTTGCTATGCCAAATAGCAAAGGCTGCTGCCGGCAATAAAGCCAGCAACATTTCAAGAGATGTTCCTTTAATGGTTCGCCCGCAATGAATGTGGGGAGCACTGGAAACAGTTAAAACTGGAGATCCGCTTATCGGTTTCATATTTATTTCCGAAGGTCTTCAAGTATCGGTTTGCTGAAAAGTTCTTTTTTGGCCAATCGTATATATTGTAGCAAGGGCCGCTGAGCCGTGCACCAATAAGCGCAAAGTCCGCATTCAAAACATGAGGCAATGAAGTATGCCTGAGTATTTTCAAAAAGGCCGAATTCCGCGTGACGTGAGATCATGTTCGGCATCAGTCTTGCCGGACATTTAATGACACATTCGCCGCATCCGAGGCAGGGGGAATCTTTTGCTACAGGGGTATTGCTTCCGGCAATGACGGTTACTCCCTGTGTGTCGGCAGGGATTCCGTGGTTCAATGAATAAACAGCTCTTCCTGATAAAGGTCCACCCAGAACAACTCTGTCGCCGTCAGATAACTTGAATCCTGCTTTGCTGGTGAGCAGTTTTACCGTTGTGCCGACAGGAGTTTGAAAAAGTGTGTTTCCGACTTTGACCATAATTTCAGTGACAGGCTGTTTACCGTGAACCGTCCGGCCGATTCTATATAGAGTCGCAGCATCAATTACGGAAACGCCGGAAGGCATCTCTTTACCTGTCACAGCTTTAACAACCATAGGTGCTAAGCCGTTAGGATATACAGGTTTTATTTCATATCCTGTGCATCCGGGCAGAGTCCATGGCATGCCTTGCGGCACGGCTATGGCTGATGCTTTCGGTGAAAGGGCTTCTTTAAGGAAATCCAACCCTTCACTCATTATATGATTAAATTCTTCGATTAAAAATCTATGTCCATCAATTCCGGCTTCTGCCGGAACAGTGTTGATGATCAGGGTGCATCCTTGCTTGAGTCCGCTAACATCAATTCCTGCATCTCTCAGGTAGCTGAGCATAGAAGAGCTGTCCGAATTGTCGAGTGTTAACGGCGCTGCAACCCGTTCACCTTCTTCTTCAATGAGGATAAAATCTTTTTTTATATCCAGCACTTTTCCTGAAACAGAAGAATGTACGCTTGGAAGCCTGTTTTGAGGATCGCTGGCAACCTTCTGTCCTTTAGCAACAAGTTCTTCTTTCCCGACAAGCGGTGTCAGCTCTGTAATTTCCAAAGAAATCAATAGCGCGGAACTCAGGTTCTGTTCTCTTATTTTCAGTACCGGACCACGGTCTGATGGGGTAAGTGAAAAAATAGGGTTCATTATAAATGTATCCGCCTTATCTTAAATGACACTTGTCACAATCATTATCTTTGTAAGGGCCTTTCTTAAGTTCTTTGTGGCAGACCATACACTGATCATGGAATGCATTCAGGCGATCCAGAACTAAATCTTTGCCCGCTTTCTGATGACATTGCTCACAAGGAGTGCTGTCGCCTTTATACTGCTTCATGTTTTTCATTTTATGACACGGATTACAGCCCTTAAGACCGTCTTTGAACTGATCTTCATGACAGGTGACACAACGGTCATGAGCTGCATCTCGAACACTCGGGACTTCTTTTGTTCCGGCATTTGAGTGACAGTTAGAGCATTTTTGCGGTTCTTCTTCTATTTCCGGTCCATGATGACACGCAAGACAATTTTCTTCAGCATATTCTTCGTGAGCTTCGTGATCAAAATTAAGTTGACCAAGTTCTGCATGATGACATTTTACGCAGTATGTCTTGTCCGGGAATGAATTGATGTGATCGCGAACATAGTCGCGGTCAAAAGTTTGCGGATGGCATGAACCGCAGGGAAGAGGTTCGTTGCTTTGCCCCTCACGCTCATGATGGCATTTGTCGCAGGGGATTTCATAATCTCTGTGGTGTTTGATATGTGTGAAGATTACTTTTCCTCCACTATTTTTAAACAAAATACGCACCGGCACTTTTTGTTTTTCAGGAGGGGTCATGTATCCGGCTACTGCTAATCCTAGCAGTAGTATAAGAATGATTGAGATAGGTAAAAACTTTTTATGCACCGACTCTTTCCTCATTTTGTAGGGAATTTTAACTTTAAAATATATAGGTAAATGCTATATTTTTGTCCAGTTTAAACTTTAGTGTGTGCAAAAAGTGTCATAGTCTTTTTAGTTTTCCATATTGATACATATTCGTGACACAACAGTCTTTTTTTACTGGTAAATAAGTCTCAGATTAAGATGAATTTGATTTTTAAAATTTAATTTCTTTAAAATCGGAGGATCTGATGACTTTTTATCGTAACGTCAGACAGTTTATACTGCTTATTGTTTGCGTTGTACTTTTTACCGCTATACCGGCACATGCTAAAGCCAAAAAGGTGCAGGTTTATAAGGGTACACCTGCTAAATACGTGTTTCTTTTCATTGGTGATGGTATGGGAATGCCGCAAAGAATTGCAGTGGAAAGTTTTACAGGTGAACAGTTAGTAATGAATTCCTTTCAAGCTCAGGGGATGACTACCACATATGCAGCAGATAGATTTATTACCGGTTCAGCCGCCGCTGCAACTTCTATTGCATGTGGACAGAAGACGAATATCGGAATGCTTGGCATGGGCCCACAGCAGCGAAATGTTAAGTCTCTTGCAGAAATGGCGCGCGATAATGGAAAGAAGGTTGGAATTGTCTCAAGTGTTTCAATCGACCATGCGACACCAGCTGCTTTTTATGCACATGTGCCGACTCGCGGTCAATATTACGATATTGATGTAGCTCTTTCCGAAAGTAACTTTGATTTTTTTGGAGGCGGAGGGTTGAAAGATCCTGCAAATAAAAAGAAGAATACTAAGAATTTTAAAGGAAATGCTCTCGAGTTGATTAAAAATGCCGGATATAAAGTTGTAACTGATAAAGATGAGTTCATGTCTCTTAAGCCGTCTGATGGAAAGGTGATTTCATGGAATGAATGGTTGCAGGATTCAAAGGCTCTTCCTTATTCAATGGATATGCGTCCGCAGGATATCACTCTTCCAGATTTTACAAAGAAAGCTATTGAAATGCTGGACAATCCTAAAGGTTTTTTCCTCATGGTTGAAGGTGGAAAAATCGACTGGGCATGTCATGCTAATGATGCTGCCGCATTTATTCACAACACTGTTTCTTTTGATAACTCAATTGCTGAAGCTGTCGAATTTGCGAAAAAACATCCATCCGAGACTCTTATTGTTGTCACTGGTGACCATGAATGCGGAGGGCTTACTCTCGGATTTGCGGGAACAAAATACGGTTCTTACTATAGTGCGCTTAAGCCGCAGGATGTTTCATTTCAAAAGTTTACCGATGAAGTCGTTAAGCTGTGGAAAGATGAGCATAAGGGCGATATGAACTTTGATGACTTTAAGCCTACGATTACTCATTTCTTCGGACTGAAGTTTGAAGGTGATCCTAAAAAAGACCCTATGGTTGTGAAGAATTATCAGGTTGCAATGCTTAAAGATGCCTACATTCGCACCATGAAAGGCGATGAATGTAAGTCGCCTGAACTATACAATATGTATGGTGGGTATGATCCATTAACTACCACGATTACCCATGTTTTGAATAACAATGCCGGGCTTGGCTGGACTTCTTTCAAGCATACCGGAGTTCCTGTTGCGACCTCGGCTATGGGAGTCGGAGCCTCTTCTTTTAACGGCTATTACGATAATACTGATATTGCTTTTAAAATTATGTCTGTAATGGGCGTTTCTCCTCGTGTTTATACAAAAAATAAAAATAAAAAAATTGCATCTAACTAGCGGTTATTGATCGTTTGTATGTCTTACAGGGCGGGGCGATTTATGAATCGTTTCCGCCCTTAGATTTATATCTCAGTAATAAAAATACTTTTAATAACCGGTCATAAGATGCCAAAATTAATAAAAAATCGTGAGTTTATTCTCGTTGTTGTGTTTGCTTTGCTTACAGCTATTCTCTGTTTCATTCCTACTAATTTTGATGATCGCGTTGCGGACAATGCCGTTCGTTGCAAAGCAGAAGTTATTGCGGTTGATAATGTTGAAATTCAGCAATTCGGAATGGTTAAGACCGGACCTCAATCTGTTACTTTGAAAATTCTGGAAGGAAAATTTAAAGATCAGGTGATGAAGGGGACTAACGAAATGCTGGGGCAGATGGACAAAGATAAAATCTTTGAAGTCGGTGACTATGCACTGACTGTTCTTTCTTTGAATTCTGAGGGTGAGGTAATATATGTAAATCCTCAAGATCATTACCGGATAGGGACTGAATTTGCTCTGGTAGGATTATTTGCATTTCTTTTAATTGTATTCGGCGGCTGGACGGGTGCCAAGGCTTTGTTTTCTTTTCTGTTTACCGCTTTAGCTATATGGAAACTTTTGATTCCGGGATTACTTATGGGGGTTGATCCTGTACTAATTACACTTGCACTCGTTACAGCTCTCTGCGCCGTAATAATTTTTATGGTTGCAGGGCTTAATAAGAAAGGGATTGTAGCTTTTATAGGATCATTTTTAGGAATATTTACCAGTTGTCTTTTAGCTGTCTATTTTACAGGGGATTTGCATTTGCACGGTGCGGTAATGCCATTTGCCGAAACTTTGTTATACTCGGGATTCGGTCATCTTGATTTGACAAAGATCTATGTGGCTGCTGTTTTTCTTGCTTGTTCGGGAGCTGTTATGGATCTGGCTATGGACGTATCAGTCAGCCTAGACGAGGTTGTCAGGATCAATCCTGAAATTACACGATTAGAAGTTTTAGCATCAGGTCTGCGAGTCGGAAGAGCGGTTGTAGGTACAATGACTACAACGTTACTTCTCGCTTATTCTGGTGGATTTGTGACTCTTTTGATGGCTTTTATGGCTCAGGGCGTTCCGCTTATTAATACTTTCAATTTTGTTTATGTCTCAGCAGAAGTTTTAAAGACACTTGTGGGTAGTTTTGGTCTGGTAACTGTTGCTCCTTTTACGGCGGTTGTGGGAGCATTTGTCTTTTCAAAATCCAAAAAATAAGCACTGAATCGAAGCTCTTGTCGTTCGCAAGTTTCTTATGATAAATACCTGAAAGGTTTTGATAGGTTTATTTAATTTACAGCTTATTTTCAGGGGTAATAATTTTGTTTGTACGTTTTATACTTGTTTTATTTCTTTTCAGCGCAGCAGGTTGCGTATCAACATCCGCAAAGCGTGTGAATAATTCTCATCTGATGATATCAATTCCTGATGCTCGTCTTCGTATTCTTGAATATCATGAGAGTGGTCAATATGATCGAGATGTTGAGGCTAAGACTCGCAAAATTGAAGAGGTAGTAAAGAAAGCCATCGCTGACGGTGTGAAATATCCGGCTGTAATTATGTCGGTGGAAGATGTTTTGGTATCAACTTACAATATTAGAAAAAAGCAGGGGTTTGCTGATAATAGCTGTGCCCGTAAGGCTCTTGATTATAGTGTTATTCTTGGAATTTTACCTGTTATTAAACCTTCAGTAAAAGTTTTTGAATCCTTATTGTCACGCGGAATTCCAGTTTTTATAATTTCGCATAGGCCGGAAAATTTAAGAGTTTCTATATTGGAAAATCTTGCAGGAGCGGGGTATTCCGGTTGGTCCGGTCTTTATTTGTTACCTCCGAACCATCAAGATGATTCAAGTGGTTTCTATGAAGAAGTCCGTAAAGGACTGCATAGGACCGGAATTAATATAGTTGCAACGGTTGGCGCTATTCCCTCCGACATTGCGGGCGAGCAGACAGGAACTCCGATTTTATATCCCAATTATATTTATTCATTACGCTGATTTTAAAATTTAAAAACCCCATACTCAAAAGGTCTGATTCGACTTTTTAAGTATGGGGTTTATTCTTATAAACTATGATTCGGCAGAGTGATTAATTATGCCGTGTCAAATAAATTATTTAGATCTATTTACGAATTTTGCAGCGGCAAGTCCTGCAACACATCCTTCACCGACAGCTTTTGCCATCTGAAGCGGAGGTCCGCAAATATCACCGGCTGCGAAAATGCCCGGAACATTTGTACGCTGTTGCTTGTCTGTTTCGATGAATTTCATGGATTCATCGAGCGAGGTTCCGAGTTCTGCTGCGAGTGACATAACGCCTTTGGCTCCAAGCTCGATGAATACGCCAGTAACATCAAGTTTACTGCCATCGTCCAGCACCAGTCCGTCTACACCGATTCCGCCAGTGATTTCTTTAACATCGACACCTTCATGGATTATGATGCCTGCGTCTTTGAGGCGCTGCATAAGCTCAGGTGCTATTGAGAATTTTTTTGCAACCAGATGTGTTTTGGATGCGAGATGAGTCAGGTGGAGAGCTCCGCCTGCTGCTGCACTTTCACCGCCTACAACTGCAACTTCTTCTCCTCTGAAAAAGTTACCGTCGCATTCAACGCAGTAGCTGACACCTTTTCCGAAAAGTTCTTTTTCTCCGGGAACTCCGAGCTTGTTGCGTGTAGTTCCTGTGCATATAATGATAGATTTTGTTTTAAAAACTTTTGTCTCGGTGTTGATGGTGAATACGTTTCCATCAGGAGACATAAGGTCAGGTGGAACTATGCTGAGAACATCTTCATTAAAAAAGACAGCTCCGAAACTTTCAGCCTGTATCTGTCCTGTTTTCAGAATCTGTTCCCCTGAAATCTCAAGAGTACAGCAGAAATTTTCGATGTGTGCCCACCAGAGGCTGCTTTTGTCATTTTTGCCGAGAACCAGAACTTTAAGCCCTTTTCTGGCAGAATGAATTGCTGCTTGCAAGCCTGCGGGGCCAGTTCCTAATATGACGATATCTTGGATCGTTTCGCTCATGTTTAAGTGTCCATTTATTAGTGGGTTAACAGTTTATTAAAAACGTTTCTGTATAAAAATAAGTATTAAAGTGCAAAAGGCAAGAACAGGTACTGAGTTATAAAAAGTATAGGTGATTAAGAGTTTAGTTGCTTCATTATCGGGACGTATAGCTTTTTAATCCGCTGGTTTTTGGGAAGTTGTGAAAAGATCCTTTCCACAATTCCTCGTTCTATCATCTGTTTTTTGGTCCATTTGAAATTAAGGTCATACGACCAGCTTAGTAGCAACAAGCGAAAATCGTTTAAGCAATTCATTTCTCGATATGCGGCCTGTTTACAAGCTTCGAGAGATAATAAAACAGATTCAGTCAACTCATCAGGTTTTTCTTTTAATCCTAATAGAGGGACTGAACTTAACGGCTCAACCCCTTTCATATGTTTAAGCAAAACGCCCATAATATCTATTTTATCTGAATCCCGCACTATTTCAGTCGTGAATTTGAGTTCTTTGGATATATTCGACGGAAGTATATTCCTATTATGCAGGGCGACTGCTCCAAGTATGATACGAAGTTGTGATTTTGGCAAATCTGCAAGCAACTTTTTGCGAAGAATATATTTCACTCCTAAAGTTGCGTGGTTGCAAGACTTGGCATCACTGAATGTTTTATATTTCAGATATTGCGGAAAGCGTCCTGTATCATGGAAAAGTGCTGCAATTTTGTAGGTTGAAGCATATTTTTCATCAATATTTAAAGAATCACAAATCCCCTGACAATTATCGAGCACTCTTAAAGAATGGTCATATTTCAGCTGATAATCCGGCAATTCACATTCTTCAGCATTTTCGATATAAGGGAGGCTGAAGTTTGAAAATATCTTTTTGAAAGTAATCATATCTAATTCGGTTAGAGTAATAGTCTTTTCTTTTTAAATTTATAGTCAAGTTCTGATATAGCACCTGATTCTAAATCAGCTTCCAGATCTTTGAGAGCTTTTTCACGCATTTCTGCAGCTTCTCTATCAAGTTCTTTATCTCTGAAAAAACCTTTAGGTCCGAATAGTACTCTTAAAAAGAGAATGATAGCTCCCAATATTACGGCAACAAAAGCCAGTTTTAACAGTGATGCGTTTAAATCTCCGTATCCGGGGCCAAATGGCCAGTGATCCCAATGAGGGCCGGTGCCGAGCTTTCCGTTTATAAAAAAAGGTATGGATAGAATCGTATTGATCATGTTAGGTTCCTATTAAGTTTTGCTGTGTAAGTACCTTTGATTTTAACTATCTGCAAGATGATTAAAATCGGAAAAAAATAATGGAAGTCAATTTTTGCAGGCAACGACTCAACTTTATAATATTAGGTTATTAAGTTGAATCGTTGTGACTGAAATTTAAGCGATGGAGTTTTCATGATAAGAATACTGGTAGTAGAAGATGAGCTTGCAAGCAGAAAATTTCTTTCGCATATGATGGAGAGTTATGGACAGTGTGATAGCGCTATTAACGGAATAGAGGCTGTAACGATGTTTGAAGAGTCCATAATCAAAGGCGAAAAATATGACTTGATTTGTATGGATATCATGATGCCGGAAATGGATGGTCAAGAAGCGCTTAAAAAGATTCGTGAAATTGAAAACAAACATTCAATACTTCCTAAGGATGAATCTCGCGTGATAATGACAACAGCTTTATCCGATCCGAAAACGGTTATCGAGGCTTATTACAAGGGAGGAGCTACGCACTACCTTGTAAAGCCTATTACTTTAGAAAAACTAAATAGTATTATGTCTGAAATCGGCTTAGGTGTATGATTCTTTAAATAGTGATACGATTATGCTGGACAGATATGAATTGTGTATTAGTATTTAATCTGCGGCTTTTGCCGCAGATTTTTTAATTTAAATACTATGAGGTTTTAGATGAAACTACTCGGGTACTTGGTTCTCCCGCTTACAATGATTTGTCTGCTTGCTATTATGGCCGGTGATGCAGATGCAAGGAGATTCGGTGGTGGTAGATCCTTCGGCAGTAAGCCATCTTTTTCAAAGTCGTTTAAAAAGCCTACCACAGCAACTTCTACACAAAGCAAAGCAGCAGGGACTAATAAGCAGAGTGGCTTTGCCCGTCCTGGAATGGGACTTATGGGTGGTCTGTTGGCAGGAACATTCCTAGGTTCTATGCTTGGTGGTGGAATGGGTGGCGGCGGCGGTGGATTTTTTAATATTTTGATTATCGGACTGTTAATTTATCTCGGATTTAAGTTTTTCAAATCGCGAAATGGCGGTTCCAGTTCTCTCTTTGGTCAGAATAAATCCCAACAGCAACAAGCGCCTCCAAGGCAGACAAATGACAACGATCTCTTCGCGCGTAGAGAGCAAAATTCTCAGAATGCGTGGGATCACCTTTCTTCCAAACCAGCTTCAGCGCCGAGTGCCGCTTCTGTAGATACTGAGCAAGTCAGTCCTGAAATAGGTGTTCCGGCCGGTTTTGATTCGGAAGATTTTCTTGAAGGTGCTAAGGCTATTTATACTCGTCTTCAAGCATCTTGGGATAAACGTGATATTGCTGATATTGAGCAATTCGCGAATAAAACTGTTGTAGATGAAATAAAGCAGCAGGCCGCTGAAGATCCTACTCCTTCTAAAACTGATATTATGCTTATTAACGCCAGACTTCTTGAAGTTAAAGAAGAGGGTTCTAATATTCTGGCAACAGTTTATTATGATGTACTTCTCAGAGAAGAAGCCAATCAATCTCAGCCTTCTCAGGTTCGTGAAGTTTGGAATTTTGTTAAAGAAAATAACGACTCTGCAATGTGGAAGCTCGACGGTTTGCAGCAACTTGAAGATTAGTAAATAAAAATCTTTATAGAGTCAGTCTATTTAGGGCATTGTCATTTGAGACAATGCCCTTTTTTGTGTAGTCTGAGGCTTTTTGTTCTTTGTATTATATGCAAATTGATTAATGCTTTGATTGGAAAAAATAATATATTTTATGCTTTCATGAAATTAAAAGTTAAGAGAAGAGGTGAGGAAGTATGTCAAAAAAGATTACGGAAATTATTGATAGTGAGTTAAAAGAGCTCGTGAGTAATTTTATGATAAATACTGATTTGGAGATAGCAGCCTTGGAAGTAGCTTTTAAGAAGTCCGATTTAGCAACAATAAATAGGCTCGGGCATAATATGAAAGGCTCTGCGCTCAACTATGGTTTTATCATCCTTGCTGAGCTTGGCAGGAGTATTGAAAGAGCTGCATTGGATGAGGATGTTATAAAAATAGATCAGTTGCTGATTCAGCTTAAAGACTATGTTGCCCGTGTAGAGATAATGTTTGAAAAAAAATAAGTATTTTCTACCAGAGAAAACGATTTAATTCGAGTTTGAAACTTTTCGGGTGAATGCATTCAACTATTTCTAAGTTTGATCCTTTGCTTCCAGATGTTCTTTGGGAGAGATCTACATACTCAGGGTGAGTTGCTCTGAACCTGCTGTCGAATACAATTTTTATTTGAGGTAACAGGGGAGCTTGCGGAGTGTTATTCATTACTACCCCATAACGCCCGTCTGACAGTTTTACAAAACATCCTACAGGATAAATTCCTATACATTTGATGAAACTTTCCAAATAACGTGGATGAAAAGCTGTGTTTTTCATAGAATAGAGATGTTTTATTGCCATGTTGGGGTCCATGGCGTCTCTATAGGGACGCTCAGATGTCATGGCATCATAGGAGTCACAAATTGAAATAATTCTGGAATATTGTGGAATTTCATTTCCAGATAATCCTTCAGGATATCCGGAGCAGTCATCTCGCTCATGATGAGAAAGAACAGCTCGTATTATGTCTATTGAAATATTTTCTTGTTTTTTTAAATAGTTACAAGCAACTACAGGGTGTTTTTTTATTTCCGAAAATTCTTGCTGTGTAAGCTTTCCTTTCTTATTTAAAATATCGCCGGGGATCCATATCGTACCGACATTCATCAGCATCGCGGAGATAGTAAGATCCTTGATTGACTCGCGGGAAAGCCCCATGAACCTTCCGAGGATTGCGCTTAAAATTGCAGTGTTCAGGCTGTGTGTGAATATATATTTGTTGGTTCGAGCTAGAATAGTCAGACTTGCTGTTGCACTGCTGTTTCTTTCAAGTGAGTCTAATAACGGGTTAATATTATTCCCGTATTGTTCAATATCAAGATCTCCGCCGTTTTCAATTGTTTCAAATATATTTTGAATGAGTTTTAAAGTTTTCGTGTACGTTTCGCGGGCGAACAGTATTTCTTCAGAGTAGGACGTTTGCGGGAAAGAGTCTGCGACAGTGCTTTTAGAAGAGTCTATAAGCACTTCTCGAATGTCACAACGAAGTAAGGTTAAAATACTATCTTTAGTTAATATATATTTGTTTGCAAGATCATGCGGAATACCGGGGTATCCGTTTGCTGAACAAACGATGTACATTCCTTCCTGAAGATTTTTTGTTTGGATTTTTTCTAACATTATAAAGAGTATTTTTTTGTTATCAGAATGAAGTTGGTGTATAGCCCCGTTTTGGGGTTTAATAAGAGTAACAGATATAAACAGTTAGATTGTGTCTAATCCCTTTTTTTTGATATACTCTCCTAATGCGATTAGGCAAGAGAAAAGTGCGTATTGCCACACTATGCGGCGGTGGGGATACTCCCCCTGTTCACGCACTTACTTTTTTGTTGTTGCGACTCAATTCGCATATTTTTTTTAGTTCCGATTCTATTTTCTCTTACCCTCCGTTCATGTTTATCCAATACCTTCTATTAATATAGTAATCATCTTTTGTTCTTTGTCTATGTTTATATAGTAAGTTATGAACAAATTTTGTTTGATCATTTGATTGTTTAATTGTTTAAAATGGGGTTGACGTATGTTTGTATGTGTTATATCGGTTGTTCAAAGTGTAAATAAACAACAGGTGTGCAAGTGTTATGTTTGATCAAACTTTGAGTCTCAGGGAAGTGGGGAGAAGGCTTGGAATTCCTCCGTCTACTATTGTTTATTATAAAGATAAATATTCAAGGTTCATACCGTCTTCTGGTGGTGGATCTCGTAGGCAGAGGTATTCTGTTGAAGTGTTAGAAATTTTTAGGAGGATACGCGAAATGTATGGTATGAATTGGTCAACTGAACAGATTGAAAATGAATTATCAATAAAATTTGGAATGTTAGTTGATAGTATAAAAAATGAACAACAGTTGATCAACGATGCCGGAATTAAGTCTGATGGTGATGTTCAGACGGTTGTTCAGGGGCTTGCTTCTGTAATAGAAAAAGTATCCGATCTTCTTTCAAATCAGATGTTGTTTCAGTCAGAAATTAGAGATTTGCGTGATGAGGTCTCAATACTCAAAAGCGAAAAGCGTAAACTGGAAGCACAAACTAATGAGCGCGTAATGGATCTTGCCATGGAGATTGGCCAACTAAAGCGTGATAGAGTGGAGCTTTTCAGATTACTCAGGAAAGGCGGAGTTTCTTCCGGGCCTGATGAATCTTCATTTCCTTCTGCTGCATATCTTGAGCGTCCATTGGTTATTCAGAATTCAGAAGGGGAATACCTTGGTGTGTCGGGGAAAGGGCGCAAACACTTTTCCTTGGAAGATTTTGTAAAGCTTCTTGAAAACAGTGTTAATTCACATCGTAGTGTGGATTTAAAATGGGAGAATAAAGATTCAAATTGGGTTTTGGTAATTGCTGCGAATGAAGATGTTTCCGGCGATGAAAAAGCAATTGTTCTGGTGACCGAAGAGAATGTGACTCCTAATAACAATACTGTTGTTCGTATTGTAAGTATGGATATCAATAACAAGAATGTCCCTGACGCTCTTTTGTTCAGTCTTTTTAAACAGATACGAGATAGTTTTGTTCGTTAACGGCTCGCTCTTTTTATTTTTCTAGAAAAAGTCTTGATATTAGCTTGAAATGAATATATTTAGATAATTATTATAAGGTCTGGAGAAGTATCAGGAGGTCGAAATGCCGCAAGTTGCAGCTAGAATTACACATGACCATGAACAATGGCTTAAGAATTATTTCAAAACGAAAAGTGCCGGTGCTGAATTTATTCTTCCATGGGCCGTGGATATGTTTTTTAAATCTATGCGGGATACAGCAAGGGAACTTAACGTTGCTGAGCTAAGGACTGTTTTAGAAGCGTATAGTGGTGTGAAAATTCTGCCCAATCAATGCAAGGGAGCTTATTTATTCCTGCGTGTCGAAGAAGCATGTGAAATTGACAATATTCATGTTACCCACGGTGTTAGTCGCGGTAATCTTGAAGCTAAGCTGAAAAGATTGTCAGATGTGCAGTGTACCGCATTGATGATTTGGGCTACTGCTTATTGGGTAAGTAAAGTTTGGAATGGTGTCAGTTTTGAAGAGTATATTAAACTTACGTGTAGCTGATTTATAGTTAAATCTTGTCAGTCGGTCTCAAGTCATTGCTATGAATTATTTATTTCATGCTGAACGCAATGAGTCCTCGTTTACCTAAGTCTTTTAGAAAAGATGCTGTTGCAACTTCTGCTTCGCGTGGTAGCACTGTATACTTTTCAGCAAAAGCTGCAGATATTTTTCTTACGCTGTTTTTCCCGTCAATCATGTTCCATACCATAGTACCCATATCATCCAGTTCTAATCTTTTCATGGGTGGACGTCCCTCTTTCCATAGACCATATTTTTTTGCTACATCGGAAAAAATAGGTTTCAGGCGCAAAGGGTAAGACAGTATTATTTTATTGTGATCCGTCCGTGTCTCTTCGATATCCAAATTTTTCACAGGCTTACAAGCAAGAGCTTCACCTCTTGTCATTTCTGGAAGTATCTTTTTCTTTTTTCTATTGAACAATTGAATAATTCTCAAAGATGTTTTGCATTCTGTTGTCCGGGATAGCTGTACGCGAGCTGATAAGTACTGCTTGAATGCGGTTAGCAGTCTTTGTGTATCTTGCTTCGATTTGGCCGAATGGACGACGTTTGGAACTTAATTTTGACATGGTTATTTTAGCAGCAGAGGGCTTTTTGTCTTGCCCGAACATGCAGGTTGCGCCTGAGTCAAACTGGAGTTCCGCAATAGAGAGATCAAGTCTATTAATGTCATCTTTAAAAAATTCTTGTGAAAAATCTCCGAGAGAACGTTCTTTTAAAAGAATGTCTGCCGGGCTTATTCTGTAAAGAGAAATGGATTCATTTTCACTGCATAAAATAATTTTAAATCGTCCAGGTTTGAACTCAAACGAATCAAGTTTGTAAGCAACTGGCAGGGTTGCTTCCATGTCGTATATACGCCAAGGAGTGAATTCTTCGTTGTTATAAAATTTAATACTGCTGAATAATGAAATTGCCGCGTCTTCGAGCTGTTCTCCGCCTTTGCCTATAAATTGAATCAGCATAACCTGAGCTGATTTAGGGCAATAGAACATTACTCCACGTCCAGTAGAAAGGTCTGATTGCCAATAGAATGCTGTGGAATGGAATCTTTCCAGTGGTTTTTTCCACGATGAAGGCAAGACTGATGATTCTATTTTAATCCCGGAAGATACTTCTATTTTTTTAGCTAACTGTCTGAAATAGTTTTGCTGTTTATATGTTTTTCCAGAGTCGTACCACCTGATTTCAACGCAGGGGTGTTCTCCATTGTCGAGTTGTATGAAACTCTTATCAATACCACTGACTTCAAATTTGGATGGTATTTCAAAACTGATACCGTCCCACGCTATATTTTTCTTAGGCATTATATATTCCTTTTGAGAATCTTAGGTCGTATGTAAATAGTATTTATTATAATCATGGAGCTGAAGGACATGTTGATCCTTTCAGGCTCTGATAGTAGCAGATAATCTACTAAAGTCTTGCAATCTTTTATGGCGATCAATCTTTATAACACAGGGGTGTCAAAACAGCATAGGTTTTAAATTTCGTCAATAGGCCATTTTTCCCAGAGATTTTAAAATTAAAGTGCATCCCATTGCAAACATTCCAGTCAGACCCATTCCACATGAGAATCCTGCAAGCAAAACAGGTGCATATTGTCTCCACATGGCTCCGTATTTCTTTTGAAAGAAGTAACGTCCTATAAGGGCTCCGCTGACTTCCAGAACGAAGGCATGAGGTGTGCTTTGACCAAGTCCTCTGACAACACCATAAACCAGTAGAACCGGAAGTCCTAGAGTGTTTAATACGGTGTAGAGGATTAAGCCAAGCCCTATACCAGAAAAGATAACAGGACCGCTTAGAGCTTGGAAAAACAGCGAGTTTCCATCAAGTGTGGATGTTTGCATGAGCAGACTGTTCAACGCTTGCAGATGCCATAGTTCTTGAGCATAAGGATAATTGGATGAAGGAATAGGTGCTAATTGCCATATGAACTGTGAAAACAGCAGACTGGCAATCATAACCACAGGAAAGACTACAAGCTCTGCTTTGATGATTCCCCGGATAGATGTTCCTGTCAGCTCGATTTCACGGAAATGAACGGTTGCTTCACCGTAATTATGAATAGGGATCGGAGCATACCATATTTCAATGCCTTGATAACCAAAGAATTTGGCTCCTGCTATGAAGCTTGCCTCTCGAACCAGTGGCAAGCTGACAAACTGCCCGGCGATACCTTCCATTCGAGCCGAAATATATGAAATTATCGGTGTATAAATGAAACCGTACAGCAGGAAAAATATCCACGGAAAATTAGGAACAAGAAATAAACACATGCCGACATAGGCAAGTGTTGAAAAGAAATAAATTCCGATTGAAAACCAGAAATTTATGTCACCTCTGCCTTCAGGTGGTTCAAATAAATTGCTCCATGATGAACGGTTTTTGGCATGTTCCCCACGGAAGGACTGTACAACCGACCATATACCGATGAAAGCGATAGCCAGCCCGAGTCCGATGGAAAAACTCATGTAAAAGTCAAAGTTGTTTGCAAAAACAGTTTCGACAGTTGCCATGCCGGGATGCCATCTATGTAGAATTCCATGCTCAAAAAGAATCGGGTTAGCAATAAATGTAACGATAATTCCTATCAATCCACCGATTACCGCCCAGAAGGGGAGAACCATTCCGATGAAAAATAGTCCTAGATCAAACTGAATACCGGTTGCAACCGCAGGCAGAATGTTTTCTGTGTACGGCGTAAGTTCGATCCACGGAATAGGGATTAATCTTATCGGTTCTGTAAAAATTAGTCCTGATACAGCCGGCAGGAGTACATAAATCGAGCCGAAAGCAAGACCGATCACACCTCCTATCGAGAAGACTCGCCATTTCCAACTGGTTTCTTTTTCTTCAGTCGATTCTGCGAGAGCCATTGTTCCGAGTGCTCCTACCGGAGCCATAGGGAAAGGCAGTTTTTCAACATCTGATGTAATTCGATACAAGGCGTAACCAAGTCCGAAGTGGTCAATTCGTTGAACTATTTGCGAGCCGACCAGCAGCAATATCGGAATCATCCAGTCTCGATGAAAAAAAGTTCTTTCGAGTAATGATTCAGAACCGGGCTGCGGAGCTACCCACGCAGGAATGAACTCTGTTAACCCCAGCATTCGTGCGGCGTCAGATTGCACAAGGTATTGCTGCCACAGCAACCCTGAGAACGGTGAGGCTAATGCCGCCCCCGCCATATAGTAGAGCAGAAAAATTTCCTGCTGTTTGAGCTCGGTGTAAGAGCGCTTGGCGATTTCGGCAAAAAGAATGATTGTAACCCAGCGCGCGGCAGGGCCTATTCCCTGTCCGATGACAAGTTGCAGATACATACTGCCGGGCATCATCAGAAAGCCGATGAAAACCGCGCCGACAACCGTTTTCCAGTCAAACCCCTCTTCAAAATGATCCGGTGGCTTGAGTAGGTCCCGATATTCTTGTAATTCTTTATCGTTATTCATATTTCGTTTCCGGTACAGTTATTTGCGTAAAATTAGGAGATTTCTTTAGCCGGGAAGAACCTGATAGCTTTGTCCGGCCCATAACCCATATAAAGCCCATGCTCCGCCCATTAAAAAATCACCCATTATTAATCCGAAAAATAAGTATCTAATTCTTTTAAACAGTCCGACCCCGCCGTAGCGAAGAGTGAGCTGGTTAAACATCCAGCCCAGAAAAAAGCTGAACCAGAGTATTTTCATGGCTGAACTGTATGCTGTGAGATATCCGATTGGATGGAGAGGCCACCATGGAAGCCTGTTGTAGGCCAGAACCAGTGTAAACATAATAACCGCACCGACTGTAGAGAAGGTTGTTACCCACTCAGATGCAACGGCTGGTTCCTGAATAACTCTGACAACGTTATCATAAACAGTCATTGAGGTTCTTGTGGCCCAGTCCAGATGAAGTTCGCGAATTCCGTATTTATAACAGACAAAAAGCATGGCAGCGAAAGAGACCACAACACCTGCAAGCAGGACGATTATTATACCTGAAAGAAAGAGTTTTTTATTTTTGATCCATTCATTTACTTTTGACCCGTGAACAAGTGAAGGCATTAATGATTCTCTGAGGTCTACAAAAAGAATCTTTTGGCACATGGCTGTAATTGCGATTCCTACAGCCCCGAAAAACTTGGTTCCAAACATAGCTGTTACACCGTCAAGGGGGGCGGCGGTCAAAGTGAAATATGCGATACCACCCTGACAGATGGCTTTTGAAGCTACCACTGTGAAGATGAAGAAAGCCGTTAAGACAAGAAGCGCCATAAGCATTGGAACACCAAAGTTAACGCACCATGCTACTAACAGGCATCCGGAAATAATCAGTCCCCAAAATGAAAAACGTAAGGACATCCATTCGGATTCTCCTTTAGTTTGTTTACCGCCAAACGCTTCACGTAAAACTTGTTGTAGATGTTGTCGTGCAAGCCATACGATAAAGAAAAAGAAGACTAGATATGCTCCGATCATTTGTGTTTCTTCCGGTCTGGTCAGTGTTGGTCCGAAAGTTACACCTAGCGATGAAGCAGGAATATTCAGTCCCGCTACATTGAGCACTCCGTAGAAAAGTCCGCCTGTCAGGAAAAAGAACCAGAAGCTGAAAGAAATCTGGCGTGAGGCAAGGAATGCGAAGCCGACGAAAGCCGGATAAAAATATATTTTCAGTTTACCGAATCCGGAAAATAAGCCGGTTTTAGCAAAGTATTTTCCGGCAAGAACCAGAGTCGGAACTTCCGGTACGGCCGGGATATAAAAATGGAGGCCGTTCAGTGTGTGCAAAGCAACACAAAATAATAATCCACATAGAAAAAATTTATTAGTTAGAAATGATCCATACAATCCTTGATCAAGCGCTTCTTCCATAAATCTTGGTAATTGTAGAAGTGGAAAGTTGATGCGCTCGTTTTCAACCCATTGTCTGCTGAAAATATTGGTCAGACAGAGCATCATAAAATAGCAAAGAAGGATAAAAGCCGCCCACCATAGAAGCGGTGTAACCCATGCGGACCAAGGGATAGCACGGATAAGTTCTCCGTCGCTCATGAACGAGCCACCCTTAATGCCGTTATAAAGAGTTTCTACGGCTTTCGGGTCTGTCGGATGCAATGCTTCGGGGAGCAGGGGCTGGAGTATTTCTTTCCATCTGTTACCGATGCTCGCAAAGTGGAACGGAGCTGTCAGGTTGATGAAGAATGTTCTTGCAAGTCCGGTAAAAGCTATGCCGGAAACAACAACGGTCAGTATCCACATAGTCATCAATTCCAGACCCGTTAAAAGCGGAGTAGAGCGGAATATTCTATGGTGTAATGCTGAAATTGCTGTAAGCCATGCCAGTATAAAGAACGGAGCCAGCGGAAAATGTCCTCCTGCCAGCGGTGTCGCATTCAAATAGGCATTATTGAAGGGCGTAAAAGCACAAATTAATAATCCAAAGAAAATTCCCAGTGCAATAGCCCGTATTCTTATGTTTCCATGCATTTGATAAATTCCTAAATTATTTAGATATCTTCAAGAGTCTTTTTTAAGTCTAGCCCTGTGAATCCGTAGGCCATCAACTCTGGAATCTTTTCGCGGAAAGTTTTTTGTCTTTCTGGGTCAAGAGAGCGCCATACGAGGAATTGCTTTCTGATGGCATTAATGAAGTCTTTATTTAACCTTTTCCATGCTCCGATTTCTCCTGATTCACGATTGATAATGAGCGCAGCCTCAAGGAATTGCGGATATTCTTTAGCAGGTCTGAATTCAAGTCTGATCATTTGCTTTACTCCAAAGTCAAAGGGAGCAAGCCAAATACGAACATCAAACTGAAAACAAGCTATACTGTCGGGAAAGTCTTCCGAAATTTCTTTCAGCGACTCAGGAAGTTCACGGTTGCTGAAGTTTACTTCAATTTCCGAGGTTGAAAACAGTCCGTGAGAAACTTCAGTATGAGATTCAAGATACTCAAGTAAAAAACCACCGGCATCTTTTTGCTCTGAGTGTTTGAGCAGGAAAGGAAGTGTTGCTTCAATGGAATCTGATTCGGACTCAGGCATTTTCCATGAGCGGTTAACGTCAGGTATTGCGATGTTTGCGGCAACTCTTGAAGGGTAGATAACCGATATCAAAGTTACAGCAATAACTAAGATCATTGCGGCAACTCCGGCCATAGAAGAGTAGTTTGCGGTCATACCAGCCCATAGAGGAGTGCCCGCAAAAAGACCCGAGGCTGTTTGGGCAATGAGATATCCGGCAACCACGCTGATTACGGCAAAAGCAACAGCTTCTGCAATAAATAGATATGATACATGAGTTGGAGCCATACCGATTGAAGTGTATACAGCTATTTCTTTTTTGCGTTCGTAGACACTCGTAATCATAGTATTAAGTACGATTAGAGCGGAGATTATTAGCGGGATTAAAATATTCGAAACCCCTGAATAATTCATAGTGTCGGCAGCCTGACATATATAAGTTCCAGTTGTATCACAGCTGAAAATAGGGAGGCCGTAACGGTCAACCAGACTGTTTATGGTTTCTTTGGAGAAAACACCTTTAGCAGGTGTAATGGCGATAGCTTTTAAACTTCCGCCCATTGCCATCAGTGTCTCATAAGGAATGATAGCAGTAACTTCGCCGGGAATGTGAGTATAGCGTCCTTGGAAGGTATCAATATCTTCACCGGATTCAATTGCGTCCGCTTCAACTTCGCTTAATTCCTGCGCAGCTGCGGAAGGGAAAATAACCGGAGTCATCGGTTCGCCGTCGAGGTCTGTGTGTTCGGTGAATTTTTTACCGTCAAAAATACCGACTAATATAAATTGGCTGCCCCATACATCAAGCTCATCTCCGGCTTTAGCACCGAGTCTGTCAGCCATTTTTTTGGAAAGTATAATTTGTCTGGTCTGATTTGGTTCAAGCCATTTACCGGAAATTAGAATTTCGTCGATTCCGCTTACTTTCGGTTCAATATAACTGAGTCCAACCAATCCTTTAACTTCTTCGTGTTTTGAACCTAAGCTTACTGGGGTTGATGCTGAAATAGTTTTATCAACCAGCTCGAGCCACCCTCTGGGCGCTACGATGCCATTTTCTTCAAAGTCATTACCTACAATTCCGAGAGTTTCTCTAGGTAAATCTTTCCAGCCGATATTCTTCATGAAGATGCCGGAATAAGGCTGGTTATCACTGAAAAGCACATATGTGTGCTCTCGGAGAGATTTTACAGCAGTAAAACTCATAATTGTGAAGGTCAGAATTGTAAGAGTGAGACAGGTCAGAAATGTTCTGATTTTCCTGCGTCTTAAGTTGCTGACACCAATTACGAATGCGGCTGTAAAAGCTTTCCATTTACTAATTTCGGACGTGCTTGTTTTGTGCGCTCGTTGCTGGAGCATGATCATTTCTTTTTCAAATCTGAAAAAGATAATTAATGAGACCATTACAGATAAGCCCAAAATGAAAAAGGCCAGAATTACCACCATAGGACTATACGTGAGCTGGAACGCCGGATGGACCATATAGATGACAGCAATGACAGCCATAAGAATTCCCAGAAATCCTAAAATCCTTTTATGGATGTCGGCAAAGGAAAAGAGTACCCGCTCCATGCAATAAGCAAATGGTATGAACAGGGCTATATAGAAAAGGACACCGACCAAAACGTCTTTTTGAGTCTGGTCAACGTCCAGATAGACTCTTGAAGCTAAAGCCCACGCTGTGCGTGAGTTTTCCATGAAGTCATCATAACGGCGATCTTTCCAGGCAGTTGTGGCTTTTGAAAGAGCCTCGGTTCCCTGTTTTTCCAGAGTTCTGATTCTTTGATTTATAATTCCATGTGATTCCAGATTCTCGATTCTGGGTTTAAGAAGATTCCACATATCCATAGCAGCTCTATGGTTGGTTGCGGGAATAATGGGCCATTCTTTGAGGTTGTATCCATTTCCCGCAGAGTCGGCAGGAGTTGAATGAATCAGAATCATTTTTCTGTTGAGCACAGAATCGGACAGTGTCATTTTTAACGGAACATTAGGTTCAAGAAAAACACTGGCAATTGTTGAAGAACGAGTGTCGATGCGACTGTACCAATAGTGCATAGGGTCTGCATCGCGGGCGCCGTCGAGTACTTCAACTTTTGTCATGTATTTGAAAGTTCTAGGTGTCAGCAGATCAAACAGGGTTGTTTGTCTGCAACCGAACATGACAACCTTTGTCTCCATATCCAGACGAATCATTTTAAGTCGATATGCACTTTTTCCGGTTTGTTTCTTGTCGATAGCCCATACAATTCGTCCGTTCGGATTATATTTATATCCCTCGATAATTAGCTTTGATTGAACCAGTTTACTTGACGCGACTCCTGTGAATTTAAAATCACCTTCAGTGTCGGCGAGAGAATAAAATCTTGTGTTGCCTTGAAAAGCCATAAAAATGGTATCTGGCGCAGGCTGGTCTGCAAAAAGCTCTCCCTGCCTAACAAAACGGGCTTTTCCGTTAACAAGAGCGAATCCTTTACGGGGTGACTTGGTGGTCAAAACTTCTGAAGATTCTGAAACACTTCTGATAAGCCCTTCAACAAGTTCAGCCTGTTTACCGACTCCATCCCAGTTGATATTTTCTATGGTATCAAAAGGTGTTCCCCAGTAAGGTCGGCCATCGTTAACCGTGGCGAAAGTAAAGCTTAACAGACCCGCCATCGTAGCAACTTCACTTCCAAATTGAGGCTTATCAAGCAGCCATGTCTGCCATGGTCTTGAAAGGTTAGGGCGCAGTGTGTCTGTAAACAATCCGCTGGTACCTATGTTTTTTTCAACAATAGGGGCGGCATCGTTTAAAATATCATTAATTTGCGCGAAGGTTCTGGAAAGATTGACTCTAGGCCTGAGATCGTAAAACCATCCGCGGCCAAATGCGCCGACACCTTCACCTCGACTGGAAAGATGAAGAGAAATTAAACAGACAGGATCTTTTGATCTGACTGTAGTACGAAGCTTACGTGCGCTTCGTATTGAATCAAGCTGCTGCTTTATATCCTGTTTTACTGCGTAAACTTTATCTTTTACCTTTGGGAATAAATCACGCAGGGCGGCCATTTCGCCAGCCGGTAAAGTTGAGTAGTCTGTTTTCCATGAAATTCTACGCAGCAGCTTACGCTTCTGATCAACCGTTTCGATGTCTTCTTTTTTTGTGTCGTGCTGCATGCGCATCTGCATGAGTCTTTTGCTGATAATATCAACTTCGTCTTTTATCTGATTTTTTAATGCATTATACATCAGATCGAAAAGCTCAGGGTTTTCGACTGCCATCTCTGTGGCAAGAGGATTATCCATTTCAAGCCCTTCCAAAATCTGAGCGGCATTATTCTTTTTGGTGCTCAGCTTAGCTTTAATTCTTTTCAGGCTGATGCTTTTCCCGGAAATAGCTTTGATAAATTCACGCATACCATGCAGAGACTGACCGTGACCGGTTGTCGCAAGGAGAAGTATGGAACGTTTTGGCGGATTGGCAGCTAATTTTTTTCCGATTTCAAAAAGTGATGCGATTGAAAGTGCTTCATCTGCGCCCGGAGAATTTCCCATAATATAGGAAGAACTGTCGTAGAATGATTCGATAATGACCAGTTCTTCCGCAAGCTTTGGATCAGTACCTTCTATCATGCAATAGATGTTTTCGGCGGTGATGCGCTTCCATTTAGCTGACGATTTTACAGTTGCATAATCCGCAATAAGTTTTTGCGGAGCATCTGTGCTTATTCCGAGATTTTTTTTAGCATCGGCAGCGGTCATGTAATAGCGCGGGAAATCAAGAGGAGAAAGTTCAAGCTTTTCTTCGAAGAACCCTTTCATCGTAGGGCCTGAATCTATATAAATAAGAGCAGATGCCCCCAGACTTGCAGCATTCAGCCAGTTTTTACCTGAATCGATGTCCATAAGAACGATGGCATTCTTGATGGGAAGTCCGTTGAAATCAACAAGCTTTCCTTTACCTACATAGATGATCGGTCCTGAAAGACCTTTTTCAGGAGTAGCAGGAGGAGAAACTGCGTTGAATTTAGCAGAACGTATCGGAATTTTTCTACCGATTTTACCGACTGTTAATTCAGCTTCTGAATTAACCATGGTAGGGGCAAGAAAGAGATGCTTGCCGACCTTAACATTACCTAATTCTTTAAATTTTGCTTCAATATAATCCGCAGCTTTCTTTTCACCTTCGGAACCGAAAGAGCGGTCACCCAAAGAAGATAAGTCGGAAATCGTTTGTTTCAGCGGTTCATATGCACTATAAGCGGTCTGCGGGAGTGCGAGCGCAGAAAGAGTGAATAACGTAACTATAGCAACCAGTAGTTTTCCGGCTGACCAAAGTGAGGAATTTTTTTTAAAGCAAATGGTGGACATTAATTAAAGTCTCCGAAAATCAAGCCATGCGGATACAGCCAACATCAATGTTGAGCTGATCTCTGTTTTCAATTTTCTTGATCAAACCGTCTTCAATCCAGACGACCCTGTCAGAAGCATTAAGCATTTTATAGTCATGCGTTGCGGTGATAATCGTCACTCCGCGGTCTTTACTTAGGTCGCTCATCAGCTTGATAATTTCTTCGCCGGTTGAAAGGTCAAGGTTGCCGGTCGGTTCATCTGCAAGGATAATAGCGGGGTCATTGGCAAGGGATCTTGCTATTGCCACACGCTGCTGCTGTCCGCCGGAAAGTTCCTGCGGTTTGTGATTATATCGCTTGTGTAGTCCTACCAGATCGAGCAGTTCGATACCTTTGGCGACAGCTGCGTCGTTATGAACTCCTGCGAAAATCATCGGTAAAGTGATGTTTTCTAAAGCGGTCATTACTTGAATCAGGTTAAAAGTCTGAAAGATATATCCTATTTTCCGGTTACGAAGCCATGCCAGTTCGAAGGCATCCAGCTGTGCAATGTCGACTTCATCAATAAAAACTTTCCCTTCCGTAGGCTTATCAAGACCTCCGATCATGTTGAAAAGAGTCGATTTTCCTGATCCTGACGGGCCCATAATAGAGAGGTATTCTCCGGCGTAAATTTCGAGATCAACCCCCTTAAGGGCTTGCACATTTACGTTTCCGAGTTTGAAGTTTTTAGTAACTCCGGTAACCCTGACTATGGTATGTGATTCGGGCATTCTGTCTCGCCTTTGTCTTAATTAGTTATCTAAAATCAAATCAAAAATTGTTTATTCTTCAACCCGCATAGCCTCAATGGGACGCATGCGTGCGGCAATCATAGCCGGGTAGAGAACTCCAATCAGGCTTAATCCAAAGCCTACACCTATGGAATAAAGAATTGAAATACCTACTTCTGCGACTGGCAGAAAGGTGATGGCACCCCACCCAAAACTTGTCATTGCCAGCAGGATGGCTATTAAACCTCCGAAGATTGCTCCTAACAATGAACCCACAACTCCTTGCATTGACGCTTCAAGGACAAATAGTCTCAGAACGAAACTATCGAGCGCTCCGAGGCATTTCATGGTGCCGATTTCGCGGAATCTTTCGGTTACAGCCATGAGCTGAGCGTTAATAATACCAACTGTGCAGACCAGAAGTGAAAGAATTACAATCCATCGCTCTTTTGCACTTCCACCGGGCTGATAGCCTGTTTTATCAAGGATTTTAATCAGGTCATGCTGACCGGAGTTGTATATCCCGTTTGAAATATCACTGCCGATGAGAACATATGCGAAAAAGGAAACAGCAAGTATAAGGCTTGTTACTGTCACCATATTTCTTAGAAATCTAGATTTTATACTTTTAAGGCTGATTTCCAGTGATTTATCAAAGGGAAGAACTACCTGAGCAGCAATATCTGTCGGTGAATCAGGATGTTGGAAAGGTATTCGTTTTCGCTGTGACATTTTTTTTGCTCTCTGGTGAACCTGTGTAAATATGCTGTTGCTGCTTAGAGCATAAAAACTATATTTTAATATTTCTATTATATTCAGTTTAAATTTTTGTTAGGGCCATTTTTTAAAATTTCTATTATCATTTCGTACCTTAAACTCCATGAAATGCAAAGCAAAAATGCATTTTTAAGAAGTAGTCACTCATGAATTTTTACTTTGAAAAATGAAAAAATACTGAGTCTGTTACGGCCGCCAGCTAAATATAATTTTAGAAAGAAAAAGAAAGAGGGAGAAATTATTTCGGCAGTATATCTCTTATATCTTGAATTCGAAGCGAAGGCGTTTCGGCTATTTTTGCCAAAAGAAAATCTAAAAATTTAACGGATGTTTTATTCATACGTTGGTGATGCAGCATAAATCCTGCATAATCTGACTGCACTGCATGTTCGATTTGATTCATCAGAGTTTTAATGCCGGCCTTGGGATCTTTTTCTTTGATAGTATGAAGGTCGATATTAATTGGAAGATCGGGCAATCCTTTTGGAGGATACGGGGAGACATTGATACATCTCGAAATTGCAACGAAACCTAATTCTATAAGACAAGTCATGGTTTCAGTCGAGCAGCGATTCCACGGAGGGGTAAATATAGGGCACATACTGCTGCCGAGGAGTTTATTAAGTTTTTGTTTTCCTTTGGTAAGTTCCGCGGTCATTTTATTGTGGTCACGCGATGGCCCGAATTCAAATTTTTTACCGGATTTCTCCTGATTCATATGTCTGTAGCCATGTTGGTGCATGCACCAGAGCGACATGTCAGGCCCGAGTTTTTCAAATAACTTTTGGATTCTGTCTTGATTAACCCATGCAGGTACAACAGCGAGCGCGAGCGGTACTTTCTTGTTCTTGAAAACATCAATCATGGTTGAAAATTGTTTTCCCGGATAACCTATGTCGTCCGCTCTAAAGAAAACATTGCAACCTTTTTCCGGGATAAGCTGCTCCAGTTTTATCCACCAAGATTCAAATGATTCGATTAATTCGGAAATATCATTTTTCCAGATTGAAGAAATAGGGCGGTATGACATTATCTTGTTCCAACCATTCTTATTGCTCGCGCGGATTCAGTTGCGCCTTCCAGATTAATGTTGTGATCTGATGAAGATCGTTCGCAAGTAAGAAGCTCGTTAATTATATTTTTCATTCTGGATATGCTGAGGTCATTATCATTCAGAACCTTGAGAGAAGTATGTTCAGCTAGTTTTTCCGCTCTCATGCGTTGTTCTCTGTTCTGTGCAAACGGGAGCACCGCGCTTGGGATATTTGTAGTAAGTATATCCATACATGTGTTGTATCCAGCCATTGAAATCATGGCATCCGCTCCCGTTAATAAGTCTGTGAAGTCCGGTGCGAATTTTTCTACAGTAATATTAGAGAAATTTAATGAATCAGTTTTTAAAGCGTCATATTTATTCTGATCTAAAAAGGGACCGGTCAGTATTAGCAGTTTTGTTTTTTCAAGACCAAGTTCAGCAAAGCTGTCAAAAACAGCTTTCAGCAAGGAATTGCCGACTTTTCCACCGCCTGCACTGGCTACTAATAAATTTTCGTCACTGCCTATTCCAAGTTTTTTTCTAACTTTAGAGCGTACGTTTTTACGGGGTTTGCGGGCGGCAAATCCTGTGTAAGAATATGGAATGGAAATGTTATTCAGTGATTGGAAGGTTTCATCAAGCTTTGCTATCTGTGGATCAGAGTGAATAAGCAGCATGTCGAAATATTTATTGAGGGTTTCGACGCACCGTTTTTCGTGTTTTCCGCCATCGTCTTTTTCGACAAGAATATCCCGGAGAGAGCAGATTACCTTAACATCTCCGTAGAGTCCGGCTTTAATTGAATCAAGAATGGGAAGAAGTTCAAATCTGAATGCTTTTCGTCCGAAGGGAAAGAGTTCAATTAAAAAAACATCTGGTCTTTCCTGTTCAAAGATAGCCTTAATTTTTTCAATTCTTTCTTCTTTAACTTCGTTTAAAAGACGTCCTTCGTCGGTGGGCATGAGTCCGCCGAAGTTTTCGTTCATGCAAAGTCCGGGAAGTTGAAAATATTCAACATGATCAGGTAATTCCTGTTCAGGGCGGGTTCCGCCTGCAACGAAAATTACTTGTTCATTTTTTAGAGCCCTCGAAATTTCAAGGCTTCGAAAGAAGTGCCCCATGCCCAAGACATGTTGGCAGTAATGAATTATTTTCATAAAAGGTCGTTCAGCCTATCTATAGACAAAGTTCCATCCCATTTGATCCAGTGCAGTCTGCGGCGTTTAATCAGCTTCGAAGTACCCGGCATATAGTCATGTTCAGCGAGTTTGTACGCGATTGATTTCAAGGTCCCTTCGTGGATAATAGCAAGCACTTTGGGTGCATCATTGTCAATTATTTCGATTATCTTTGAAATACCTTCTTCAAGGGCTTTTATAGCTCTTGCGGATGTTTCAGCGCGGCTTTCTCCTCCGGTAGGGCGAAAATTCCATCCTTTAGCTTCTTCGGCAGAAAGTTGTCCGGGCCATTTTTGATCAAGTTCGCTGTATGTTAACCCCGACCATTCACCCCAATCCTGCTCACGCAGTCCGGGAATTTTTAAAAATGGAATATCAAGGCCTCGTGTAATAATTTCAGCAGTCTCAATTGTTCGTCCCAAATCACTTGTGATTACTGCATCAAAAGATTCTGGAGACAGCTGTTTTTTCCATTCCTCGGCAAGTTCTCTTCCGTATTTAGTCAGAGGGGAGTCCATGTGGCCTTGAATTCTGTTTTCTTCATTCCAGACTGTAACTGAATGTCTGATTAACGCGATTCTTACTGGTTTCAATGGTTCCTCCTTGAAATTGAGAGACTGATTTTTTTTTCTACATGTTGCAGATTTAAATTCTGATCAAAAACTTCTTTAATTCGTTTCGGGGCT
The DNA here is from genome assembly GCF_900101105.1 of Maridesulfovibrio ferrireducens. Lineage (NCBI taxonomy): Bacteria > Pseudomonadati > Thermodesulfobacteriota > Desulfovibrionia > Desulfovibrionales > Desulfovibrionaceae > Maridesulfovibrio > Maridesulfovibrio ferrireducens. Next base: position 469,107 of record NZ_FNGA01000003.1, read on the forward strand.
AATTCTCTCATTGCTTGGCGTATATAATTATTTTGAAATAGATAGAGAATATTTTCGGCTAGACAATCAAGATCACCCTCAGGCGATAAAAGTCCGGTTTCACCATGGGCGACAGCTTCTTTAGGGCCTCTTGTTGAGTAGGCTACAACCGGCAATCCGGCACTTTGAGCTTCCAGATAAACCATTCCCAGAGCCTCGTGGATACCGGGGTATGCAAAAATATCTGCCGCGCTGTAATACTTAAAGAGTTCGTCTCGATTAATTTTGCCGAGAAAAATTACCTGATCTCCGGTTTTTTGCTTTGCAAGAGAGGTCAGTCGTTCGCGGGCTTCTCCGTCACCTGCTATAAGCAATTTGGTTTCGGGGAATGTTTTAAGAACTATTGCAAAAGCATTGATCAGGTCGGTTAAACTCTGCTCTTTAACTCCGCTGCGTAGCATCGCGGTACTCATGAGCACGGGGGTATCCCTTATCTTTAGGGATTTACGGATTTCAGTCCTGCTTTTTGGGCAGAATTTAAAATCGTCAGGATTTATGCCCGGACGGGTTCTGGTTAATTTTTCTGGAAGAATTATACGGGAAAGATTTTTGTGGTCGATTTCTTTGTTGGCAAAAACATGATCGGCATGAAGCAGCGCATTTTTATTAGCCATAAAGCCTAGCCACGTTTTGACGTTTCGCCTGTGCTTTGTGGAAAATACACCTTGATATATTAGATAGGGGATGCCCAGCTTTTTTGTAATCAGCGGGCCTAATAAATCAGGAGATTTGTAATAACTATGGTATGTTAGCCATAGGTCTGGAGCAAAGTCTTTAACCCGCTTTAAAGCCTTATTGTATTCGAAGTACAATAAAGGCCACTTACAGGGGGTGGTAGTGACGTTGCGCAGTCTCATACGACTGGCGATTACAACTTCATGTCCATGTGCGCATAGATAGTCATGTAGACTTTTACCAATCATTAAATCTCCGGAAGGAGTTTCATGATCGATAGGTTTATGCGGGGCGAAAAAAGCGATTCGCATATAGACTTGTCCTTGTAAGGTAGATGCTAGTCGCTGGCTTTTATCCCATATAATTCATAAACGTCAGCCAGTATATTAATCCAGTAGCGGTTATCAAAAATATCGTGAACTTTCTTTTTAGCCGCAGGAATCATAACTTGTCTGAGGTCTTGATCGGTTAATATCTTTTCCATTGCATCGGCCATTGCTAAGTAATCGCCCGGTTCAACAAGTATACCTGTTTTTCCGTTTTCAACGAGTTCCGGAATACCGGATACAGTGGTTGCAACAACTGGAACAGACATTGCCATGCTTTCAGCCAGAACATTGGGGATTCCGTCCCTGTCTCCGTTCTCGGCAATTTCGCAACCCAGTGCGAATAAATCAGCAGTTCTGTATAGCTCAAGCACTTCTTCGTGGGGTTTGGTTCCTACCCATGTACAGCGGTCAGATAATCCAAGTTCTTCGATCAGAGCGAGGGTCGAATCCCTGTCATCTCCGTCTCCTACTATTTTATAGGCAAAATCTATCCCTCTATCTGCAAGGGTTTTTAGTGCTTTGAATACTGTTGGCAGTCCCTTTTTAGGAGTAAACCGCGCAACTGTGAAAATTTCGTATGGAGCAGATGTTGAATACTCTTTATCTGAAGTGAAAAGGCGCAGATCTATGCCGTGGTAAACCTTATGGATAGGTTTACCTTCGGGAGCTATTTCTTCAAGATATTTGCAGTTGTAACCAGTGCAGGTGACAGCAAATTTGGCTTCGGAAATTTTTGCGGTTATTTTTTCAGGAGCCTGAGTATAGATATCTTTAGCATGAGCTGTAAAACTGAACGGAAGGCCTGAAAGCTTGCTTGCATTTCTTGCTACTGAAGTAGGGGAATGCGCAAAGTGTGCGTGAATGTGAAAAATATCTGAGCCGGGCAGTATTTTTTCAACAATATATTCAGCTTGAAGCATGTGTTTAAAGGATGCTTCACTTCCTGTTTCACGGAAGTTTTCCCATATCTTATCGATTCGCTGTGTAAATTCTTGGTCTGAGCCATAACGGGGATCTTTTAAACCTGCGTCATGGTTAGTTGAACCGAAAAGTTCTTCAAGACAGCCTTCAAGTGTTGAAGGCAGGTATGAGACTTTAGCTTTAATCTCTGAAATTGATTTATGTGTAAAATCTTCCCGCGGTTTACGCATGGAGATAATGTGAATTTTAACGCCTCGTTTTTCGAGAAGTCTTATTTCGTTGGAAATAAATGTTTCTGAAATACGGGGATATCCCTTGAGTATCATAGCAAGGACAGGCTGATTTTCATTTATCATTAGCATATCTCTTTGAATAGGTTGACACGCTGATGCATAACATCAAGGCCAGTGAATTTAAAATTTGAAACAGTTTCTTTGATTGAATTGGAATCGTTAAGCAGATGATTGATTTTATCCATCATAGTATCCGGTCCTAACTTGTGCCAGGGGATATAGTCTGCAAGATTTTGTTCTTTTAGAACTTGTGCCCGGATAGTCTGTTCCAGACGTGGAGTTTCACGGGGAACAATCAGTCCTACCTGTTTATGTGAGAGTATTTCACACACAGTATTGTAGCCGCCCATGCTGACAATAAGATCAGCATTGCTGAATAACTTTTCCATTCTTCGGTAAAAGTGGTAAAAGGTAACTGAAAGCTTTTTCGCACGTTCAGAAAGGTCGCGCCTTTGTTCGGTGGGCATAAAGGGACCGGTTACCATAACTGTGCGGAAATTTTGCGGATTGTATTTTTCAAGGGCTTTTAAATACGCGTCCATCATTGGGTATCCATCACCGCCGCCGCCTGCGGTGATAACCACAAGTTTTTTGCCGTTTTTGCGTACTTCAGGGCAGGATCTTGAATGTGTTTTTCTAGGGATATAACCTGTAAAAATCATCTTTTTACTGATAGATTCAGGAATAGAGTACTCTTTAATAGGATTGTAGTACTCTTTGTGGCCGTAAACCCATATTTCGGAATAAAGATTTTCAAGAACATCATAGATGCCTTTTTCCTTCCAGTCTCTGGTCGTGCTTTCAGAGTCATCCATGATATCTCTGAGGCCGAGGATGGTGCGGGTTTTGCCGTATTGTTTCATCCACTCCAAAGTTGGCATGATTTCGTGCTTGAGGCCGCGAGGGGCTTTGTCAACGATGAAAAGGTCAGGTTGAAAACTTTTTGCTGTGGCATCGATGATTGACTGCCGGATGGACATGGCATGAATCGGGTCGATTTTGATGGAGTGAGGTATATAATTGTCGTTTGATTGTTTTATCATTCCCGGAATACGAACAAAATCGATTTGTTCTGGAAATTCAAATCTTCCGACGATGGGTGATCCTGTAATAATAAGGATATTGACCCCATGGCATTTTAATTGCGAAGCAATAGCCATAGTACGACGAATGTGCCCAAGACCATATGTGTCGTGGGAGTACATCAAGATATTGTAGGTCTTACTCATTTATTATACCAATTGTACGTGGCTTATAGCCACTAAGTTTATTTGCCGTTGCATAACCATGACCGTTGGAATATCTAACGAAAAGGGGTACTTCTGTAAATCCTTAAAATCGATTAACCAAGTGTTTGATATTTTCTAGTATGTTTTCCTGTTGTATGCAATCCCTTTTCTTTTCTTTTATTGTTTGTTTTTTTTGTATATATTAAGGTCTGTTAGCTGTCTTTTACTTATTAATACAGGGTGTGATGATGAAATCAATAATAGATATACTTATTTATGCTCATGACGGAAGAGGACTAGGACATGTAAGCCGAAGTGTTGCAATTGGGCTTGCTGTCCGTAGACTTTTTCCGCATTTGTCAGTTTTGCTGGTAACCGGATGCGGCGCTACTGCCGAGCTTATCGGTGAAGGAGAACTGGATTGGATTAAGCTTCCATCATATAAAACAAAAATTTCATGCGGAAAATCCTGTGGAGACCTTGGGCCTTCAAATATTGATGATAAAGTTTTGGGAACCGTCAGAGCTGAAAGTCTCAGTGATTTGGTCGATGTGTATAAACCAAAAGTCATTCTGGCAGACCATACCCCACAAGGAAAGCATAAAGAATTGTTGCGCGCTGTTGAAGGTTCAACCGACAGCAAATGGGTGCTTGGTGTCCGTGCGGTTGTCGGCGACGTTGATAAGGTTTGGTCTGAACTGTCGGCGGATACTTTTACTTCAAGGTATTCAGATATTTTATGGTACGGAGATTCTTCCGTAACAGGTAGTTCAGAGCTTGATAAGCTTTCGAAACATTTTCAGAAAATTCCGTTTGAAACCGGTTATGTTTCACGATTTAAGGAATTACGAAATATTGTAACTGACGTTTGCACTCACAAGAAGCTGGCAGGAGTTGTTTCTATCCCATGGTCAGGTGAGGGGACTTCTGTACTACTTGAAAAGGTTGCGGAAGTTTTGGGTGGTTTCGACATATCCGAAGGGATATGGAAAGTTTATATGAATCACCGCGACCCGCGTGTGTGTGGTGTGAAAAAGTCTTTTGAGTGTCATCCTAATGTTTATCTGGAACAGCTTGGTCCGTCCTTTCTTACTGATCTCGCAAATTCAAGATCCGCCATTATTTACGGAGGATACAATAGTCTTACAGATGTGATGGGAGCAGGTGTTCCTTCTGTTGTGTTGCTTCGGGGAATGAAAGATGGAGAACAGGAAGAGCATGCCGCGATTTTAAGTAAGTCCTCTTCGGCTATAGTGAATGTTTTTCCAGAGGATGAAGTAACCGTTGAAGCTCTGCGCAATTCTCTTGAAAAGTGTTTGAAAACAAAAGTTGAGCCTTCCAATATGGTTCTTAACGGAGCTGCAAACGCAGCGAGATATCTGGCTGAACTTGCGGGAGTGCGTGATGCTAACGGCTAGTCCCGAGATGCGAAAATCCATTCGGAAAACTGCAAAGGATTTGTCTCGTCACGAAATGACACAGTGGAAATCTATTCTGTGTGATCTGGATCGTGAAATGAGTATTCTTGAAGTCGGGTGCGGTCGTGGCGGAAAGACTGATTTTTTGAAGTCGCAAGGGTTTAAGAATATTCTTGGAGTTGAAAAAAATATTTATCAAGTTGAAGAGTGCAATAAACGAGGGTTAAATGTTGTTTCTTTAGAAGATTTTGATGCTGAATATTCAGAGACTAAGTTTGATTTTTTAGTTTTGTCTCATATAATTGAGCATTTTAAGTTTGAAGATTTGATTTCGTTTGTAGATGGATATTTAAAGTATTTAAAACCGGGAGGGTTGATACTGATTGCAACCCCCATGCTTCATCCTCATTTCTGGCTCGATCTGGATCATGAAAAACCGTATTATCCGCAAGGGATAAAGAATTTTTATAGCGGTAGTTCTGAGCAGGTCGGTTTCAGTTCTGAATATGAGTTGAAGCTGAAAGATATCAGGTTCAGAAAAAGCCCGTTCAAGGTTAAAAATGATCGTAACCTGCTTCTTAAGAAAAATGATCTCCCTATGCTTTTGGTCAATTTGTTTTGTGCAGCTCTTTTCAAATTTTCTTTTTATGTACTTGGTTATAAAACAGGGTGGGTGGGGTTGTTTAGGTTAAAGTCATAATTTACAATTATTTAAAAAAAGACTTGATTATGATAATCTGCTGGCTTAAGAGTTTTGCAGTACTTATAAATTTCCGAGAAAATTTGAGAAAAAACTGAAATGAACTTGTTCTCCCTAAATCACAATCTTGCAGCCGTTACAGCCCTCACCCTAGTGGTGATGGTGGTGATTTCTGTGGTGATGGTGACAGGCATAAATAAGCCGGAGGGAAGGTTGTAAATTCAGTTTACACAACATGTTGTTCTAACCCCTGCCGGCTCAGCCAGCAGGGGTTTTTTTTTGACATTATGACAAGGCGAGGGTGAGGAAATGGAAATCAGTGGAGCACAATTAGTTATCAGACTTCTGGAGCGGCAAGGTATTGATATCATATGCGGAATACCCGGCGGTTCCAATCTGCCTATTTATGACGCGCTCAGAGACAGCTCGATCAGACATATTTTAGCCAGACATGAACAAGGCGCGGGGTTTATGTCGCAAGGTATGGCCCGGACAACCGGTAAAGCTGCCGTTTGTATGGCAACATCCGGGCCGGGAGTCACAAATTTGCTCACAGCAATAGCTGATGCCAGTCTTGATTCAATTCCAATGGTTGCAATAACCGGACAGGTATCAAGTTCATTAATCGGAACTGATGCTTTTCAGGAAGTTGATACTTATGGGCTTACAATTCCAATTACCAAACATAATTTCCTTGTTCAGTCCGCTAAAGAGTTGCTTAATGTTATTCCAGAAGCTTTCCGTCTTGCTGAGTCCGGCAGACCCGGCCCTGTCGTAATCGATGTTCCTAAGGATGTTCAGAATGAGATTGTAGAATTTAAAGATTTTCCCGAGATAGGGACTAAGAGCAATATTGCTTTGTGTGATGATAAGTTGTTGAGTCGGGCTGTTAATATGATCAACAATTCACGGAAACCCGTAATTTATGCGGGAGGGGGAGTTGTTGCTGCTGAAGGTTCAAAAGACTTGATCCGGCTGGCTCATAAAAATTCAATTCCGGTCGTAACTACTTTGATGGGGCTTGGAGCTTATCCGCACGGAGATCCGCATTATCTCGGTATGCTCGGTATGCACGGAGAGCGTGCAACGAACATGATAATGGAAGAAGCAGATCTTATCATAGCTCTTGGAGTTCGCTTTGATGATAGAGCTGTCGGTAAAGCCTGTGAGTTCTGCAAACATGCTGACATTTTACATGTTGATATCGACAGGTCTGAAATTGATAAAATAAAATCTTCCAATCTCGCGATTGTAGGTGATGTAGGACATGCACTTAATGTTTTTGCTGAGTGTGTGGACCCTGCTATCAGAATAGGGTGGAGTGCACATATTGCCTCATTGCGGTTATTGTACCCTGAAATCTTGCCGGATAAAGAAGATACCTTTCATCCAATGAACCTGCTGCGTGTTGTTAGTGAATCTCTTTCTGATCAATCTATTATTACAACAGATGTTGGACAGCATCAGATGTGGGTGGCCAAAGGGTATCCCTTTAGAAAACCCCGCACTCTGTTAACTTCCGGCGGACTTGGTACAATGGGGTTCGGTTTACCTACTGCAATCGGCGCAGCGTTTGCTAATCCCGAAAGACGGGTTGTGTGTGTTAGTGGAGACGGTTCCTTTTTGATGAATATTCAGGAGCTTGCAACACTGGCTGAGCATCGTCTTAATGTTAAAGTCCTGATCATGAATAACAATAGGCTCGGACTTGTACGGCAACAGCAGGAGCTTTTCTTCGGGGAAAGATATTATGCCTCCAGCTTTGAGAGCAGTCCGGATTTTACGGCCATTGCAAAAGGGTTCGGAGTTCCGGCCTTTGATCTTGGAGAAGAGGAGAATCCGTCTTTGTTCTTACGCAAAATACTTGGGCAGGACGGGCCTTGCGTAATAAATATTCCCATAGACTTAGACAACAAAGTTCTTCCCATGGTTCCGCCTGAATGCGCTAACAGAGAAATGATAGGAGGCTGAGATATGCACAATTATGGAATAGATTTACTGGTTAGAAATCATGCCGGGGTGATGAGTCAGATTACCGGACTTTTTTCCCGGAGAAATTTCAATCTTGAAGGAATTATCTGTGGCCCGGTCGGGAGCGGAGATGAAAGCCGGATGGTGTTGACCGTTGCAGATGACAGCAAGCTCGAGCAAATAGTATTGCAACTTGAAAAGCTTTATGACGTGCTTGAGGTTAAAAGAGTCGAAGATCATCCGATTACAAAAGTTTTAGAACAACTTTAAAGTTTGAATATGGAAAAAATAAGCCTGCAAGTCGTCATGTTATGACAGCTTGCAGGCTTATTAAAAATTTAGATTAATAAAGTTCTAATTTATAAAAATTTCAACATTATCCAAAGCCCAGAACTCAGTTTTGCGGCCAGTCAAATAACCTTTGAATTCAAGTTTAAGTTCACTGTTTGTAATTACTGAAGGCTCAACTGTAAATGAAAGTGGTGTCACCCAGTAGGCCCTGTCTCTTTCTCCAACCTTTACAAATCCGGTATTGTTAACAGGTTTCGTGTCATCTCCGTCTTCAAGAAGACAGGGGAACTTGGTGATGTTCATTATTTCCGGTCCTCCGCCAACTGTAATAGTGAAGCGGTCAGCCAGCTTTCCCTCTGAATCCCAGCTTCCGATATAAAGCATATCAAATTTAACTGTGATGGATGAATTTTTAGGAATATCCTTTATGGTGAGAACTGTTTGAGAAGGATATCGCTTGTTTCGATTGTTGAAAAGGCCAAGAGTTCTGTTGCCGGATACTACATATGTTTTTTTTGCCGACCAATCAGAGGAAGCTTTCTTTTTTTCAAATGAAAAACTTTTGAATGGACAATTCTCTGCTGATGCAGAAGAAGCACAAAGCAGCAGTGAAAAAGTTGAAATAGCAAATAAATATAAAATTTTATTCATAATATTTATCCTTATATTTGTCCTTCAATCCACTCTGCGAGAGTTGGGGGAGTGCTGACGCATGCAAAGTGTTGTGTCCAGTCGCAGCGGGCAGTCAGTTCAACTCCTCGCTGTATGATTGAAACAGGCTTATCGGAAGAAACAACAATTACGATTATATTGGGATGTTTTGCCGTGAAGCGCAAGGCTGAATTAAACCTTGCCCCTCTTGCTCTGTTTTCACCGGAAACAGCTTTTCCGTCCAGCAGGCAAGCAAAACCGTAAACTTTTACATCTTTCCCGATATGGATAGCTCCATCCAGTTTGGTCAGAGATCTCGCTAATCCACGTATTTCAGGATCACGCAAATCAAGCGGTTCTTCAAGAGTTTGGCCTGCAATTTTTACAGGTGTGTCGTTAAAATCTAAAACAAGAGTACAGCCGTGGCTTTGATGGGTCGCGCTGGCTACCATTTTGTTTGCCAGTTGAAACAGATCGTGCCTGTTATTGGCATCAAGTTTAATTTCAAGAAGGTTTTCTTCGAGTTGGACAAGGTTTGGCCTGTAATTAGTGGATGAAAAAGTCGCATCCGCAAAGCTGCATACGGGTTCGGTCCCTCGTTGCAGGATTCCCCATTCTCCTTTGAAGTCCGCTGAAATAGAGGTGTTTGTCGGCCAGCAGGATGATATTCCGACAACGCATTTTCCGTCAGAGACAAGTTTCCTACTGGAATTTTCAACAGATTGCAGAAGCTTTCTGACGTGCTTGTGGTTTTTAAGAGCCGGTCTTTCATTTTCTGGGAATTTGGCCAGATATTCTAAGGAATCAAGTTCCGAAGGCTCTATGAAAATAAGGTCGCCTCGAGCCCATGCTCCTTCCTCTTTTGTTTTGGATATCCCGAGAATAGCATCTAGAATTGGGTAAACTCTTAATTGTGTGTCCCAGCCCATGATTCGGTTTCGCTGATCTACAATGTAATCTCTGACAGCATGGGTTGAATACTCGCGCAAAAGGTGTCCTGAACTGTCGAGCCGCAAAATATTCTGTGCCGCAAAATCTTGAGACAACATCAGGGCCGCATATTCCATCCAGCTTTCAGTGGGGCCTGTTGAGCACATATTCGGATGTTGCTCAGTAAACCAGCGCTGGTAAAAGATACTGCTGGAACGGGCTCCGCAGGTGATTAATCCTGCAAGAGCCAGATCTTTTGATTTGATAACTTCAATGAGTCGCGTGTTGTCATCATGATTGCTTCCGGCTTTCCAGGCATCCGAATCCAGATAGACTTCCTTCAATTTGGGTTCGTGGTCCCTTAATAATCCTTGCGGATCATAAATGCGTAAAGGGTCTCCCGGATTTATTGCGTATAGCAGAGCCGTCCGGCTTATCTGGGAGAAGTGTGAAAGTCCGTCACGCAGTCCATCCATTATATGAAAGATGCACAGATTTGCGAAAGATTCTGAGCTCATTTGGTTATACCCGCATTGAGAGTTGTTGTTTAATCCATATCTTTTTAATTATATGATTTATTAACTATTTCCAAGGTTAAGGATTACCTTTTTTTATTCTTTTTTGAAAACGGTTCAGTTTTGCTTTTTCCTTTAAATTTTTTATTTCCTTTAAAGTCTTTTGAAATGTCTTTTTTGGTGTTTTTTTCAGGTTTAGTTTGTTTGTCTTTATATCTTATGCTTCTAGGGTCACGGGTTGCGTCAGGGATAAGTATGCCATGTTGTTTCAAACGCTGGGCATCCGTCTTTGCAACAAAGATCCGTTCTCCGTCCGGGGTAGTGCCTGTGTAATACATTGCGGTGGCAACAGTTCCGGGCGTGGGTATAAAGCACTGTACCTGTTTAGGGGACCAGCCTTTTGCTTTCAGCCAGTCTGCGAGCATACGCATGTCTGCATCAGTACATCCTGGAAATGCGCTCATCAGGTAAGGAATGACGTATTGATTTTTTCCCGCGTTTTTTGTTTCAACTTCGAATAGCTCGAGAAAGCTTTCAAATACCGGCAGATCCGGTTTACGCATATGTTTAAGAACTTCAGGTGAAATATGCTCAGGAGCAACCTTTAATTGTCCACCGACAAATTCTTTAAAAATTTCGCGTAAACTTGTGCGGTCTTTAAGGCCCAGATCAAATCTTACACCGCTGGCAACCCGGACATGTTTTATTCCGTCCAGATTTCTGGTCTGTTTCAACAGATCAAGGTTCGCTTTCTGGTCATATTTAAAATTCGGACAGATATTTGGAACAAGGCAGCTTTTGCGTTTGCACTTTTCTCTTTCAACGGAACATTTCGCGTTCCACATATTGGCACTTGGACCGCCTATGTCTGAGATAGATCCTCTGAAATGACTATGTGAATTCATTCCTGCGGCTTCACTTAAGATTGATTTTTTACTGCGGGAACGGATGTGTCTTCCTTGGTGCATGGCTATTGAGCAGAACGAGCACCCGCCGCCGCATCCGCGATGGGAGGTTATGCTGAATTCAATCATTTCCGCCGCAGGGATTCGACCTTTCTCATCATAGGATGGGTGCGGTAGCCTTGCAAAGGGCAGTGTGTATAACCAGTCAAGTTCATTGGTATTAAGGTAGATTGCAGGTGGTGTTATTACAACATACCTGCTGTCGGTTTTTTGAATAGCCCATGCTTTGCCATAGTGAACCTGCTCTTCAAGTAAAAGAGTGGCTTTCATGAGCATTTGCGGGTCATCGAGAATATCCTGATGTGAAGGGAGTTCTATAACTTCCGCGTCAGCAGGGATGTCTTCAATTTTGCCCATAAAGGCAGTGCCGTTTATTCCTCGAAGAGTTGCGCCGGAAGGTTCATCCGCTTCTGAAAGCCTGTCCGCTGCTTCAAGCATGGCTCGTTCGCCCATGCCGTAAATCAAAAGGTCAGCTTTGCTGTCCATGAGGATTGTTTTGCGTATTTTTTCTGTCCAGAAATCATAATGAGAAATTCGGCGCAGGGAAGCTTCAATTCCTCCCATGACTACAGGTAAACCTTTGAAGGCTTTTTTTATAAGGTTAGTATAAATGATGCACGCACGGTTCGGACGTGCTCCGGCTTTGCCGCCGGGAGTGTAAGCATCATCGCTTCTTTTTTTGCGGAAAGAAGTATAGTGAGAAAGCATGGAGTCCAGCGCTCCGGCAGAGACTCCTGCATATAAGCGGGGGCGGCCGAGGGCCTCTATATCTTTTGTATCTTTCCAGTCAGGCTGGCAGACAAGAGCTACTTTATATCCGTGTGCGGTCAGTACTCTGCCTAGCAAGGGGATTCCGAAACTCGGGTGATCTATATAGCTATCGCCGGACACGAGAAGGATATCTGGTCTATCCCAGCCGAGCCAGTCCATTTCTTCTCTCGTCATGGGCAAAAAAGTTGGTTGTTTTATTTTTGATGCGATAAGTGTTTTTGTCATCCGCTAATCATATAGGGGACCTGTGGCGCTGGCAAGGTCCACGATAGTCCCAAATTTTTTAGACGAGACTTGTTGACCCGAACGAGGGGCATGGTTAAAAGCTGTGTGAACAATATAGTCTGCCTAAGGAGGCAAAATGAATTCGCTTCCATGTGTTTTGACCATAGCCGGATCAGATTCCGGCGGTGGTGCCGGTATTCAAGCTGATCTTAAGACCATGTCAATAATGGGATGTTACGGCGCAAGTGCTATCACTGCTCTGACCGCTCAGAATACTGTTACAGTGTCTGGAATAGAACCTGTTTCACCTGAATTTGTAGCATTACAGATTGAGACGGTTTGTGCTGATATTAATATTAAAGCTGCGAAAACTGGAATGCTGTTTTCTGCGCCTATAATTAGATCTGTTGCCGCGGCTCTTGTTGATAAATCTTTTCCGCTTATAGTCGATCCTGTTTGTGTCGCTTCGAGCGGGGCAAGGCTTCTTAAAGAGGATGCTGTGGAAGCAATGAAAGAGCTGTTTCCATTAGCTGATCTACTTACTCCCAATGTGCCGGAAGCAGAGCTTTTTGCAGATATGGAAATAAAGACCCGCGAGGATATTTTCAAGGCAATTGATATTCTCCTTGAAATGGGACCAAAGGCTGTTTTGATCAAAGGCGGTCATTTTGATTCTGTTGCTTCAACGGATTGGCTAGGAATCAAAGGTGAGAAACCTATTCCGATGATGCAGCAACGTGTGAAGACTAGAAATATGCATGGCACAGGATGTACTCTTTCTGCTGCAATTGCTTCCGGGATGGCAAAAGGGAAAAATCTTGTCACCGCAATCCTTGATGCTCAAAAATATCTGAACCTTGCGCTTCGTGCTGGATTTGAAGTCGGCGAGGGGGGCGGACCTCCGAATCATCTTGCTCCTATGTTGATTACAGGCATGAAAGAAGGACTTCTTTCTGATTTGCATGAATGCGGATTGCGTCTGACTCATATGGACGGACTCAGTAACTTAATTCCCGAGAGCAGAATGAACGTAGCCGCGGCCCTTCCGCACGCTACTGAAATAAATGATGTGGCGGCTTTTACCGGACGCATTACCTGTACTCGCAAGGGTGAAATTATTATAGGTGGCCATCCTGATTTCGGAGCATCTTCATTTATGGCGAAGGCTGTACTGTGCGCCCGCAAATATAATCCTGAAATCAATTGCGCTGTCGGTATAAGGTATAATGACCAAATTATGGCAGCTGTAGCCAAGTGCGGATTTGTTGAAGCATGGTTTGATCTTGCGGATAAACCGAAAGACTTAAATATAGAAGTCGGCAGTTCTCTCGAGTGGGGAACCTGTGAAGCTCTTGCGCATCATGATGATGCAACAAAAGTTGATGTTGTCTGTGATCCGGGTGAAATAGGTATAGAACCGATTGTTCGAGTTCTAGGTAAGGATTTTCAGGATCTTGAAGCAAAACTTAAGCTTTTGATTGCTGTTTTGAAAAAGTAATAATAAAAAATATAGTAATTATCGATATAATTAGCAATTTTGGTTGACAATCTTTAATGGTCCCTATATTAAGCATCTTCTGTCGCGGTGGTTCCGTATTTAATCTTTTAGATTAAGTCGAAATCGGCGAACAACGATAGACATAACTGGTTGCGAGAGTGGCGGAATTGGTAGACGCACTGGATTTAGGATCCAGCGGTTAATCCGTGAGAGTTCGAGTCTCTCCTTTCGCACCAACCAGAATAAAAACAGCCCCTTAGATAGATGTCTAGTACATCAGTCTTCGGGGCTTTTTTTGTGGGTTTCCGTTATCTTATTATATAAAGCGTTTGTACGAAGTGTTGAGAACTTTTCCTAAACGTTTAGCCATATCAACGCTGATATTGCGTACGCCTCTTTCCATTTCAGAAATGCTGTTTCTATGAATTCCGACAGCTGTAGCAAGTTTCGCTTGAGTCATATTTTCGCGGGTTCTGGCTCCGCGTAGAAGTTGAGCAGGAGTAGGTTCAGGAAAGGCTTCGTCGAAAGGCAACAATTCATCGCTATCCTCATTTACTTCCGGTACTTCATATTGTGCAAGCTGCATGAATTGCTTGAGCGCGTCAGCTATATCTTCCGTATCTTTTTTTGGCTTTTTTGTTTTCGGTTTTATCATGGCTTAGTCATTCTTTATCTACTTGTAGGTTAATTCTTCCGGTTGTTCTAAGCTAAGATCTGCAAATACATTTTCTGATCCGGTTTCTACTGGCATAGTGGATATCTCTAGTTTTGCTGTTTATCTTGTTTACTCTTTATCTGCTTTCAAAGCTTCTTCGAGCCAGTCAGGTTTTTCGAAGAGTGTGCTGTTGAGAGTTTCGCGGTCTTCCAACTTTTCAGGTAATGTTACTTTGTAAAGTGTTTTAGCTGTGTTAAGCTGTCCGGCTCTAAGGTGTTTTGCACATTTAAATGTGGCATTATAAAGGTCAGCTCCATTGAAATAAGTTGATTGTAAGTCGGCTGAAATGAACATAGCGTTATGAAGTGTAGCATTTTGGAATTTGGCACTTCTGAGGTTAGCCTCACCAAATTTAGCGTTTAAAAGTTTGGCCTTACTGAAGTCGGTCTTATCTAATTTGGCATTATAGAAGTCGACTCCACGTAAATCTGCTTCTCTGAGATTGGCTTCTCTGAGGTCGGCTTCATAGAGATTAGCTTCTCTAAGGTCTGCCATATATAGAGTCGCATTTTGTAAATTTTTGTTATGTGTTGAGACTGTTTGAATAAGCACTTGCTTGCCAATTTCATATGGTTCATTTTTATAAAAAGATGAAATTGTTTCCCAAAAATAAATAAAATCCGGTTCTACCGAAACTTTTACTTTTTGAAGAGGAGCTAATTCTGCACAAACATCAGTTATATTATTGGCTCCCATATGCGATTGAAATGTTGAAATTAGCATCTTATAAGAATTAATATCCCCTTCATAGCGACTAGATGCAATGCCAAAAATGATTATGTAAATACTAAAAATCCAAGGAATAAAATTACTAGGTTTGCGGTATTCGCTTTTATTCATTTCGGCATTGCTGGGAGGGTTTATCATTTCTGATATAAAACGTATTCCAGAGTAATGATAGAACTTGAAAATTATTTTTTTAAACAACTCTTTGGTCATGATGAACCTCCGCGGTTAAGATAAATGCGAATTATCAGATTCTAGTTATTGTTGATATCATGTGCAGAATCGTATCACAACCGTTCCTTAACAAAAATCCCCTGTTCTGGTTTTTTGTGTTTCATAAAATGATTTGTGGATTTCAACTTTTCTGTATATCCGTTACAAACAGATTTGATGGTATATTTTTAAATTCACGCCAAATGAGGATATAATGCTCGATTTTGAACGCAAAAGTGTAGTTATGGTCACTTGTCCTAAAGGTTTCTCGCCTTATCTTGTGGAAGAAATTACGAAGATGGGCTTTAAGGTAAGAAACGAATTTTATGCCGGGGTTGAAACCAAGGCTTCTCTTAATGAGTGTATGCGCCTCAACCTGTGGACTCGTTGCGGGCATAGAGTGTTGTACCAGCTTAAGAAATTTAAGGCTGCCACTCCTGATCAGATGTACGAAGAAGTTAAAGAAATGGAATGGGAAAGAATTATTTCTCCGGACGATTATCTCACGATTACTTCCTCAGTTATAACTGAAACTATTACAGATACACGGTTTGCCAACGTCAGAGTTAAAGACGCCATCGTTGACAAGGTGCGCGAAAAACTGGGCAGAAGACCTTCTTCCGGTCCTGAAATGACAGGAATTATCGTTTTTCTCCATTGGAGAGGCGACGACTGTACTATTTATCTTGATACTTCCGGTGTGCCTCTTTCTAAAAGAGGATATAGAAAGCTTCCTCATAAAGCTCCTTTGCAGGAAACACTGGCTGCAACTTTGGTTAAAGCTACAGGGTGGACCGGACGCGGAAACTTTATTTCACCTATGTGCGGTAGTGGTACTCTTGCAATTGAGGCTGCTCTTATTGCTCTTTCCGGTGCTCCGGGCCTTATCCGCGATACATATGCTTTCATGAGACTGCCTGGTTACAATGAGGCGTATTGGGATAATTTGTGTATGGAGGCTGAAGATAGAGAACTTACTTCATTTGATGGAAAAATTATTGCAACTGATCTTGATCCTGAAGCTATCGAGGCTGCCCGTAAAAATGCGCGTGCAGCAGGGGTTGAACATCACATAGAATTTGAAGTTTGTGATTTTCGGGATACGGTTATACCGGAAGGTAAGGGCATTATCTTTTTTAATCCTGAATACGGCGAAAGAATGGGAACTTCTACTCTGCTTGAGAAGATTTATACAGCCATCGGCGATTTTTTGAAAAATAAATGTCAGGGCTATAAAGGGTTCGTTTTTACCGGAAATTCAGATTTAGCCAAATGTATAGGGCTTAGAACTTCCCGTAGACTGCTTTTTTATAATGCTAAAATTGAATGCAGACTGCTCGAATATGAAGTTTTCGCCGGTAGCGGCAAACGAAAATATTAATTTGATTTTGTTTTCCGGTATGCTACTTAGATATTTACTTGTTGAAAGGATATCTAAGTAGCATACAATATAATTGTTAAGGAGTTTGGTTATGCCTCGGATTCTCGTCGTTGATGATGATCCCATATCTCGTCAAATTCTTCGTGCAATGCTGGAGAAAGAAGGTCATGTTGTTTCGGAAGCAGAAGATGGTGTAAAAGCTGTTAATAATTACGATAAAAGCTCTATTGATCTTGTTATAACTGATATTTTTATGCCTGAAAAAGAAGGTGTGCAAACTGTAAGGGAACTTATTAAAGAAAACCCTGATGTTAAGATTATTGCAGTTTCAGGCGGAAGTTCTTCAGCAAATTATGATTCTTTGGATTGGATTAAGATGTTTGGTGTGAAGTATACCTTTACCAAACCGTTTGATTCAAAAGCAATTATATCGGCGATAGATGAATTGCTCTCTGAATAATAATTCTGCACTAAATCTTATTAAAGCATTCAGTTGCATATTATTTAAACCTGCCGTATTTCTTCCTGACAAATCTTAGAAGAGTAGTATCTAAATGTCTGAACAAGAAAAAATACGGGTAAAATTGGAATTCGATGATGTTGGGTTATCGAGTACGCTTTTTGGCGCTCAGAATTCAAATCTTGATGCAATTTCAAAGCTTTCGGGCGTGCAGATTAATAGCAGGGGCAATTCGTTACATCTGATAGCGGATAGTCATGAGCTTATTGATCCTGTCGCGAAGTCTTTCAGTCAACTTTATTCCGTGCTTAAGTCTGGAAAAAAAGTTTTTCCGGAAGACGTGGAAGCTGCGTATAAAATTTTATGCCGCAATCCCGCCGCGGACCTTGTAAAAATTTTCAGAGACGAACTGTTTTCAGTTTCTTCAAAAAAAACAATTTCTCCTCGCACACTTACTCAACGTGCTTATTTTTCTGCTATTCGTGAAAATGATATGGTTTTTTCCATTGGTCCGGCCGGAACAGGAAAGACATATCTTGCTGTTGCAATGGCTATTTACGCCTATACCCGGAAAGAAGTTAAAAAAATTATTCTGACTAGGCCGGCTGTTGAAGCTGGAGAAAAGCTCGGTTTTCTGCCCGGTGATCTTGTGGATAAGGTCAATCCTTATATGCGTCCGCTTTATGATGCTCTTTATGATATGCTGGATTATGCAAAAGTTCAGGACATGATTGAAGAAAACATCATTGAAATAGCTCCCTTAGCCTTTATGCGCGGTAGAACGTTGAGTAACGCATTCGTTATTCTTGATGAAGCGCAGAATACCACTCCTGAACAGATGAAAATGTTTATTACCCGTCTTGGATTCGGTTCCAAAGCAGTAATTACCGGTGATATTACTCAGGTTGATCTGCCGACAAATATTTCATCGGGTCTGGTTGTTGCAAAAAATATTCTTAGAAATGTTGAAGGGATCAGTTTTGTGAAATTTGAAGACACGGATGTTGTCAGGCATCCTCTTGTTTCAAAAATAGTAAGGGCCTATGATTCTTATGAATGCAGTGGCGGCAAAATATGACCCTATCATTAACATATGAGTGTAGACCTGATTCTAATTTTCCGTTGAGCAAAAGAGAAGTGACACATATGGCTGAACTTCTGCTTAACGCCTTAAAGATAGACGGTTTCGACTTTGATTTAAAAATAACTGACGATTCGGCTATTGCCGTGATCAATCATGATTTTTTAGGTTGCGTCGGGCCTACCAATGTTTTGAGTTTTCCTTTTTCTGAAACGCCAGATATTACTAAAAATAAATATTTGGGTGAAATTGTTCTGTCTGTTGATACATTAGCTCGTGAGACAAGGCTTTACGGCCAAGTCCCCGAAGATCACCTTGTCAGGCTTCTGGCTCATGCTTTGCTGCATTTGGCTGGATATGATCACGGGCAGGAGATGTACTCGCTTACAGATGTTGCCGTTGAGACCGTTGCCCCTATTTTCCGACAGCGAATAGTGGGTTGGCACTGATAGCGCGCCAGCCCGTTTGTATTAGTGAACTGAATTTTGATTCGGCTAATACTGTTTTTCGTTTATTTTTGCCTATTTAATGCTATCCGCTTAAATTTCACTATAAATTATGGTTTACAATAGCTGCTCTTATGAGCAATAATTTTCCGTTATTGTTTTTAGAGCTTATTCACATACTATTTGGAGTTTAAAAATGATCAGACATCTGCTTAAAATAAATGATGTTCCACGTTCAGAACTCGGCCAGCTCGTACTCAGGGCAAAAGAGCTTAAAGATAATAAAATCAGAAACAAAAGCCTTGAAGGTAAAACTGTTATTCTGATTTTTGAAAAAGCTTCTACAAGAACCAGAGTATCCTTCGATGTTGCGATTGAGCAGCTCGGCGGTCATTCAATTTTTATGACCCCCGCTGAATCTCAGCTCGGAAGAAGTGAACCTCTTGAAGACACCGCACGCGTATTATCCCGTTATGCTGATGCGCTTGTTGTGAGAACTTTTGAGCAGCAGAAGGTTCGTACTCTTTCAGAATATTCAACTGTCCCGGTTATTAATGCTCTTACTGACAGATATCATCCCTGTCAGGTTTTGAGTGATATGTTGACTATTTACGAAAGAACTCCTGATCTTGAAAATGTCCATGTCGCATGGGTTGGCGATGGTAACAATATGGCGCATTCATGGATTAATGCAGCAATATATTTCCCTATTTATCTCACATTGTCGTTTCCTGAAGGGTATGAGCCGAATTCTGACGTTCTTGCCCGCGCTCTTGCTATGGGTGCGAAAATCAATATGAGCTATGATCCTATTGAAGCTGTTGAGGGTGCTAATTATGTTAACACCGATGTTTTTGCCTCCATGGGGCAGGAAGAGGAACAGGAAGAGCGTATGAAGGCTTTCCTTCCTTATCAGGTTAACGAAGAACTCCTTGCTCACGCAGCTCCTGATTGTAAAGTTATGCATTGTCTGCCAGCACACAGGGAAGAGGAAGTTACAGCCGATGTTCTTGATGGTCCTAGATCTATTATTTTTGATCAGGCTGAAAACAGACTGCATATGCAGAAAGCTATTTTGGAATGGGCAGTAAATGGAATTGAAGTTGACCTTGAAGCAGTTGAGAAAATTCTCGGACCTGTTCAAGTTCTTCCGAACGTTCATGCAATAGAATAAGAATTGGAAGGAATTAATAATGAGTAAAGTTGAAAAAGTTGTTTTGGCCTATTCCGGAGGTCTTGATACCTCAATTATATTGAAATGGATCAAGCAAGAATATGATTGTGAAGTTATAACTCTCACCGCGGATCTTGGTCAGGGAGAAGAACTTGACGGAATCGAAGAGAAAGCGCTTTCAACGGGTGCCACCAAAGCATTTGTTGAAGATCTGCGTGAAGAATTTGCGCGTGATTTTATTTTCCCTTGCTTTCGTGCCGGAGCAATTTATGAAGGACGCTACCTTTTAGGTACAGCCATTGCCCGTCCTTTGATTGCTAAAAGAATGGTTGAAATTGCTGAAAGCGAAGGCGCTCAGGCTGTTTCACATGGCGCTACTGGTAAAGGGAATGATCAGGTTCGCTTTGAACTTGGTGCAATGGGTATGAATCCCAGACTTAAAACAATTGCACCTTGGCGTGAATGGGATCTTAAATCTCGTACTGACCTTATTAAGTTTGCTGAGAAAAACGGAATAGATATTCCTGTTACTCGCCGCAAACCTTGGTCAATGGACGCTAACCTTCTTCATGTAAGTTTTGAAGGTTCCGAACTTGAAGATCCTTGGAATGCTCCATCTCCTGAATCATACAGATATTGTACTCCTATTGAACAGACTCCTGATGAACCAGAAATCATCACTATTGATTTCGAACGTGGGGATCCTGTCGCTATTAATGGTGTCAGTCATTCTCCTGCCGCTCTCGTTGAAAAACTCAATGAACTCGGTGGAAAGCATGGTATCGGAAGAGTCGATATGGTTGAGAACAGATTCGTAGGAATGAAGTCTCGCGGTGTTTATGAAACTCCGGGTGGAACAATCATTCATATTGCTCATCGTGATCTTGAAGGACTTTGTATGGACCGCGAAGTTATGCATCTTCGTGACAGCCTTATTCCTAAATATGCCGAAATGGTATACAATGGATACTGGTATGCTCCTGAACGTATAGCTCTTCAGGCTATGATTGATAAGACACAGGAAAAAATTACCGGAACAGTCAGAGTAAAACTCTACAAAGGTAATGTTATTCCGGAAGGACGTAAGTCTCCTTATTCTCTCTATCGTTCTGATCTCGCAACATTTGAAGAAGATGATGTATATGATCAGAAAGATGCTGAAGGCTTCATTAAGCTTATCGGTTTAAGATTGAAGGGTAAAACTGCTGAATCTGGAAGCAACTGGCTGAAAGACGGCGAAAACTGCGATAAATAGTTAAATAATATTGCTCAGGTGGATTTTTTTCTGCCTGAGTTTTTAAATCCTGCCAGTGTCGAGTCATTTCAATTCTTTGGACTGATATTTGATCCATGGCAGGATTTTTCTTTATAAAATTTTATTTTTTAGCAAACATTGAGATTGCGAGGTATTACTTATGGCTGAAGCAAAATTATGGGGCGGTAGATTTGCTCAAAAAACAGCTGCGTCAGTAGAAGACTACACACAGTCTGTCAGCTTTGATAAAACTCTTTATCGCGAAGATATCGAAGGTTCCAAAGCACATGCGCTGATGCTCGCAGAGCAGGGCGTATTGACCGCTCAGGAAGCCCAGACTTTAGTCAAAGGCTTGGATACCGTCCTCAAAGAAATTGAATCAGGCAAGTTCGAATGGAAAAAGGAGATGGAAGATCTCCATATGAATATTGAAAGCAGGCTGACTGAAATAGTCGGAGCCGTCGGCGGAAAACTTCATACAGGCCGCAGTCGTAATGATCAGGTTGCCCTTGATTTTCGTCTGTATGTTGTACGTAGCCTTGAAGAGTGGAAAACAGCACTTGAAAAGCTGATTTTCGTATTCACCGAAAAAGCTGAAGCTAATCGTGAAGTTCTCCTTCCTGGATATACCCATTTACAGCCTGCTCAACCTGTAAGTCTTGCTCATCATATGCTTGCTTATGCGTGGATGTTTAAAAGAGATCACAGCCGCGTATGTGACTGCATAAAAAGAGCGAATGTATGTCCGCTCGGAGCTGCTGCTCTTGCTGGGACAACCTATCCTTTAAAACCGGCTTCTTCGGCAGAAAAGCTTGGTATGGATGATACGTTCCGCAACAGCCTGGATGCTGTTTCTGATCGGGATTTTGTATTAGAAGCTATTTTTACCGGCAGTCTTGTTATGACTCATCTTAGCAGAATCTGTGAAGAGCTTATTATCTGGGCGAATCCATGTTTCGGTTTTATAAAATTGCCGGATGCTTTTTCGACCGGTTCATCCATAATGCCGCAAAAAAAGAATCCCGATGTCTGCGAGCTTATGCGCGGTAAAACGGGAAGAGTTTTCGGTGATTTAATGTCACTGCTTACCACCGTTAAAGGGCTTCCTCTTGCGTATAATAGGGACATGCAGGAAGACAAAGAACCTTTTTTTGACGCACATAAAACAGTTTACGCATCTGTTTCCATAATGGGAGACATGATGGAAGCAATGGGCTTTAACGCTGAAAACATGGAAAAGGCGCTTAAAAAAGGCTTTTTAAATGCGACTGAACTTGCAGATTATCTTGTAGGTAAAGGCATTCCTTTCCGTGAAGCGCATCACATCACCGGAGCGGCTGTTGCTTATGCTGAAAAAGCAGCTAAGGGTCTAGAAGATATGACACTTGCTGAATTGAAATCTTTTTCTGAGAAAATAGAGGAAGATGTCTTTGAAGTACTTTCGTATGAAGCTGCAGTCAGGCGTAGAGTTTCACCCGGTGGAACGGGACCTGAATCTGTCAAATCTCAGATTTCGGAATTAAAGAGCTGGCTCAAATAAAGAATTATTTTGTTTTTACGAATAGTTATAAAAAAGCTCTATACAAATTGAATGGAGCTTTTTTATAACTTATCTGCATCAATTTTCTTGGCTGATTTGAAATCAGCAAGATCTGTTTTTTCAATATGATTTATGATCCATTGCTCTAAAAAATCTATAATTTCGTTGCTGAGTTCAGTTTTTTGAAGCATATAATCTATTTTAAATTGCTCAATTTTTTCAGTAAATTCTCTATGCTGATCAAGGTGTTTGGGAAAGCTGTCTAAGTTGTATTTTTTTAGCAGGTTTTCTTCCGTTTCAAAGTGATATAGACTGTATAGAAAGAGTTCATCTATGATGGTGTCTATTTCATCTGTATCTAATAAGGTCGCATGTGCACGGACTTTTTTAAGCAATTTAAATAAGTTATGATGTTGGCCGTCTATAATTCCAACGCCAGTGCATAAAGAGTTTCCATTTATACATTTGGAATCCATAAAAAGCTCCTTACCTGTGTGTGTTGAAAAACTAAATATTGATTAGTATTTTTTATAAAATACATGTTTATAAACTGACTGCAAGTGTATTATAAAAGAGATGGTGTGAAGGTAGAGGGAATGTCTGTTTTTTAGAATGGCGGAAGTGTATAGGAGTCGAACCTACCGACGAGGGTTAGCCCGTCCACTGGATTTGAAGTCCAGGCGCCACACCGGTGACGAAACACTTCCGTTCGTGAAGAAAATCAGCTACCAATTTTATAAGGTAAGGGCAAGCATTAATAATCTTTCCTATTCCCCTTGCCTTTTTTAGAATTAGTCTTATTAATACTGATTGAAACTAAACTAAGAACTGATTTTAGTCCGAATGCCGACAGTCTGCGTCTTGCAGGCAATAAGCCGGACAAATATGAAGGAGATGAATTTTGAACAGTTTTGCCAAGAATCTCTTGGTCTGGGTAACCATCATGTTGGTGATGATTGTTTTGTTCAATCTTTTTAACCAGCCTGTAGCTCCCCAGCTCAAGGTATCCTATACTGATTTTCTTATGAAAGTTGATCAGGGAGAAGTCATACAGGTCAAGATTCAGGGACATAAAATCAGTGGAGTAATGGTCGGAGACAAGCGCTTTGTTACCTACAGCCCAAATGATCCAAGTCTTGTTCCGAGTCTGATTAAAAATAAAATTGAAGTGGTCGCGGAGCCGGAAGAAGATGCTCCTTGGTATATGACCCTGTTTATTTCTTGGTTCCCTATGTTGTTATTGGTCGGTGTGTGGATTTTCTTCATGCGTCAAATGCAGGGTGGAGGCGGCGGCGGAGGTCGTGGCGGAGCCATGTCTTTCGGGCGGTCCAAAGCTCGCATGCTTAATGAAGAAAGTGCTAAAGTAACATTTCAAGATGTTGCCGGCGTAGATGAAGCTAAAGAGGAACTTTCTGAAATAGTACAATTTTTAAGTGAACCTAAAAAGTTTACCCGTTTGGGTGGACGTATTCCGAAAGGCGTGCTTCTCGTCGGTTCTCCGGGAACAGGTAAAACATTACTTGCCCGTGCAGTTGCCGGTGAAGCAGGTGTTCCTTTCTTTTCCATTTCCGGTTCAGATTTTGTTGAAATGTTTGTCGGTGTCGGTGCATCCCGTGTTCGTGATCTTTTTGCTCAGGGTAAAAAGAATGCACCTTGCTTGATTTTTATTGATGAAATCGATGCAGTTGGACGTCAGCGTGGAGCTGGTCTCGGCGGTGGACATGACGAACGCGAGCAGACTCTTAACCAGTTGCTCGTTGAGATGGATGGTTTTGAGTCTAACGAAGGCGTTATTCTTATTGCCGCTACCAACAGACCTGACGTTTTGGACCCCGCACTACTTAGACCCGGGCGTTTCGACAGACAAGTTGTTGTTCCGACTCCTGACGTAAGGGGTAGAGCTCATATTCTTAAGGTCCACACTCGCAAGACTCCTCTTGCAGAAGAAGTTGATCTTGATGTTATTGCTCGCGGAACACCCGGATTTTCCGGTGCTGATCTTGAAAATCTTGTGAATGAAGCTGCATTGTACGCTGCTAAAAATAATCAAGATTACGTTAATATGATTGATTTTGAAGAAGCTAAAGACAAAGTCCTTATGGGCAGAGAACGCCGTAGTCTTATCCTTAACGACAAGGAAAAAGAAACTACTGCTTATCATGAAGCCGGACATGCTCTTGTAGCTAGACTTCTTGAAAATACTGATCCTGTGCATAAAGTTACGATTATTCCTCGAGGAAGAGCGCTTGGGGTAACTCAGCAGCTTCCTGTTGATGATCGTCATAACTATTCTAAAAAATACCTTGAAGATACTCTGGTTATGCTGCTTGGCGGCCGTGTAGCAGAGGAGTTGATTCTTGATCAGATGACAACCGGTGCCAGCAACGATATTGAGCGCGCAACTAAGATGGCCCGCAGTATGGTTTGCCAATGGGGTATGAGTGAGAAGCTCGGACCTATGACCTTCGGTGAGACTAATGATCAGGTTTTCTTAGGCAAGGAATTCGGTCACGGCAAAGACTTCAGTGAAGACACATCGCGTCTTATAGATTCAGAAGTCAGAAGAATTATTGATACCGCTCAAGAGACCGCTAGGACTTTGCTGAGCGAGAAGAAAGAGTTTCTTCACAAGCTGGCTGAAGCATTGCTTGAGCGTGAAACTATCTCCGGTAGTGAAATTGATATTCTTATGGACGGCGGCGTATTACCTCCGCTTGAAAAAGTTAATTCTACCGTAAAGCCTTCAACTGGTGCAAAGGCGTATGCCTCCACAGCAAAAACAGGATATACTCCTGTTGAAGAAACCGTTGAAGAAAAAGTTGAAGATGACACTGTAACTGATTCAAAAAATGATTCTGAAGAAGAAAAGAAAGATTTTTCTTTTGACGGATCAATTGACAGCGAAGAATCCGAAAATAAATCTGAAGAAGCGAAACCTTCTGAAGATAAAAAAGGCTCTGAGTAGTCGGAAGAGTGAAATGAATCGGACCTATACATGGACCATTAAAGGGGGCAGGGTTTTAGGCCCTGCCCCTTTTTTTATTGCCGGAATCGTGAATGTTACTCCTGATTCTTTTTATGACGGAGGCACAAACTACGATCCTCAGAAAGCTATTGCCAATGGAAGAATGTTAGCTGCACAGGGGGCTGATATTTTAGATGTGGGCGGAGAAAGCACCAGACCTTTTGCAGAACCTGTTTCTGTGGAAGCAGAACTTCGCAGGGTTGTTCCTGTGATTGAGGAACTTGCCAAAGATCATGTTGTCTCAATTGATACGGTGAAGCATGAAGTTGCTTTGGCAGCAATTGAAGCTGGAGCTTCAATTGTAAACGATGTTTCAGCCTTTAGCTCAGATCCGGCTTTGCTTGAAATTGTAGCGGACAAGAAGCCCGGTTATGTGTTAATGCATAGTCAAGGTTCTCCTGAAAAGATGCAATTATCTCCACAATATGATGATGTGATTGAAGATGTTTTATCTTTTTTTAAAAAAAGTCTTGAAAAACTCTTAAAGGCTGGATTACCCGAAAAAAACATAGTAATTGATCCAGGCATAGGTTTTGGTAAAACTCTTGAGCATAATCTTGCGATACTAAAGAATATTGATGTGTTGATGGATTTAGGTTTTCCGGTTTACATGGGACTTTCAAATAAGTCCTTATGGGGCAAGTTATTGGGGCTTGAAACGCACGAACGTCAAAATGCAACACAGGCAGCCACGGCTATTCTAGCGGCTCGCGGAGTGCCGATTCATCGGGTTCATGATGTTGCGTTGACTTTTCAGACCTTGAAGGTTGTGAAGGCGATTACCGAGGGTAGTTAATGTTTGAATTTTTAGGATTTCAGATTTCATGGAAGGAATTGCTGGATATCGGCCTCGTCGCGGTGGTCTATTTCTATGTGATTCTTTTGGTGCGTGGAACGCGTGCTGCTGCAATAATCTGGGGTTTATTTTTTATATTGCTCGTTTATTACACTTCCGATGTTTTCGGTCTTTATACCCTGAACTGGCTTCTTACCAATTTTCTTAGCTCAATTTTTCTTATTATTATTATTTTATTTCAACGTGATATCCGTAAAGGCCTAGCTCAGATGGGGGCCGGACGTTTTTGGCGGAAAAACGATTTTAAAATTGCAGTCATTGATGAAATCTGTTCAGCCATGGATTCTATGGCTCGACGTAAAATAGGCGCGCTTGTCGTTATTCAAAAGAATGTTCCTCTTGGGGATATTATTGAAAAAGGCGTCGAAGTAGATTCAAAAATAACTAAACAGCTTCTTATAAATATTTTTTGGCCTGACACTCCGTTGCATGACGGGGCGGTTGTTATTAACTCAAACAGGATTGTTGCAGCTTCTTGCATTTTGCCTCTTGCACAGGTTTCGACTCAGCAGAGCTCAATAGGCACACGGCATAGAGCCGCTTTAGGGATCAGTGAAGAAACAGATGTTGTTGCAATCGTGGTTTCGGAGGAAAGAGGCTCTATCTCTGTTGCAATAGGCGGCAAGCTTACTACAAGTTTGGATATAGTCAGACTTAAACGTGTACTCAAAAATACTTTGAGTTAGTATTATGGTAAATGAGCGCTGGAAAATAGCCGTATTGGCATTGATGATGTCCATTTTGACATGGTATCTGGTAACAGGACGTGACCTTGTCGAAACTTGGGTTGAATTTCCTTTGGAAATTGTCAATCCTCCACAGGGTATGATTATACGCAGTGGTATGATTTCTAAAGTCTCGGCGCGAGTTAGGGGGCCAAAGGGGTTAATTCGTAATCTTGATACTAAAAAAATGGCCTATTCCCTTGATACCGGACAGCTGGTATTAGGCGCGAATCCAATTGCTATTGTTGCTGATAAGCTGGGACTCGGCAGTGCTTTGGAAGTCATAGAAATGAATCCTTCTACTATCAATCTTGATGTTGATATGTATGTGAAAAAGAAAGTTTCGGTAATTCCCACATGGAAGGGAAAACTGGATCGTGATTATACACTGACAGAAAAATCATCTGATCCGTCAGAAGTCACTTTACGTGGACCGGCATCTATTCTTAAAAAGGTTGCTCAGGTTCGCACTCAGACTATAATGCTTGATACTGATTCTCCTCAGAATTGGAGGGGAGATATTCCTTTGAACCTTCCTGAGGAAGTTGAATCCAACCCTGGAATGGTTTCAGTTGCTTTGGATTTTAAAGTAAGAAGTGCAAAAATGTGGGTCAAAGTTCCACTATATATACTTGGGCCTGAAGAAGTTGAATTCACTGCCAGCCAGAACTTTGTCAGGCTGTATGTGCAAGGGCCGAAGCCGTTCTTTAGAAAGAGCGGTTTTAGAAATGAAATTACCGCTTCTATAGATATTAATGGAACAATTCCAAATGGTAAAAACATCGTACCTTATGATGTAAGCGTCCCTTCAGGGTGCATAGTAAGTAAGAAAAATCCTGAAGAAATAACTGTAACAATATCGAGACAGACACCAACTGATCATTAACGTATGATTTTGTCTTTCTTGGGAGATCTTGGATGAGTAAACGTTTATTCGGAACTGACGGCCTGCGTGGTCAGGTTAATATTTTCCCGATGACACCTGATATTGCATTGAAACTAGGGCTTGCGTGCGGCCATTTTTTTAGAAATGGTAAGCAGCGTCACAAAGTTATTATAGGTAAAGATACAAGGCTTTCAGGGTATGTTTTTGAATCAGCTCTGACAGCAGGTCTTTGCGCCATGGGAATGGATGTTTTTCAGGTAGGGCCGATGCCTACTCCAGCCATATCTTTTCTGACACGTAACATGCGTGCGGATCTCGGAATTGTCATATCTGCTTCCCATAATCCGTTCATGGATAATGGAATTAAGCTGTTTGATAAAAATGGTTTTAAATTGCCTGATGAGCTTGAAGATCAAATTTCAGAAATGGTGCTTTCTGATAATCCTAACTGGGATTATCCTCAGTCTGAAAAGGTAGGCAGAGCTTTTAAGATTGAAGACGCCAGAGGCCGCTACATTGTTTACTTGAAGTATAGTTTTCCGCAGGAAATGACACTTA
Organism: Maridesulfovibrio ferrireducens; assembly: GCF_900101105.1. Taxonomy (NCBI): domain Bacteria; kingdom Pseudomonadati; phylum Thermodesulfobacteriota; class Desulfovibrionia; order Desulfovibrionales; family Desulfovibrionaceae; genus Maridesulfovibrio; species Maridesulfovibrio ferrireducens. Next base: position 497,569 of record NZ_FNGA01000003.1, read on the forward strand.
AAGGTATTAAACTTGTTCTTGATTGTGCCAATGGAGCTACTTATAGTCTTGGCAATATGTTTGAAGAGCTTGGAGCTGAAGTCGTCACCATTGGCGATAAGCCTAATGGTCTTAATATTAATGATAAATGTGGCTCATTATATCCCGAAGTCGTAGGGCAAAGGGTTATTGAAGAGAATGCAGATATCGGACTTGCCATTGATGGAGACGGTGATCGTTTGATCGTTGTCGATGAAAAAGGGCAGGTTCTTGACGGTGATCAGTTGATGGCAATGTGCGCTGCGGATCTTATGGAGCGCGGAAAACTTGCTAAAAACATGCTTGTTGCGACTGTTATGAGCAATATGGCTCTTGAAAATTTCATGAAGGATCATGGCGGCACTCTTCTTAGAACTCCTGTCGGGGATCGTTACGTTATGGAAGCGATGCGGCGTGAAGGAGCAATTCTCGGAGGCGAACAGTCAGGTCATCTTATTTTTAGAGAATACAGCACCACCGGTGATGGTTTACTTGCGGCTCTTCAGTTATTACGTATACTCTGCGAAAAGAACAGGCCGCTATCTGAACTTTCCGGGTTGTTGAAATTGTATCCTCAAGCTTTGAAAAATGTGCATGTTAATCGTAAGGTCCCTTTTGAAGAGGTTCCTGCTGTGCAAGAAGCTCTGAAAAAAGTTGAAAAAGAACTCGGTGATAGAGGGCGTGTCCTCTTGCGTTATTCAGGGACGGAATCTGTAGCCAGAGTTATGGTTGAAGCAGAAGACAGTTCTAAGGTTGAACTTTATACTTCTGAACTTGCAGAAGTTTTAGAAAAGCATTTACGTTAATTTATTTGTTTGGTGTAAAAATATTACACTGAATATATTCAAGGAGTCCGATCAATGGTCATCAAAAAAGTTATTATTCCGGTTGCTGGTTGGGGCACAAGATCATTGCCTGCCACTAAAAATATTCCTAAGGAAATGCTCCCGATTTTCAGGAAGCCAGTTATACAGCATGTTGTTGAAGAAGCTATGACCAGCGGACTCACTGATGTTGTATTTATTACCAACCAGAATAAAAAAATCATCGAAGATCATTTTGATTATAACTTAAGCCTTGAAGACGTGCTTAAGCGGGCCGGTAAAACTGAGATTTTAGCTGAGTGTCGAAAAGTTGCTGAAATGGTTAATATCATTTCCGTTCGTCAGAAAAAACAGCTTGGGCTTGGACATGCCGTTCTTTGCGCAAAAGAAGTCTGCAAGAATGATCCGTTTGCCGTAATGGTTGGTGATGACCTTATGTTCGGTATGGAACCGGGCATTAAGCAGCTTATTGATGCCGCAAGAACTGAAAATATGGCTGTTGTCGGGGTTATCGAAGTCCCTGAAAATAAAGTCAATCGTTATGGTATTATTCAGGGTGAAGAGTTTGCTCCGGGGATGTACAGAGTTCGCAGTCTTGTTGAAAAGCCTCCTCTCGGTCAAGCTCCGTCTCGATTGGCAATAGTTGGGCGTTATGTCTTGCTGCCTGAGATTTTTGATCATCTTGAAAATCTTGAACCGGGTGTAGGCGGAGAAATTCAGCTTACCGATGCTTTGCAGTGCCTTGCTCAGGATAATAAACTTTTGGCCGTGAAGTTGCGGGGACAAAGATTTGACGCCGGCGACTGGGTCGATTATCTTACTGCTAATATCTATTTTGCTCTTCAGGACGAAAGTTTGCGTGATGATTTAGTAAAGAGCTTGCGGGAGCTTTTGTCTTGTTCGTAAAAAAAATATCAGTTTTAATGTTTACATTGGTCCTTGCCGTAAGCCTGCTTTGGTGCAGTTCGGCAAGGGCTTTTTTTCCGTCCGACACAGCTATAGATGAGGCATTGTATAAAAAATACGGTGCGTTAACATCTTACGAGGCTGTTATTACTTTCCCATCTGAGCCGGGAACAACGCTTACGATCCTTCGCGGGGATAATCATTGGAAACAGACTTTCGAATGTAATTCTGACGGGAATGGAACTATTACCGCAAAGTCTGTCGGTCAATATTTTAAGACAGAAGCTCAGTGTCCTGTTGAAGGTAATCTTCCGGTTTCACTTTTACAGCTATGGATTCCAGATGATCCGACAAGTGAGTGGATAAGTCTCGGCGTGACCAATTCTTCCAGAAGTTATGGTTTTACCGATGACTCTCCTTCTTTTGTTTTCGGAGCAGAGCCGGGAGATGATTCTTCTCCACAAGTCTTTCTTAATAATGAAAATTTCGCTCCTTTGAAGATTGTACTTGGTTCTTCAAAAGCAATTACCTTCGGCACATATACAAAATTTGCCGGTTTTATACTTCCTCACTCAGGTTCACTGATAGCTGGAGAAGAAACCGTTGACTTTAAAATTGAATGGCGTGGAGTTCGAAGAAAAATTTCTCCGGCTGTTTTTTCCGTCGCCGCGATTAAAAAAGATGCGAGTTGTGGTAAACCAAGTGGTTTTGTTTTTGATGTTTTGAAAAAATGTCTCAGCCTTAAACCGTAGTCGGAACAGAAATGTCTATACTCTGGCAGGCCTGCCTCGCCAGTCCGCCTTATTCAATTTATACTTATTCAGCGCCCGCGGATCTTCCTGAACTTCATGAAGGTCAGCGTGTGCTTGTTCCGCTTGGAAAATCAATCAGAGTTGCTTTTCTAATCGAAATACAGCCTATTCCTCCTGAAAATATTGAACTTAAATCAATAATTTGGCCTCTTGAAAAGAAGCCTCTTCTAAATTTAACTCATTTTCTATTATACAGAAATATTGCTTCCAGACAATTGCAGCCACTTGGTAAAGTTTTAGAAAACGTTGTTCCTAAACGATTTAGAAGTGCTAAGTTGTCGTTCAAAATAGCAGACCGAGATTTTCCCACACGTTTGAAGGGTGTAGATCTCGCGAGCATGCCATTCGAATCCAGAATGAAACTTGTTCACATCTATAATGATGGAAGGATGAAAGTTTGTCTGCCGTCGTCTCTTGAAAAGGAAGAATATGTAAGTCTGACTACCGATCCTCCGTGGCCTGTCCGTCCTAATGCCGCACGACAGTTGCAGGTTTTAGAATATATTTATGAAAATGGACCTCGTGAAAAAGGTTTTTTAAAAATAGTTATGGGCGATTGGACGACAGGAGTTATCAATAAACTTCAGTCAGATTTGCTTTTGAAAGTGGGACCGCCTCCCGAAGAGGAACGTAATCCTGCTGAAAAATGTACGGTTACTTCTGCAGATTGGGCGTTTATTCCTACCGAACAGCAGAAGTCAGCTATTGAAGAGATTGAATCTGCACTGGATAGTGACAAGCTTGAAGTTAAGCTTCTGCATGGAATCACCGGAAGTGGTAAAACACTTGTGTATATGACTGCCGCTCGTAAATGTCTGGAACAGGGGCGTTCTGCTGTAGTTCTGGTGCCCGAAATTGCACTTGCCTATTCGCTTTGGAATAGTATTTGTCCTTTATTTCCAGATGTAGAAAAATATTTGTATCACGGATATCAGACCCCTGTGCGCAAAGAGGCTATTTTTCGTGCTGTTTCTGGATCGCAGAATCCTGTTTTAATAATAGGCACAAGATCGTCGTTGTTCTTGCCCGTTCAGAATCCCGGTTTGTTTATCGTGGATGAAGAGCATGACGAATCCTATAAACAAGAAGAGCGTCTTCCGTATCAAGCTAAAGAAGTTGCATATTTCCTTGCCCAAAAAACAAAAAGCTTACTGATATTAGGTTCAGCAACTCCAGACTTAAAGACTTTTTATGCAGCCCGGCAGGGCGCATTTAAGATGATTTCTATGGAGAGCCGGGTTGGGAAAAGTGTGCTGCCGGAAGTGCGGGTTGTTGACACCAGCGCGATTAAGAATCCGGAACAACCATTCGCTTTAGAAACGGAAACTCGTTTAAAGGAAGTTGTGGAAAGAGGCGAACAAGCTGTAATTATGCTTAATCGTCGTGGTTTTTCGCCTCTGATTTATTGCACAGATTGTGAAGAACCAATCAAATGTCCTCATTGTAATGTCAGCATGACATATCATAAGGGCAGAGAAAAACTTATCTGTCATTATTGCGGAAATGTTCATCGTTTTCCGCTTCCTTGTCCTATGTGCGGAGGTAGTCATCTACTCCCTTTGGGTGGTGGAACAGAAAGACTTGAAGAACAGGTCGCAAAAGCTTTGCCGCCGGAAACTAAAATTTTACGAATGGACAGGGATAGTACTCGCAGAAAGGAGCGGCTTGAGGAGATTCTCAAGAGCTTTGCCAGAGGTGATGCTCAGGTTCTGGTTGGAACGCAGATGCTGTCGAAAGGACATAACTTTCCAGGGGTCACTCTTGTTGTTGTTTCTGAGGGAGATCTTGGTCTTAATCTACCGGACTATAGATCTGCTGAGCGGACATTTCAGTTGTTGGTTCAGGTTTCTGGCAGGGCGGGTAGAGGTGATAAACCCGGTGAAGTAATTATTCAAACCAGAAATCCTGAAAATCCGATTTGGAGTTCTGTTACTTCAGCTGATTATAATACTTTTTTTGAGCGGGAAATTGAGAAGAGGCGAAAATTCAGATATCCGCCGTTCACGAAATTAGCATTGATCAGAATCAGTCATCCGCTTAATTGGGATGGAGAGGATTTGTGTCCTCCATTTTTTAATCAGACTAGAGAGGCGGCTACTAAAATCGGCCTGATGGCTATGGGGCCGGTTCCTGCACCGTTGTCTCAGCTTAAAGGGCGCAGGCGTTTTAATTGTCTGATTAAGTCGGAAGACTGGGTTAAAACCCGTGACCTGTATGCTGAAATGATGAGAAAGAATCCAGATAAAAAGAATATACGAATTACTCTCGATCTTGATCCTGTTAATATGCTTTAATTGTGGTCAAGGCTCAATACTCGTCTCATCTGTTATGCCGGGAAAATTCTCAAAAAAAGATGCTATTCCTGATTGATGAAAAAGCATCAAGGCTTCCGGTGAGATAGCCTTAATGAATAATTTTTGACCTGCGCATGTAAATATCCGGTTCAGATAAACTATTGATTCCAGTCCGTTGATAGATAGAGCCGTTGTTTTGGATAAATCCAGCCCAAGGTCTTTGTTCTTGTGAAGCATCTTTTTTCCCATTCTTCTAAGTTCGGGAACTATTCTGGAATTTAAGACCCCTGAAATTTTGATTATAGCCTGTTCCTTTTTGTCATCGTAACTTATGGAACTGGGAGTTGAACTTGAACAGGCTTCATTAATGCGCTTTAGTAAAAGAGCTTCTTGCTGGACCAGAATGAAAGATGAAACAATATTCCTAATCTTATCTTTAAAATTTGAGTTTTTTTCATCTTTTGGAGTGCAAATCAATAAACAATTGGGTATTTTTTTATAAATTTCAGGGATAAATTCTCTTAAATCATCAGGCGAAGCAGAGATTAAAATGATATCCGGCTTTAAACTGATGGCGCTGGAAATAATTGATTCTTTATGCTTTTCATCAAGACTGTCGGAAATTTTAAAGTTAGTAAATAAGTCCCATGAAAGAGGGACATAGCCATCGCGAACAAGAATATCGGTTTTTAAAGCGGTGGTTGAAATATGAAGAAGACTGAGCCCATAATGCGCACAAATGAGTGCCACCTGTTCTGGAAATTCAAAATATTCCATGGGCATTTTAATGGTTCGCCCAATTTTTTCGGCCATTTTTGTTAGGGTAGAATCCGCCGCGAGAAACATGTCTGTTTCATCAAGTCTGTTAAGAGGGTTTCTACCGTATTCTAAAAGCCACGGGGTGGATGCTGCAAAAATAAAATGCTTATTACCGGACGCAGCAAGTTCCCCTACAGCAACTAAAAGTTCATGGAAGTCCAGACTGTCAAAAGGGATTCCAAAAGCAATCCTGATTTGACGGGATTCAATGAAATTATTCATCCCAATTGATTCCTTTGTCCCACTTTACCTTTCCTTTAACTTTTTTTTGTCTGCGCAATAGAATATAGATCGCCCCGGTTCCGCCATCTTTGGGTTGTGCTGAACAAAAAGCCAAAACAACACGGCGGAAAGGATCGCGGGTAAGCCATTCCTGAATCTCTCGTTTGAGAACAGATTGACCTCCGGGAGAGTTTTTGCCTTTGCCGGTAACAGCAAGTAAGCATCTGTGTCCTTCGAGAAATGATTCTCTAATGAAAAACATAAGGTTGTCGAAAGCCTGTTCGGAATTCATGCCATGAAGGTCAATTTGAGCTTCATGGTTGAAAGATCCGGCTTTCAGCTTTTGAAATATCTTTGAATCAATACCGCAAACATGTCCGTACATGAATTCTTCTGAGTATTCGATTTCAAATTCTATATTTCCTGAAACCAGACTGCTTAAATATTCATTTCCATCCTCTTTGGGAGGTGGAACGGGAATTACCGGTTTAATCCGCTCAACTTTTACAGTAGAGCTATCCATCTTTTTCACTCCGGACATGGCGTTTAAGAAAGCCATTTCCTCTTCAACCGGAGCTTCTTCCTGTTCTTGAACTATTTCCGGTTTAGGTTTTTTCTTTAGTGATTCAAGAACCTTCCGAACAGACTTCGGCATCTTGAGATCTTCTTCTTTATCTTTATTATTGTCTTTAAATTTCATAGATTTTAAATCTGTGAACGATTTCATTCTGTTGTCAGCCATATTGTTTCTCCTGAAAAATTGAATGTTTAAATTAGTCATAATTTCAGGTTAAGTAAATCAATCTATGCTTAAAATATAAGTTTTTATTACTTCTAAACTTGACTTTTTTATTCTCGTGTCCATTTTTTGTTCATTGTGAAAAATATTTGAAGATTTTATTCTAATTAGATTTCATGTCTAAGTCGTGTGATAAATATATCTTTTTAATATAAGTTTTCCAGTTGATTGTTATTGCGGGAAAAGCCTTTTTAATTCTGGACTTGAAAAGTTTATTTTATTAGCTCTTGAAAGCGTTTTTAATTTACTCAAATGATAATGCTTTTGACATTTCGCTTGTAAAGTGAGGGAACTCAATGCTTAAGATAGAAGACTTGCACGTCAAGATTGGCGACAAGGAGGTCATCACAGGCCTCAACTTACATATAAAAGAAGGGGAAACCTTTATCCTTTTCGGACCTAACGGATCTGGAAAGACTTCATTATTAATGACTCTTATGGGGTTCAGTAATTACGAAGTGACTAAAGGTAAAATTGTTTTCAAGGGCGAAGATATTACATACGCTCCCATTTATGAACGTGCCCGCCTCGGAGTAGGCATGTCTTTTCAGCGTCCTCCCACCATCCACGGCCTTAAAACCAGACATTTAGTTGAAATGTGTGGAAACGGTTCTAAAGTTGATGTTGAAAGGCTGGCTGAAAAAGTAAATATGGAAACCTTTCTTGACCGTGATATCAACTCGGGATTTTCCGGTGGTGAGATAAAGCGGTCCGAGTTGCTCCAGTTGATGGCTCAAAACCCTGATATGCTTCTTTTTGATGAACCTGAATCCGGTGTTGATCTTGAAAACATGCACCTTATCGGCAAGATGGTCCGTACTCTCCTTGACGGCGAAATTCGCCCGGGCGTGGATCTGAGCATGAAAGAGCAGAAAGAAAGAAGCCCCAGAACTTGCGGACTTATTATCACGCATACTGGTCATATTCTCGACTATATTAACGCTGACCGTGGACAGGTCCTTTACAACGGACACCTCTGCTGTGAAGCCAGACCTCGCGACATTCTGGAACATATCCGCAAATATGGTTATCAAGAATGCGTTAAGTGCTTGAAGTAGAAGCATAAACTCCACGGAGGAACATTATGAAAAAAGTCGATCTCAATTTATATAAATTTGATGGCCTTGAGCACGATGCCGTAGCTGATCTATCTACTTTAAATAATGAAGATAAAGAACAGTTACTCATGGCAGGTGTTGATGTAGATTCTGAAGAAACTAGTGGAACTTTTTTGCAAGTTGACCACTCAAATGTCCATTGCGATTCAACCAATAAAGACGTTGAAGTTATGGATATCAAAAAAGCTCTGGAAAAGTATGATGGTCTTCCAGATTATTATTTTAAGCTGATTGATCAAGATAAAGATGAATTTACAAAGTCAGCCGCTGATAATCTTCACGGTGGATATTTTATACGCACTAAAAAAGGTGCAAAAATTAAAGCTCCTGTACAATCTTGTTTGTTCTTGAAGGCTGAGCAATCCGGTCAGAATATTCATAACATCATTGTTGTAGAAGAAGATTCAGAGATTCAGATTCTTACCGGTTGCGCTGCGGCACATAGCAAATTTACCGGCGCTCATTTCGGTATCTCTGAAATTTACGTGAAGAAGGGCGGCAAGCTTACCTTCACCATGGTTCATAACTGGGGCGAAAACGTCACAGTTCGTCCTAGAACCGCAGGAGTTGTTGAAGAGGGCGGAGTTTTTATTAATAATTACGTACTGCTCAAAAAAGTTAAAGATATGCAATCCTATCCGACCATTTACCTTAATGGTGAAGGTGCTGTTGCTCGTTTTAACTCCGTTTTGGTTGCACCTGAAGGTTCTCACCTTGATTCAGGTACCCGCATTATTCAGAATGCGCCAAATACAAGAGGCGAAATTATTTCCCGTACCATCACAACAGGTGGAACAATTATTTCCCGCGGTCATATTCAGGGGAATAATGCTCCGGCACGCGGTCATCTTGAGTGTCAGGGACTGCTTCTCGGTGGCGGGATAATTCATGCTGTTCCAGAGCTGGAAGCGACTGTGGAAGGCGTTGAGCTCTCTCATGAGGCTGCTGTGGGTAAGATTGCTCAGGAAGAGATTGAATATCTGATGGCACGCGGGATGGATGAGGACGAAGCGACTTCAACCATTGTGCGTGGGTTCCTGAATGTTGATGATATGAAGTTGCCTAAAAAGCTTCAGATTGAAATTGACAAACAGATTGCAGAACTTGATTCAAGTAACGCTATGTAATTTATCATTTAATATTGTTTTTATTAAAGTGTCTTTCCTTAGGGAGAGGCACTTTTTTTATGGTTTAATAATTAAAGTGTAAAATGCAACAAGAGCAGGAATAGACAAGATCAAAAGTTTTCCATATAAAAATTAAACGTTATTCTAACTGCTTAAATTTATTGAAAAGTAAACATACTATTAGGAATTAAAATGCCCGGATATAGAGTACATATCAGCGGAGCGATTGTCGCTGGACTATTGGTTCTTTTACTGTTGGTTAACATCGGAATGTATATTATTGATCCGCAGCAGGTTGCTATTTTGATAGTGCTGTGTGTTCTCGGCGCGCTTTTCCCTGATATTGATACAGATTCAAAGGGGAAACGGATTTTTTATTCGGGGATGCTGATTCTGTCGCTTGCGTTGATTTATTTTGAAGAATTTAGGTGGGCGGCATATCTTGGGGTTTTGGCCATACTGCCGGGGGTAAGTGCTCATCGCGGGTGGACACATACTTGGTGGGCGATGCTGTTAGTTCCCATGCCTATGCTGGTGTTACCATATTATGTTTATGGTCAGCAGTTTCCGACTTTACTTCCATATTATGTAGCGTTTGTAACAGGATATTTCTCTCATCTGCTGCTGGATAAAGAGTTTTAAGCAAACTTATTGGAAGCTTTATTCTTCAATCAGGTCAATTAATTTTCCAAGAACGAGTGGAGTGTTGAATTTATTTAACACTCTTTCTCTACCCGCTTTACCCATTTTATTGCGTAATCCAGCATCTAAAATTAGTTTTTCAAGGGCAGATGCCAGCTGTGATGAATCTTCAGATGGAACAAGAATTCCGGTTTTACCGTTCTTTACTACTTCCGGATTGGAGCTGATTTCAAAACCGACAACTGGTTTTTCAAGAGTCATGGCTTCAACAAGTGCGTAACCGAATCCTTCCCATAATGATGGCAGGCAGAATATATCTTGAGATGCGTAGAACGATTTCATGTCTTCAACAAAGCCTATAAAGTCAACAACATCAGATACTCCGTGTTTTGTAGAGTAGTCTTTAAGCTCTTCTTCCATTTCACCTTTTCCGGCGATTAGGATTCGGAAATTAAGCCCTTTCTTTTTAAGAATTTCAGCCGCTTCAATCAGAAATTTTTGTCCTTTTTGAGCTGTCAGTCTAGCTGCATTACCAATGATTACTTCATCACCTAACCGAGTATAAATCTGTTCACTTGGCTGATTGTCAAATTCTACAACATCGAAGCCGTTATGGATTAATCTTATTTTTGATTCGTTTATAAGGTTCTTATTGTTGATAAGAACTGTGCGTTTGGTTTCAAGCGAATTAACGATTAAACGGTCAACAACTTTTGAGAATATCTGTCTGTTGAGGAAACTGTTTTTGACCGGAACTGCAATTCCACGGCGATAAATAACCTTGGAAACACCTGCGCATTTGGCTGCAAAACCACCGCTTTTAACGTCAGACGGTAGGGCGGTGATAACTGTTTTTATGTCGTTTTGCTGAAAAAAAGATTTAAGGCGTAGCATTATGGCTGGATTTAAAAACGAAAGATTGCCGATGGATTCACTGTGAAGAGTGATTCCTGGTTCGTTTTCTAATCTTTTTTTGAGTTCTGAGTTGTGATTTGTGACAACAAAAACTCGATATCCTTTGTCCCGCAGGAGCAGGGAAAAATGGTGATTCCATTTTTCCCCGCCGCCCCACGCTTTATTACTATTAAAAAAACAAACGTTTTGATTCACTATAATTTTATTCCGAGAGCGTCCGCTGTGAGCTGTGGAATTGATTCAAGGCTTGGGCAGACCGTGAAACCTGCTGAACGCATTTTTTCCAGTTTGCCTTGAACTCCGGTACCTTCCTGCAAAATTGCACCTGCATGACCGAGCCGTTTCCCGGGAGGTGCGGTCTGCCCAGCAATAAAGGAAAGTACGGGTTTGTCAAACCCTGTTTTGATTACATAGTCAGCTAGATCCTGCTCAGCAGTTCCGCCGATTTCACCGAGAACCATGACAGCCTTGGTTTCATCGTGGTTACGCAGCATTTCGAACATATCTGCGAAAGTGGTTCCGATATAAGAATCCCCGCCGATTCCGACACTAAGTGATTGCCCGATTCCAACTTGGTTTAAGCGGTCGGCAACTTCATAGGTAAGGGTTCCGCTTCGAGAAAGGACAGCGACAGGCCCGGGTGAGAATGGTGTTGTCGGTAATATTCCTATTTTTGTCTGACCGGGAACGATCAGTCCGGGAGTATTGGGGCCGACTACACGGGTTTTGCCGCCTTTTATCTGTTCAAGAACATTCAGCATTGAACTCTGAACAATGCCTTCGGTGATGCACACAACCCAAGGAATTTCACATGACGCAGCTTCCAAGATTGCATCTGTCGCAAGCTTTGGCGGCACGAAAATGATGCTCGCACCTATTTTGTGATGGAGCTGTGCTTCTTTTATGCTGTTATAAACCGGCACACCCAAAACTTCCTGGCCGCCTTTAAACGGAGTTACTCCGGCAACAATGTTGCTTCCGTATTCGAGCATGAGCCGTGTGTGCAGACGTCCTTCCTGTCCGGTGATTCCCTGCACAAGTATGGGAGTGTCTTTGTCAATATCGAAAATACTTGAAGATTTGTATCCAACATCTACAGGTGTTGATTCCGGCATTGCTGAAATCGGTTCTGCAAATTTTATTACGGGAGCGTTTGCGGGTTTAAGTGTCCGCAATATTTCGACAGCTTCATTCATATTATGGGCACGATGCAGTTTGTCACTGTTGAGATCTTTAAGAATTTTAAGCCCTTTATCCGCGCTGTTGCCGGACATGCGGACCACTATAGGTTTTTCCGGTGCTTTTCCTCCAAGGGCGGCGACCAGTGCCTTGGCAACTAATTCGCAGGAAAGTATTCCTCCGAACAGGTTAATGAAAATTGCTTCAACCTGTTCATCCTTAAACAGCAGCCCTAAAGCGGTTTCAATACGTTTTTGATCCGCTGCTCCGCCAAGGTCTAAAAAGTTGGCTGCCGGTAGCTTAGAGAAGTTGAGAGCATCCATTGATGCCATAGCAAGGCCTGCACCGTTGGCAATTAATCCTACCCATCCTTTCAGCGAAACAAAGCTCATTCCCGCATCTCGGGCGATGTTTTCTTCGCGGGTTGAATGCTCAGGCTGGTAAAAACGTTCGAAGGCCGGATTGATATCAACGATATTATCGTCCATTTCAATTTTACCATCGAGAGCGAGTAGTTTGCCGTATCCGGTTAATGCCAGAGGATTGATTTCGGCAAGTAGTAAGCCGTAATCAATCATTGTTTTATATAAGTTGGTAACTATGGTGCTGAAATCACCAAAAAGCTCTTTGGCCAGTCCGATGTGAAAAAATGCAGCTCTGATTTGATTCGGCTGCAATCCACCGGGCAGGCTTATTTCTTGGACCAGAAGGTTTTCCGGCCCCATGGTTTCAATTTCAACACCACCTTCACGTCCTACAGTCATTATAACTTTGCGGCGCTGTCTTGAAAGGGTGAGTGAAAGATAAAATTCTTGACGGATATCAACTGCCGGTTCTGCTCTGATAAAGGGAACTTTATTTCCTTTGATCTCCATTGATAAAATTTGACGAGCAGTTTTTTCATACTCTTCCCGCGAATCTACTTTTTGAATTCCGCCAGCTTTTCCACGTCCCCCGACCGGGACCTGTGCTTTTAGAATCCAAGGCAAAGGAAAGTAGGGTTCTAATGCGGGGAGATCTTTCAGGGTTATTTTAACACCTGTCGGAACAGGAATTCTGGCGGCCTCTTTAAGTAGTGTCTTGCTGAGATGTTCATTGAGCAGCATAATCCCTCCAGCACGGCTACGGTTATAACTTCAAGAGTTAATTTAAATTTATAATCTCAGGCAAAAGACATTAAAGCAGAACGAAGATGGTTAAAAAAGTAAATCTGCTAGAATATCAATGTGTTTGCTCTGAAACATTTTTCAGATGAGACTAATGCCAATAGCGTATAATGCAAATATATGGCACTCTCAAGTTTAATTGATAAATACTATTCTGTTTTTTTTTACTAAACAGGTAACGATGTATATATTATGCAGGTTCAGGCTCTAATTAATTAATTTGTGATGATTAAATTTTATTGCGAAAAGAGTTCAAGGATAAAAAATGGCAGCTTTTAAAGATTTATCAAATGCTCTGGCAGATGAAGTCTTAAACGACATGGCAGATAACTTTTTCGGGGCAAGAAAAGATATCGATGATACCATGGAGTATTTTGAATCTTTGTCAAAGCAGCTTTTTGAAAATGTGGATGAGATCTTTGAATCATGTGCTTTGCTTCAAAAGGTTTGCCTTGGTGAAGTTGGGTACAAAGAATTTTGGGATTTAGCAGGAATTAATCCTGAGCTTTATAATTTTCCTGAGCAGACAGAATGTTCTTCTTTTGACGACACTCCTTCATTTTCACTGACAAATAAAACTGAATATACTAAGTGGGTAAGCATTGCTTATCATCAGCTTGCCCGTCGTATAGAAGCTTATATGAACGGATTAATTACTGATAATGAAGCGAATCACGGTCGTAAAATGAGATCCTTAAACCGCATGGATTTTTATCTTTTTGCTGAGGATATTAATCGTAAAATTGATAAAGTTAATAAAAATATATCACCTTCTGATGTACTGAAATTTACAAAATCGCTTGATCCGGAAACAGTAGTAAAAGAAAATATCACCGGATGTGTGGGGCCGGATTGTTCCGCCATAGACAGTCAAATGGCTTTTAAGCCTATTGTGATTGAAGAACTGGGTTTACCGGAGTTTCCTGATTTGCCTGACGGTAAACACACACCTCCTTTTATTCAGGACTTTTGTTCACAAATGTATTCAAAGAATAAGTCGCAAGTGAAAGTCTTGCTAGAGCAATTACAGAAAAGCATTTAATTCAGGAGATTTCAGATGAAAAAAGTATTTACTCTATTTGTTTTCGCTCTGGCGATATCTTGCTTGTCCCTATCCGCTTTTGCAGAGTCGGAAATGGCTGTTCCTGATGTTAAATCAAAGCCGGTACCTGTGAGTGATAAGGCTGAAAATCTTAATAAAAAAGATGGATTTGCTATAATTGTAGAACATTTTGGAAATGATGAAGTTGGTGGCACTTTGGCTTTAAAGTTAAAGGAAAACTTTAGGAAATCAGTGTTGTTCAGACTGGCTGATAAAAAGCAAAAATCAGTAAGAATTAAAGTCGTTTCAAGTAGTGAATTTAGCGAACGTCCTGAAATAGGGTCGATTTATGCTGTGATTTGGACTTTTGCAGCAAGTGAAGATGTTGTTCCATTTTATCTTGATAAGCGTATCGGCACAGTGAATGTTTTAAACGTTGAAACTACTGCGGCTAAATTAATGAACACAACCGATAAAATTGCGACTCAATATAAATTTCTATTTGAATAGTATTTCAATATGATCAGGTAGTAAGCTTGGATGAAATTTTTTGAGCACGCAAACTTCTAAGCTTTTTTCCTGACTCTTTGCCTAAGTTTCTATCTTGTTCCGGTAGGCTGACTTTTAATATCTTGGCCAGATCGGTCATTGCGGTTGCCATTGTATCTTCATTTTTGTCTGCGCGGCAAAGATCTCTCATGTTTTTCACCAAATCATTCTTGTGGAGTTTCATAAGCAGGTCTACTTTTGTGGCCGGCCGTAGCTCTTTATAGTTTCCTGCTTTCATATGTAGTTCTGCCGCTAACTCTCCGGCTTTTATATACTTGTTAGGAAGCAGCAGCCTCTTGCTGAGTTTAGATGCAAGGGCGATTCCTTTTATATCGTGTCCGTGGTGAGCCGGCAAAAGTTCTGTTGGAGTTAAAATTTTGCCGAGATCGTGACACGTGGCCATCCAGCAGGTGATCGGATTTCCGGCTACTTTGTCCATAATTTCGGAGATATGTCCTAGTACAGATTTGTCATGAAATTTCGGAGGTCCAGCTGTGATTCCGTCTGAACCGGAGAATTCAGTAAACCAAGGTTCAAAGCAATTCGCGGCCTGAAGAGTTCTCACAAAATTGCCCGGTTTGTCACTTTTGAGGGCTTTAATTAATTCTACTCCTATTCTGTCAGGAGCTATGTTTGTCAGCCATCCTTTTTCAAAAGCTTCCCGCATGCTGGTGATCAGGTCCGGGTGAGCTGTAAAGTCTGGAAATCTGGCAAGAAATGTTGCGGCGCGAAAAACTCTTAACGGGTCTGATTTAAATGTTTCTGCGAATGCAGGCCGCAGGGTTTTAGAATATAAATCTTCGAGTCCGTTAGGATGTGCATACAGTTCTCCATCCTCATCCAGAGCGAAGCCGTTTATGGTGAAATCTCTTGCAGACAGGTCGAGATCTATTGTTTCTTCGACCGTTTGTCCTGTTATTCTGGGAAAGGAGAATTCAAATCCTTTCTGGAAAAATATTTCATAGGATTTGCCGACTGGCTTGGCATATGGGAATTCTTTTTTAAAGTCCTCAACAGAACCGGACGCAACTAAGAAATCAAAATCATTCGGTGTTTTTCCTAGGAGTAAGTCTCGGATTGAACCTCCGACCATTAAAATGGATAATGTTTTTTTCTTATTTTTCATATTGTTGTTAATTCTATTCTATATGTAATAAAAGATTAAGAAAACTTGCCAAAATCAATAGAGATGATATCTTATGGGGAATGAAAAACAAAATATTAATATTCATATTGTTGTTGGCAGGAGTTTTTCTCTTTTTTGCCCTTGATTTTGATAGGTTCTTAACCTTGGATTATTTGAAAAGTTCAAGGCAGGAATTTCAAGTTTTTTATGAGTTGCATCCATTTGGATCAATCTTTAGTTTTTTTGTTATTTACGTTGTCATTGTAGGGCTTAATTTGCCGGGGGCCGCAGTACTTGGCCTTGCCGGAGGAGCTCTTTTCGGTTTTACCGTTGGCGTGGTTACCATCTCTTTTGCCAGTTCTATCGGGGCGACAATTGCCTGTTTTTTTTCGCGCTATTTATTTCGGGACTATGTTCAGCGTAGGTTTGGAGATAAGCTGGAAAAAGTCAACAACGGAATAAAAAACGAAGGAGCATTCTATCTATTCACAATGCGCCTTATTCCGGCTATTCCTTTTGTTGTAATTAATCTCGTGATGGGACTTACTCCCATGAGACTTCGGACTTTTTATTGGGTCTCCCAGATCGGAATGCTGCCCGGAACAATGGTTTTTGTGAACGCCGGAAAGGAGCTTGGTCAAATTTCGTCTGTATCCGGTATTCTTCAACCGAGTTTAATAATTTCTTTTATTATATTAGGTTTGTTTCCACTTTTTGTCAGAAAAGCAGTTAGTTTCGTAAAAGAACGAAATATTAATAAAATAACTTAATTTTAATAAGGATATTTATTAAAATATGGCTAGATCTCCCTTAACGTCTATAACGACAAAGACGTCTCCTACTATCCGGAATTATCATAAAGGTAAGGTTATTTTCCATGAAGGACAGGAAAGTAAAGTTGCTTATATGATTAAATCCGGTTCAGTTAATGTTTTTAAAAATATTGATAATAAAAAAACAGTATTAATGACTCTTCATCGTGGTGATATTTTTGGAGAAATGTCATTACTTGCGAACGAAAAACGTTCTGTAAGTGTTGAGGCTGCAAGCTATTGTGAATTAGTTCCTTTGACTGAGGATATCATGAACAGGCTGCTTGATGCCTCTCCTGTAACTGTTAAAAAAATAGTTGAATTGCTTGCTGAGCGGGTTTTACGTGTAGATAATGAAGCTGTTACCGTTGATGAAGGTGGACCGTTTCTTTCATTGGCTACAATATTAGACCTTGCTTATAAGGATTATGCGTATATTCCGCGAGATAAGAAGCGCGAAATAGAAAATTATGAGATGGGTCTTTCAGTAAAGTCTTTTACGGAAACAGTGAAAGGTCTCGCTGTGTTTTCTACAATAGAAATTGATTCTTTTCTTCATACAATTTTTAAATTTAGACTGATTGACATTAAATCGAAGCAGAAAAGCGGTAAAAGTGCTTTTGTTGAAAGATATATCAAGATACCAGATTTTAATGAATTTATGTTATCTTTAAGAAAATTGTATTCAGAGGTCAAAGAACTTGGGGCTGATGTTGAATACAAGATGAATTTTATGACTTTTTCCGATCTTGCAGTGCGAACAGGAAGTCGACCTGAATTTATTTATAACAAAGTTATGAAAGAAGAGTTCCCTGAAAATTTATTGTTTTTTAATAGAGCAAAAGCAATAAACTGGAGTAAGGATAAAGAACCTGATTTTTTTAAAAAGTTTAAACGGCCTAAAAAATCCTTGAATGAAATTGATAATGTTGATGATTTTGTTTTTATTGATAATCCTACGTTACAAATAGCGTTGAAAGATTTTAATTATTATAAAATATCTGTTCTTTATTCTGCTGCCGACGAACAAAATAAAAAGAAAATTTTGCTGAATATAAATAGAAAACAAGCTGGTATTCTTCAGTCTGAACCGCCTGCCGCTCGTGATGTAAGCGATTTAGATGTCCTAGAATGTTCAGATGAAGTGATAGATATTATTAAAAAATTAAAAGGGTTATAGAGTGAGTTCCTTAAAACCTAAGTCAATAACCTTTTCTAAGGGTGATGTTATTTTCCGTGAAGGCGACATGGGAAATGTTGCCTATATTATTACCAAGGGTACTGTTAATATTGTTAAACAAATTCATGGTGTTAATAATGTTTTAGCAACTCTTGGTTCTGGTGAAATTTTTGGCGAAATGGCCATAATATCAAGGAGTCCTCGAGTTGCCGGGGCGGAAGCTGAAACAAGTTGTACTTTGATGGTTTTAACTGCCAACCTTATTATGACCTTGCTTAAAAAGAGCCATCCAACTGTATTTCATCTCACTCGGGTACTGGCCTCAAGACTTGCTACCGCTAATAAAAATATAATTGAAAACAGAAGTGGCAATATCTGGATGACCCTGTGCCGTCTTCTTAATCTTAAATTTAGAATATTTACGAATTCTCCGGAACAAGATAAAGAGGTTGGAGTTAATTATAAAGATTTTTGTTATGAACTTAGCAGTATAATAAATATTTCAGAATCAGAAATAGAAAGGATGATTACTGCTGCTTGTTCTTTTAATCTTATAACAAAAAGTAAAATGGTAAGCAGAGTTTATCTTGCTATCAATGATCCTGAACACTTTTTGGAAGTGGCAGAAAGTTTGTCTAATGATGTTAATAAGTTCAGAGGGAAGATTTGTTACACTGAGTACGTTGATATTCATGACTTTTCTGAGCTGTTCGATTCTCTTCCAGAGTTGATTTATAAAAAAATAGGTGTTGGTGATTTTCCTGAAGATATTTGTGTCTTACACAAAGGCGCAACATACAAATGGGCTAAAAAGAAGGGAGATGAATATTTTCTGGAAACCAAACGTAAACGTAAGTCCATTGAAGAGTTAGAAAATGTTAATGATATCGTTTTTGTTGATATTGGAACTTTAAAGCAAATTTTCAGCAGGCTTGGTTATTATAAGCTGGGTATATTATTGGCAATTGCCGCGGAAGAAGGCAGAGACAGGATATTAGCAGCGATTTCTTCAAAGATTGCAAACGCTATTACTAAAGAATCAAAAGGTTTAGACGCTATTGATCAGAACGAAGCTGATGAAGTGGAAGAAGAATTGCTTGATATGATCAGAGAAGTTAAATTAGGTAAAAAGGAATAGTTTTGAAATGGCGAAACATTTCTTATAGTAAGTTAAAAACAACAGTGTCAACTCTTGCCAAAAAACCTTAGTACATGAGATAACAAGCTATGATTAAAAGAATTACCATTATCAGCGGAAAAAAAGACAGTCCTATTCCTAAAGTAACTCCTGAGCAGCTTTTTCAGGCTCACCCTCTTTGGGCAAGAGATATCGAGCACTTCAGTCCATGGAATAGTGAAGATGCTGAATATAGAACTTATTCCACTTGGTTATCCGGGGCTAGAGCCGGTAGACCTATAGCTATTTGTGGTTCCTGTATTTCAAGTATCGATGTCGCTTGGCGTCTTAATGCTCTTGAAGATCTGCCAGAATGGGGAAGTGTTCTGGCTGTTGAGCAGAATACAGGACGGGGCCAAGTCAGAAGAGAATGGATATCCCCTCCCGGCAATATTTATGGTACTATTAAATGGCCGTCCCTTCCTACTGGCGCTCCGGGAGAAGTCCGGCCTGTATGGACCAGAATTTTACCTCTTGTTGTTGGTTATCTTGTTTGTCGTGCTCTTAAAGATATCGGAATTGAAACGCAGCTTAAATGGCCCAATGATATTCTGAAAGACGGCAAGAAAATCGGCGGAATTCTTATTGAAGAGCGTGGCTCAGTTATTATGGTCGGCATAGGCTTAAATACATCGTCTGCTCCGCAAAGAGACAAGCTTCGTCCTGATCATGCTGTTACTGCTACAAAAATTAATACTGACGATATGCAGCTCGGACCTTTGGAAACTTGGATTCAGCTGATAGATTATTTTAAAAACCAGTTTGATGCGATTGTTTCAACACAGGATCCTGAAGATTTTCTCAAAACACTGGCTGATCAACTGGTTTGGTTCGGTGAAGAAGTAAGAATTGTGGATGGTCCGAAAGAAGTTTCAGTAGGACGCATATGTGGACTTTGTCCTGATGGTGGTCTGATTATTGAGAAGGATGGAATTAAACATGAGGTTTATTCCGGAAGTGTAATGCCTATCTAGTTTTTATTATTATACCTCTGTTTTTTGGTTAAAATAGAGTGTATATATGAAAAAGTTGCAATTTAAAAATATAATTCTTAAAATTAAACACCTTATATTAAGCGGAATTTTTTAGATAACTATTTCGCGGGCACAACCTATATCTAGTTGTGTAAGGAGTAAATGATGGCTGGTAAAACGGAAGAAGCTGGTACTGCTAAGAAAGTAGAGACCGAAACTCCTAAAAAAAGTCAGGCTGTAAAACAACTTGAAAAAAAGATGGTTTTAGCAGGCTCTGATATTGTAAAAATAGGAGAAGATGCGGAACTTTTAGTTGGCGGTAAAAACTATAATACTGCTCTGATCAGTCAGGTTGACGGTATTAGATCTCCGCAGTTCCGGGCAATTTCTTCTCTGGCTTTTCATCAATTACTGGATGAAACCAAGGTTCACGCAAGTGTTGTAAGGGCTGTTGTAGACAGTCAATATAATGCTGTTGATTGGAATAGCGAAAGCGTTAACAGTGATTCCGAATTTATACAGAATTTTGTTCGTTCGATTGCCTTTGTAATTAAAGAGGAAGCTCAAAAACATTCCGAAACTTTAATTCAATTAAGAACTTTCATTAATAACGTAGTTGAAGGGTTTGCCACTTCTCCTGAAGGCATTGATCAATTGCGTAAAAGGTCTGTTCTGGTTCAAAGTGCGATTCTTTCAGTTGAGCTGCCTAAAGAAGTAGATGAAGCCGTCAAGTTCGCTTATTTATCTATTTGTAAAGATGCCGGGCTTGAGAATGAGCCTGTGGCTGTAAGATCTTCAGCGGCAGGGGAAGATAGTCGTAAAAAGGCTTTTGCCGGACTTCAGGATACTTACTTAAATATAGTCGGAGAAGATAACTGCTCCGAAGCTTATCATTGGGATTGTGCTTCCGCATACAACCTCCGCAGTATGACTTATCGTCGTGAAGCAATTCTTGACGCAGTTACTCTTGCTGAAAATACCGGAGATGCTTCTATCGCAGAAATAGCCAAGAAAGAATGGGCTATTGAAAACACATCCCTGTCGGTTTGCATTATGCGTATGATTAATCCTGTCATATCCGGAACAGCGTTCAGTGCTGATACTGCGACAGGGTGCCGTGGAACAGATCGAAAAGATCTTGTTTCCATTGATGCAAGTTACGGTCTCGGAGAAGCTGTTGTCGGTGGAATGGTTACTCCTGATAAATTTTATGTTTTCCAGCGTGATGACGGTTCTGAAGTCGTTGTTCGTAATATGGGAAACAAAGACAAAAAAATTGTCTACAGTGAGAAGGGCGGTACTAAAGTTGTAAAAGTTCAGCCTAATGAAATTTTCCGCTGGGCTTTATCACTTGCACAGGCTGAAGAAGTAGCCAAAGGTGTCCGCTCAATAAGTCATGCCTATGGTGGTATGATTATGGATACTGAATTCTGTCTCGACGCATCGGATCGTTTATGGTTTGTGCAGGCTCGCCCTGAAACTCGCTGGAATGAAGATTTTGAACAGCATCCGGATACAATCTTCATGCGCAGACTTGAAGTTGATCCCAAGGCTCTGGTTTCAGCAGAAGTTCTTCTCGAAGGTAACGGAGCTTCTCGCGGAGCCGGTCAGGGTACTGTTAAATATCTGCGTTCAGCCCTTGAGCTTAATAAGATTAATAAAGGTGATATTCTGGCCGCAGCTCGTACCGACCCGGACATGGTGCCGGGAATGCGTATTGCCGCAGGTATTATGGCCGATGTCGGTGGTGACACCAGTCATGCCGCGATTACTTCCCGTGAACTCGGAATTCCCGCAATCATCGGTATTCAGCGTCTTGAAATCCTTCGTTCACTTGATGGACAGGAAGTCACTGTCGACGGTTCCAGAGGTAAAGTTTATCGCGGACTGCTTCCATTGCGTGAAGTTGGCGGTACAATTGATACCTCTAAGCTTCCTGCTACCAAGACCAAAGTCGGGCTTATCCTTGCTGACGTTGGACAATCACTCTTCCTTTCACGCCTCAGAGAAGTTCCTGATTTTGAAGTGGGCTTGCTGAGAGCTGAGTTTATGCTTGGTAATGTCGGTGTCCATCCATTGGCCCTTGAAGCTTATGATAACGGAGCTCTTGATAAGTTAATTCAGGATAAACTTGATGAACTTGATGCAAGACTCACTGCTGTTATGAGATCTCAACTTGATTCCGGTCTTATTTCTTTGAATATTAAGCTGAGGGAATATGTAGGGGCTCTTACCGGGCTTGCTGATGAAATGGATGCGCTTGCCAGCGGTGAAAATGCCAGAGGAACTGAAGAAGTTCTGGCAATGCATCGCAGGCTCAGAGAGCTAGATAAAAAATTGGATAATTATTTGATGCACGGCGCAGAAAGTCTATATATTTTGAAGACTTCTGTTAAAATTGAAGAGCATGTTAAAGCCGTTTTAGGACTCCAGCACGGTGTTGAAGAAAACGCAGATTCACGCTTTATCTATAGACGTTCCGAGTCTTCTGATGAAATTTCAGAGATGTTGGAACAAGCTGTCAAGAATCCGATTGTTATTGAACTTAACGAAAAAATTAAAGCTTTACGTGAAGAAGTTGCTCGTAAGATGGGACTTAAGTCTGAAATGGACGAGGTTCGCACCTTAAGAAAGCGTATTTTTGAACTTCTCCAGTCTCGCGGACTGCGCTCAGGTAAGGAAAATTATATCCAGACCTTGTCGCAAGGACTTGCTTTGTTCTCGATGGCTTTTTACGGCAAAGACATCATTTACAGAACCACAGATTTTAAAACAAACGAATATCACAACTTGCTTGGCGGACTTCTTTTTGAAAATCATGAAGATAATCCGATGCTTGGATATCGCGGTGTTTCCAGAGATGTCCATGATTGGGAGCTTGAAGCTTTCAAACTGGCAAGGGGGGTTTTCGGTGGAAAGAATCTTCATCTGATGCTTCCTTTTGTTAGAACAATTGAAGAAGCTCGGAGCATGAAACGTTATCTTGCTCAGGTTCATCATCTTGAATCCGGAAAGGATGATTTGAAGCTTATCCTGATGGCGGAAATTCCAAGTAATGCAATTCTCAGTAAAGAGTTTATTAAAGAAGTTGATGGATTCTCCATCGGCTCGAATGATATGACTCAGCTTGTTCTCGGAACAGACAGAGATAATTCAAGATTGCAGCATATTTACGACGAAGAAGATCCTGCGGTAGTATGGGCGATTCTTTCGACTATATTCACCGGGCAGAAATTCAGTAAGAAAATCGGTTTCTGCGGTCAGGGCGTCTCGAACAGTGTCATCCTGCGCGGGGTTGTCTGCATTGCCGGTATTGTTTCCGCATCTGTTGTGCCTGATACTTATCTTCAGACAAAGCTAGATATGGCTGCTGTAGAAGCTGAAAACATTAAGGTTAGCGAACTTGGTAAGTGGATAAATGCAAGACATTTTGAACGGCTCGCTAAGTTGATGGAAGGAAATGGATACGGTCATATTATTAAGAAATATAAAACACCTGAAGATCTCGAAGATTGGTATGAAGGTGAAATAAGAAGACTTAATGAGCAGCTTCGTGACAACATAGATACTCCTAAGGAAGATTTCTACAGACAGGAAATGAACGCTTTCCGTGGAACATTCCATAAGCCTGTGATCTATTCTGCATGGAACTGGTCACAAACAGTCGAAGATGCAATGCATCATGCCGGATTTGCTACTTTTGAAGATCAGGAAGCGGCTCTGAAGAAACAGTATTCTAAGAAGTGGTAAAGTTATATTGATCAATTAGCAGGACCGACTCAGTTAAGTATCGGTCCTGCTAATTGTTATTTGTATGTTCTCTGGAGTTTAAAGAGCGAGCCTTGACAGAAAAGGTGGGCAAAGGCATATTTGCGGCATAACAGGAGCCAAAATGTACCAATCTAAATGGTTTGTAAAAATAACTCTCACGACAATCAGTCTGTCGATGCTTATCCTTTGCGGTTGCTCCATGAAGTCAGATAATTATGTTGGAAGTCAGGATTCTTATGGTTCAAGAGTTTCACGTAAACTCGGACGGGGAATGACTAATATAATAACTGCTCCGATAGAAATTCCAAATCAGGCTGTTAATATGTCTGCTGAAAGTGATGTCCCTGCCGAGCAGTTGGCTGGATATTTCGGCGGTTTCATAACAGGTTTTGTGTATGGAACCGGAAGAGTTGTTTCCGGGATGTATGATATTGTTACTTCTCCTTTTGGCGGGCCTGCCGGTCCTACAATGGATGAGGAGTTTATTTCGTCCGAATTTGCTGATAAAGTTGAAGAGCGTAATGACAGTTATATGGATATTACCAACATAGCTATGGATTGATTTGTGTAGTTTTTAATTACTCGATTATTATCTTGCTAGACAAAGTTATTTAAAAATTTAACCCTCCACAGGATTTTCCGTTGGAGGGTTTTTGTTTGTATTTATTCCAAAGAGATGAAGGATTAATATGTTAAAGAATACAGCGCTTTTTATTATATTGGCAATGTTTGCATCGGGTTGCGTTAGCAAGCAAGGATTAAAAGAGCAGATTGCTCAAGTCATAAAGGACAATCCGCAGATTGTTTTAGATGCTATGCGTGAAAATAACATTGAGCTTCTTACAATAGTAGAAAGCGGTATTGATTCCCGGAGCGAGTTGAAGCGTAGAGAGAAATTTCAAGCTGAAATTGATAATCCTCTGAACCCTGTTATTTCTCCTGACAGAGCAAGCATTGGTAATCCTGAAGCACTTGTTACCATTGTTGAATATTCCGATTTTCTTTGTCCGTATTGCAGTAAAGGTGCAAAAGTTGCGCGGGATCTTGTAGCCAGTAATCCCAATAAATACAGATTGATATATAAACATCTTCCTTTGCATGAAGAATCAAAAAAGCTTGCGGCTGTCTATGAGGCCATTGCTCTTTTAGATAAAGAAAAAGCATTCAAATTTCATGATGTCGCGTTTGAAATGCAAAAAAGTCTGTATAACGATAGTGATGGAAAAATTTTAGGCAAGATTTTGCTCGACCTTGATATTGACTTGATTGAGTTAGAAAAGGTTTTGAAATCTAATAAGATTGTTGAAAATCTTGCCGGAGATAAAGCCGAAGCCAAATTGTTTGGATTTGATGCAACTCCTACTTTCCTCGTTAATGGAGTTTCAATTCGCGGCTATGTTCCTGCTGATAAATTTGAATCGATAATAGGGCTTATTCTTGAAAAAAGTCCCAAAAAAGAAGCTGATGATGGCGAGGTTTGTGAAGACTGCCTGAATAAAATGTAATTTTTGTAGAGAAATAAAATGAGAGATGTAACTAATATTGTTGACCCTCCAGAAGATCTGCATATTTGTTTCGGAGGGGGAGATTTTCGTAAAATCGGTCAAAAAATGATCGCCGTTTGTAAGGATAAGTTGGAGTTTGCCTCTGATGAGAAAGTTTTGGATATTGGTTGCGGAGTTGGAAGGCTTGCTTTTCCGTTGTTGGAATATCTGAATGAAAGTGGCGGGTACGAAGGATTTGATACTTTTCCAGCCGGAGTTAAATGGTGTTCTGAAAATATTACTCCTGAATTTTCAAATTTTAATTTTAAGCAAGTTGATATTTTCAATACAACCTATAATCCATACGCTCAGACTAAAGCTTCTGAATTCATTTTTCCCTATGAGGATAATACCTTTGACCTCGTGTTGTTGAATTCAGTCTTCACTCATATGATGCCTGATGATATCATTAATTATCTGTCTGAAATCGATAGAGTTTTAAATGATAACGGTAGAGTGTTCGTGACGTTTTTTCTGATCAATAAAGAGTCTCTTGAATTGATGGATCTAGGAAAAAGTGTTCATGATTTTCATAAGTTCGGAGTTTTTTATACCGCAGACCCAAAAGAACCGATGGACGCTGTAGGGTATGATGAGCAGTTCGCATTTAATCTTTTTGAGAAGCATAACTTTAAAATTAAAGAAGTCATGTACGGAAATTGGAGTGGCATAAAATCAGGCAATCATCAGGATAT
Source organism: Maridesulfovibrio ferrireducens (assembly GCF_900101105.1). Lineage (NCBI taxonomy): Bacteria > Pseudomonadati > Thermodesulfobacteriota > Desulfovibrionia > Desulfovibrionales > Desulfovibrionaceae > Maridesulfovibrio > Maridesulfovibrio ferrireducens. The sequence goes on from NZ_FNGA01000003.1 coordinate 523,280, forward strand.
TGTGTTGCTTACACGGTGATTATTTTTTGCCGTGAACCTTTCTGTTTATAAGGTGAGCCGAAACTCCGCCTCCGAATCCGTTATCGATATTAACAACGCTTACGCCAGGCACACAGCTGTTCAGCATCGAGAGCAGTGTAGTCATTCCACCAAGGTTTGCGCCATAACCTACGCTTGTCGGCACTGCGATAACCGGAGCTGATACCAGCCCGCCCACGACCGTTACAAGCGCTCCTTCCATTCCTGCGACAACAACGATGGCGTTGGCTTTGCGTAATGTGTCAAGGTACGGGAACAATCTGTGAATTCCCGCAGCTCCGACATCATATATCCGTTCAACCCGGTTACCCATAAGCTCTGCTGTGATTGCGGCTTCTTCTGCAACTCTGATATCCGAGGTTCCTCCGGTTACAATTGCTATACCTTCAAGTTTGTCCTGTTCAACTATATTAACTGCGATGATAGCCGCATCTTTATAGTAGTTTGCTTCTGGAAGCTCTTTCAAGATAAGTTGAGCCTGATCGCTTGAAACTCTGGTAAAAATGCACAGACCTGTCATGTTTGCAGCGGCTTTACATATGGATTGTAAATGTTCAGGGATTTTGCCCGGGCAAAAGATTACTTCTTCAACTCCGCACCTGAGTCCGCGATGAGTATCAAGCTTTGCACAACCTAAGTCTTTATAAGGTAGCTGTGAAATTGTTTCCAAAATTTCAGAATCGTCTATCTGACCATTTTTATAAAGTTGAAGCAGCTTAATCAGCTCAATCTCGCTCATTAGAATCCTTTATGGGTAAGAAGCATTGTCGCTTAACTTCTTCTGAAATTATGCGTGGAGACAATCCGGTTTGTTTTGAAATTTCTATTAAATCATCAAATTCTGGTTTTCTACTGATCAAATGTTGATCAAATGTAGATATTTTAATTCTTATTGGATATTTCGTGTCGTTTATTTCAACTTTGTATTTATCTATTTTCCGTTCAGCTATAAATCTATCAACTACATGGGTGCGAACTCCGATAGAGCCTGTTTGCTGCATTAGTTTGCAGCTCATTTCTCTTTCTTCTCCGGGGACGCATAGAATTGAAACGAGGTGTGCCGGGCGGTTCTTCTTACCTGTTGCGGGTGTGATGTAGGCATCGAGAGCGCCAGCGTCAAGCATCTCGTTTAGTGCGTGTCCTAAAATTTCTCCGCTTGCATCATCAATCAAAGTTTCAAGTAAAATTGCTTGCTCAATGTTTTCACAGGATGAAATATTTTCAATAATTCTTATGATATTGGGAGATGATTCTAATTCCGCATTTCCGGCTCCCTGTCCTGCTTTGAGAGGGGTGGACGTTGGATAAATCTTTATAAAATCATCTACGATACAGGCGAGCAGGGCAACTCCAGTCGGGGTGGCTAGTTCAAACTTTTCAGTTGAAGACGCTATGGGGATTGCTCTTTTGCATAAAATTTCCAAAGTAGCAGGCGCCGGAGCAGGGAGTTTCCCGTGATCCATTGAAATAATACCATTGCCGACAGCAACGGGCAGGCAGGAAATTTGTCCGTCCATAAATTCGTACTTATCCAAAAGCCATAGAACTCCGGCAATATCTATAACTGTATCAACAGAACCTACTTCGTGCAGATGATAGTGTCCTTCGTGAACGGCAGACTCAGCTTCTGCAAGCACGGATATGACCTCAAGTCCTTTATCGATTACTGTCGGACTCATTTCCATGAAATTTGAAATGTTCTTGAAAGCTCTTGCAAGATCTTCTGCTGAAGCAAAGCGTTCACCTTTAAGCCCGATGTCCATTTTTATAGCGCCTATTCCCATAGAAGTGGTATGGATGGCTTTAATGGACGCGGTGCAATGAGTCAGTTCGCAAATCGCCTTACTCAGGAGAGGGAGGCATTCCTGGTCGCCTGTAAGGTCAAGTAGGGCGGCTAGGAGCATGTCTCCGGCAACTCCGGCCATTCGTGGATCAATTAATAATGATTTCATTTTTAGCCCTCAGCAACTGACTGGTAAATCAGTAGAGTTAAAAATTAAAAAGCAGGATTTTTATGCCAGCGATATGCGGTTTCGATGATTTCACGAAGATCACCATATCGCGGTTTCCAGTTTAGCAGTTTGTGTGCTTTAGAGCTGTCGGCAACTAATCTTGGAGAATCGCCGTCCCGTTTTGGTTCAAACTCGTATGGAATTTTTCTACCAATGACATCTCCGGCTGCTTTGATTACATCCAGAACACTGAACCCGTTGCCGTTACCCAGATTGAAAGAGTGTGCTCCCTGCGATGTTTCGAGAAATTCTATGGCAGCAAGGTGAGCTTCGCATAAATCCTGAATATGAATATAATCTCTGACGCAGGTTCCATCTGGAGTAGGGTAATCGTCGCCATATATTTTGAGTTTACGGCCTTGGTCAATGCTGCTTAGCAATATGTTGGGAATGAGATGTGTTTCCGGGCGATGGGCTTCACCTATGAGTGCATCGGGGTGAGCTCCGGCAGCATTGAAATATCTGAAACTTACGGAGTTGAAATCGTACGCGGTGGCATAATCTTCAAGTATTTCTTCAGTGTATAGTTTTGTTCTGCCGTAGGGGTTAAGCGGAGCAAGTGGGTGGTTTTCGGTAATCAGGTCCATAATAGGATCGCCGTAAACCGCGGCCGATGACGAAAAGACAAATTTATCTACACCATTATTACGCATGGCCTGCAATAAATTTAAAGTCCCCGTGACGTTGTTATCATAGTATTGAAAGGGATGTTTAACTGAGTCGCTAACTACAATCAGACCTGAAAAATGGAATACAGCATCAAATTTTTTCGAGCTTAAAGCTTTTTCAAGATCATCCGGGTTGCGCAAATCACCCTGTATAAAATCGCCCCATTTCAGGGCCTTGGAGTATCCGGTAGAAAGGTTGTCAAATACAGTTACTTCGTGACCGTGATCACTCAGCATTCTAGACATATGTGATCCGATATATCCGGCTCCACCGCATACTAGCAGGGATAGTTTCTTTTTATTGTTATCCATTACGTTTCCGTGAGTTCATAATTATTATTGCATGTTATCTTTTTGATTATTTAATAAATATTAAAATTTGTCGAGTACGTCTGGATAGAATACCTCTATTATATAAATGAAATATTATCAGTTTTTAATGATTTTTGATTCACTGTTTTTCAAAAAAAATATATTTAAAATAACAGTAGTGAAATTTCAAAATATTAAAAAGCTTAACTTAGATTAGGTCAAATAGTAATCTTTGTTTAATTGCTTTGGATTATTTGATATGATGACGGTTCTTAGTCACCTATAAAAGAGGATGATAAATTGTTAAAAAAAATAATGCTGTTCATTTTTATGATTTTAATAACATCAAGCGGTTATGCTGTTGCTTCGACCGACAGAGTCGTTTTTTATCCTTCCGGTGCGGATATTTCAAGATTGATTCATGCTGATATTACAGCAGGTAATAATGTTGATAGTTCTGGCGGGACTGTAACATTTATCCTGCCGGGGCAGGCTCTGCCGGATACATTTTCAATTGCACCTATAACAAAAGAGGTTGTAATTAATGATGTTTCTTGGACCCGGGATGATTTGACCCAGTCTCCTGCGGCTGTTGATCTAGGAAAAAAAATTGATTTGCTTAAATCAAAGTTGATGTCTGTAAATGCTCAAATTAAAGCTGTTGAAGGTGGTATTCTTTTTTGGAACGAAAGAGGTAAAATTCAACAAACTAAAGTCGGTGAAGTTGATAAGATTGCTGATCTAGTCGTTTCAAATCTTACAAAGCTATATAATCAATCTGTAAAATTAGGATCTCAAAGTAAGGATATTTCATCTCTGATAAATGAGTTGAGTAGAAAGATTAAAGAAATTTCCGGGCCGGGAAAAAGTCGCTGGATTGTTACAGTCTCAGTGGTTGCAAGTGGTAATAAAAGCGCAGATTTCAAAATTAATTACATGCTTCGCAATTGCGGATGGCGACCTAAGTATAAACTTGACGGGTATCCTGACCAGAAGAAAGTTGAGTTTTCATTTGATGCTGAAATCTGGCAGTCCAGCGGAATGAATTTTAAGAATTTTGATGTAGCACTTGCAACTGTTAAAGAACATTCCAGAATTTATCCCCCTGAACTCCGTCTTTGGAAGATCGCTCCGAAGCGTCCCGATATGCCGGAACCGGCTAAGTATGCACGTTCAATGAAGGTTATGGAATCATCTGTTCAAATGAATGATGCTGTAGCTGCAAATGCACCTGTACAAATTAAAAAATCAACTTATTCAATATGGGAACTCGGCACTAAGACTATCGTTGCCGGACCTGCGCGAAAGTATGCAATTTCAAATGAAAGCTGGGATGCTGAGTATTCTTTCCTGTCACGGCCTTCGGCAACTCCAGAAGTGTTTGTTTCAGCCAAAATGAAACTCATTGACGCAAAAGATTTCCCATCAGGGCAGGCATTGGTATTAATGGAAGGAGCTATGATAGGGAAAATGAAATTTTCCTTTTTTGGTAAGGATAAAACATTATTCTTCGGGGCTGATCCTTTGCTTAAGGCAGAACGCAAAACTCTTGAGAAGTATTCAGGAGAAAAAGGAGTGTTTGGATCAAAACAGACATATAATTGGAAGTATCTAATAACCTTGTCTAATTCCAGAAAAAATCCGGTTATGATAAAAGTTCAGGAACCGGCTCCATCTTCCGGTGATAAGCGGATCAAGCTAAGCGATTCGGCTGAACCCAAGGCTGTCGTTAAAGATAATAATTTTGAGTGGGATATAACTGTTCCTGCTAGCCAAAAGGCAGAAGTTCAATACGGTGTAGACTTGAATGCGCCAGAGGATATGATAATTGATTTTGGACTTGGCAGATAAAATAAAAAAGCCCGTTTCGCTAGAAGCGGGCTTTTTTATTAAACAAATTTGAAATTAGAAATTGTAACCGAGACTTAGGCCTACAATGTAGGTAAGGCCGTTTTCGGTTTTAGTGTCAAGAACCCCGGTTCCCGGTCTAGCTGCGATTGTGCGGTCTTTCATCCAGAGATACATGTAAGAGACATCAACAACAAAGTTGTCAAATTTATATCCCAAACCGGTAGATACTATCTGGCGATCATTCGTGGGCAGCATGTAATCTTCATATCCTTCACGGATAGGGCTCTGATCATAAACATAACCGGCTCTAAGAGCTAGATCTTCGATTGGGAGATATTCAACACCAAGCTGAAATCTCCATACATCTTCCCATTTTTTTACAGCAGTATAATTCTTTATGCCAATAGAATTGGTCTTTGCAAAGTCGTAGTTAATATCGCTGTATTCACTCCATTCGGAATAAATAGCATCAGCTTCAAAGCTAAGGTTTGCAAGTGGCTTGTATTCTACACCGAATAAAAAGGTATTCGGTGTATTCATTGACATTGTAATGTCATTGTCATTGAACCTTGTTGCAGTGCTAATTCCTGTAGGAACATTGTAGCTTGCAGATCCAGTAGCATGGTGCTGCATTTTGCTGCGGTATGAAAAGCCGAGAGCCCATTCATCATTCGGTGTAACTCTTATGCCTGCGTTGAAGCCAGGTGTGATGCCGTCGACTATTAAGCGCTGATCAATATCATTTGTTGGATTGTTAGGATCGTTTGCGCCGGTGGGGTCAATTTTTTTACGAAGGTCAGCCCTTACGTACATAAGTTCAAAACCACCAGCTATTGAAATATATTCGTTGATTTTATATGCGATATTCGGGTTAACAGAAAAACTATTTATTTCAGTGTCATATGAAGAGTATCTTCCGCTCCAGTCTTCGTCGAAAGAAGTGCCAAGGCCAAAACGTGTAAATGAGCCGACACCAAACCATAGGCTGTCGTTAACCTGATGTGTAAAGTAAGCGTGTGGTGGAACGAATACTTTTTTGTTGATGCTTTCTTTTTTGCTATTACCGTTATAGTTGGTAGTCACATCATTTGAGGGCGCAATTGTTGAAATTCCGGCTAGTACCTGAGTGCCCTGAAGCTGCGTAATACCTGCGGGATTCCATGCTATAGCAGAAGGATCATCTGCTTTGGCAACCATTGCTCCCCCAAGAGCGTTGCCTCGAGCACTCCATTCATACAATGCAAATCCTGCTGCTTCAGCTTTAGTACATATGCTGGAAGACAGCATTAGTCCCATCATAATTAGCAGTACACTTACGCATACTGTAAATTTGTTCTTCATACAAACTCCTTAAAACGAAATACATGCAACTTATCAAGTAAGTTTTATAATGATATCATCATTCCCCATAGTTTAAGCGGTTATTTTACTATCTTGGTTGATAGTATATGTAAAGAAAATTAAATGTATCTACTGTTTATATTAAGTGTTCATTAGTATAATGTAGTCACTTTCCACTTATTATACATATGTGTATGTTTATTAGTTGTGGTGAAGTACTTTTTATTTGTGTGCAACACACACTTTTTTTGTTTTTTGCAGTGTATTGCTATAAAAAAAGGCAGCCTGATGGGCTGCCTTTTAAGAAGTTGTTCTTAGGAATGTTATTTTATAAAGTAAGCAAGATACTCTTGATTACCTTTTGGACCTTTAATACTTGAAGGAACAAGTCCTTTAAGTATTAAATGAAGCTCAGAAGCTGCAAAATTAATGATCATATCTACAGCCTGCTGTCTGAGGGATTCATCTCGCACTATTCCTTTGTCTGTTTGTCCCGGACCAACTTCGAATTGAGGTTTAATCAGGCAAACAATTTCTCCGGTATTTTTTAAAAAACGTACCAGAGCAGGAAGTACTTTTGTTAAAGAAATAAAAGAAACATCACAAACAACAAGATCGACCTCTTCGGGAATAAGATCTTTTTCAGCATGTCGTAAATTGACTCTTTCTAAGTTAATTACGCGCTCATCCTTCTGAAGTTTCCAATGCAGTTGTCCGTATCCAACATCAGCCGCATAGACTTTAAGCGCTCCGAATTGAAGCATGCAGTCTGTGAATCCGCCTGTTGAAGCCCCAGCATCAAGAGCAACTTTACCTTTTGGATCAAGTCCTAGTTCTTCTATGGCCGTCAGCAGTTTATATCCGCCTCGGCTGACAAATCTGTCTTTGTCCTTCACAACTATTTCTAAATCGGGGTCGAGCTGCATACCTGGTTTTGTTATGGGCAGCTTTTGGCCGTTTTGAAGAAAGTGAGCTTGTCCCGCCATGATCAACCGTTTAGCCTGCTCGCGACTTTCGGAAAGCCCCTGAGAGAAAAGCATTTGATCTGCGCGTTCCTTTTTAGCCACTTATTTTTTCTCCAGACCAAGCATAGCTACGACATTGTCGGCTGCTTTTGAGATGTAATCAGCTTCTGACATAGAATCTTTCAACGTAGCTTCAATAACAAGTTCAGGAGAATTTGATTTAGATGAATCGGGTGTTACTTCGTACTCAGCTGGGAAGGTGTTTTGGTAGTACATGTCTTGAAATCCGACAAACTTGAGTTGATGAGCAGTAGAATCAAGTATAGCTGATTCATTTTCATTAATAAGTCCAAGCTCTTTAGCTCTGATAAGACCGGCGAGACATTCTCCGCCTTGAGTACAGGCAATGTGGCCATTCGCGTTGGCTAGGAGCATGCTGTCCATAATGAGCTGCTCGGAAACCTGAACAACCTGAAAGGATGTTTTGCCACCGATAGCTTCATATTTATCCGCAAAGTATTTTACTCTCGGAAATGAAACGGGATTACCGATCATTGCCGCCTGTGCAACTGAAGGTTGTACAGTGACAGGTTTGTATTCGCGTTCTTTTGGATCATCAACAGAGTAGTAGCGGTAGACAGGATCTGCATGTGCAGACTGGACACCGAAAATTCTAGGTAATTCTTTAATAATATCAAGTTCATAAAGTTTCAGGAAACCGGCCATAATGGCTGTGACGTTTCCGGCATTACCGATTGGTACAAAAATACATTTGTCTTTCAGATCCCAGTCATACCATTGAGCAACTTCAAAGGCGTACGATTCCTGACCGAGAATTCTCCATGAATTCTTGGAGTTGAGCAGGGCAACTCTGTAATTGTCTGCCAGATGTTCGACGACTTTCATACAGTCATCAAAGACTCCGGGTACTTCAAGAACTTTCGCGCCGCTTCCAAGCGGTTGAGCAAGCTGCTGGGGAGTAACTTTACCTTCTGGAAGAATAACCACGGATTTAACGGGGCCGCCAATATATGAGGCATAAAGAGCTGCCGCAGCGGAAGTGTCACCTGTTGAAGCACAGACTGTGAGAATTTCGTCCCAGTTATTTTTTGCGAGAAGGGCATTGATATAGCTGAAAGCACAAGCCATCCCTCTATCTTTGAAGGATGCGCTTGGATTTTGACCGTCATTTTTATAAGCGGTTTTAATCCCGACAATTTTATTTAAATTTGTATTTGAAGCGACAATAGGAGTGTTTCCTTCACCGAGAAACAAAATATCTTTTTCTTCGATGACTGGAGCGAACAGCTCATAGAATCTGAAAATACCTCGGAGGCTGTCTTTTTTTGTAGCTGTACGGGCATCGAACAAGTCACGCCATTCCTGACCGCTGGTTTTCTTTAATTCATCAAAAGTGAGATCTTGAAGAATGAAAACAGAACCGCATTTTGGACAGGTGTAATATAATTCGTCGATTCCGTAATGCTGTCCGCAACCGAGACAGTGATATTCCATCTTTCCCCTGTATTCAGGGAATGTGTTAGCTTGAGACATAAATTCCTCCGCGAGGTTTCATAAAAAGCGGTAAATATTAAGAAGGCCAGATTTTAGGGATGCTCATGGTGAACATCCACACACCGAGACTGACCTTGATTGCCAACCCGAATGCTTTGCCCCAGAAGGCTCCCCATGCGGAGTGCTGGGCTTCAGCAAAGGATCTGCCGTGTGAAAGTTCAAGAACAAGGCAACCGCCAAATGACCCCAAAAGGGCCCCGGGAAGTGCTCCGAGTCCAAAGAAAAAGGGTGCTCCTAATATTGCACCGGCTATTGCGCCGATGAATGCACCCAAGCTGCCTCTACCGGTAGCTCCGTATTTCTTTCCACCGAAGTACTGTGCTGCAAATTCTAAAACTTCACCGATAAGCGCGATTACAGCTAAAATCGAAATGAAGTTCCAGCTCATTGTCTCAGGCAGAAATATTTTCCAACCGATGATAAAGGCGAGCAGAATCCAGTTCGCAGGCAGTCCAAAGATATGCAGTGCCAAAGAGCAAAACATTAGCAGAATTACCAGCACTGCCAAGGCTGTAATCATTTTCTAATTCTCAACTTCTCTGAGGTCTATAACTCGTTGAGCTTTACCTTCAGATTTAGGGATAGAATTGCGCTGAACGAGTTCAACTCTTGGTGTAACAAGAATTTCATCTCTCAGCTTGGCGGCAATACGTTTCTGTAGTCCTTGCAATACTCTCATATCTTCAACAAAAAATTGATCTTTAATTTCGACTTTAACTTTAATCTGGTCAATAAACCCTTCTCTGAAGAGTTCAATGACATAGTTTTGTCCGACTTCAGGCATCGCCATAACTATTTTTTCGATTTGCATAGGGTAGATATTAACACCCTTGATGATGAGCATGTCATCGGCGCGACCGACAATTCTGTCAATGCGCCTGGAGGTTCTACCGCATTTGCATTTACCGGGAACGAAACGGGTCAAGTCTCTGGTTCTGTAGCGAATGATGGGCATACCTTCGCGGGTAAGCGTTGTCATTACCAGTTCGCCGATTTCGCCTTCAGCAACATGTTCCCCGGTTTCAGGGTCAATAACTTCGGCGATATATGAGTCTTCCCACACGTGCATCCCTTTTTGTTCGGTACACTCGAAAGCAACACCCGGGCCGTTCATTTCAGAGAGGCCGTAAGAGTTGTAAGCTTTAATATGCAGGAGTTCTTCAATTTTTTGTCTGGTGTGTTCTGTGTGGGGTTCGGCTCCGATAAGAGCAATTTTCCACGGCATTTCTGCGGGATCATATCCTTCTTCTCTGACTTTGCCGGCAAAATAGAGAGCAAAAGAGGGAATGATATGCAGGGCTGTAACATTAAAATCGCGGATAAGTTTAATCTGTCGTTTAGTGTTGCCTGCTCCTGCCGGAACGGTCAAACAACCGAGACGTTCAGAACCGTAATGAATTCCGAGACCGCCTGTGAAAAGTCCATAACCTGACATGTTTTGCAGAACGTCAGAGCGTCTTACACCAACTGCGTACATTGAGCGGGCCATAAGGTCAGCCCAGGTATCAAGGTCTTTTTGAGTATAAAAAACAGCAGTGGGCGTTCCGGTTGTTCCGGAGGAAGCATGAAGACGAACAAATTCATCAAGAGGTTTTGTAAGCAGTCCGTATGGATACTGAGAACGAAGGTCGTCTTTTGTGGTAAAAGGTAACCTTTTTATATCATCAACAGTTTTAATGATGGAGGAATCGATGTTATTTTTTTTAAAAGATTCACGGTAATACGGAGAGTTAGCGGCTTGCTCGATGGTTTTCCTCAGTCTTTCGGCTTGGAGTTTTTCCAATTCACTTCTATCGAGCACTTCCGCTTTATCGAAATACATTTTATTTCTCCCGCTAATTGTTTTTCAGTGATTCTCGTCTTTTGTAATAGCTTCGATTAATCATCGCCATACTCAGACGGATAAGGCTCGGCAGCAAGGTTTTCGAAGGCTGTATAGTTGCCGAAAAAGGCTAACTCTACAATTCCGGTAGGGCCGTTACGTTGCTTACCGATAATAACTTCGGCCTTGTTGTTAATAGGCTTGTCTTCTTTTTTGTTATAAAAATCTTCACGATAGAGGAATAGGATAATATCAGCATCCTGTTCAATCGCACCTGATTCACGCAAGTCAGACATCATAGGTCTTTTGTCTGTACGTTCTTCAACTTTGCGGTTCAGCTGAGACAGTGCAAGAACTGGTATTTTCAATTCTTTGGCTAACGCTTTTAATGATCGTGAAATATCGGAAATTTCTTGCTCACGTGAGTCAGTACGCGCACTGGAGCGCATGAGCTGGAGATAATCCACCATTACTAGACCCAGATTGTGCTGTGATTTTAGTCTTCTGCATCTGGCTCTTAATTCCATAGTGGAAAGAGATGGAGTATCATCAATAAAGATAGGTGCTTCTGTCAAGTCTTGAGCAGCTTCATAAAGCTTTGCCCAGTCCTCATCATCAAGTTGCCCTGTTCTGAGTCTGGAAAGATCTACTTTTCCATGACAGGCGAGCATCCTTGTCATGAGCTGCCCCATAGCCATTTCAAGGGAGAATACAGCTGTAGGGACTCCGCTGTGAAGAGCCGCGCGCATAGCGACGTTTAACGCAAAAGCGGTTTTACCCATACTTGGGCGTCCGGCAATAATGACGAGTTCAGAGTTTTGAAGTCCTGCCGTCATTTCATCAAATTTGGTGTATGTAGTCGGGATGCCGGTTACAAGAGATTTTTGCTCAACTCTAATTTCAAGTTCTTTGAAAACTTCTTTTATAAGCTCTTTACTACTTTTAATTGTGGTAGTTTTTTTGGCGTCAGTAATTTCAAAGATTGCCTGTTCTGAATGATCAAGCAGTTCTTTAACGTTCTGCGCTTCAAAGCTATCGGTGATGATTGAAGCCGCAGCATCAATCAGGCTTCGCTGGATCTTTTTTTCAGCTACAATTTCAGCATGGTGGAGCGCATTTGCCGCACTTATAACAGAATTAGCAAGGTCAGCTAGATAAACAGGGCCACCGACAGTGTCAATTTTACCGGTACTGGTAAGGTACTCGTTGACGGTGACAATATCTATAGGAGCGTTTTTGGCATACAGAGCTTCGAAAGCTTTGAAAATTTCATGATGGGAAGGAGAGTAAAAATCGTCAGAATGAACGATATCAACGAGATCGTTGAATATAGAGTTGCTTAAAAAAACTCCGCCCAACACAGCCTGTTCTGCTTCCAGATTGTGAGGTGGTACTTTCCGTAAAAGATCAGACGGAGCATCTGATGATGCTCCGTCTGAATTGTAATTAGAGCCGGGCTTACGCCTCTTCTGCTTCTGATTCTGCAGTTTCTTCTTCTTCCATCATCTGACCGGGTTTAGCAACGGTCAGTTTAATTTCACCGCGAACTTCGGGGTGAAGTTTAACTTCGATAGTGAAAGTTCCCAGTGAACGAATAGGATCAGACAACAGAATTTTTCTGCGGTCGAGATCAAATCCCTGTTCAACAAGAGCTTCAGCAACGTTTGCTGCGGTAACGGAACCGTAAAGTTTGTCACCTTCACCAACACGAACTTCAACTTTGACTTCGACTTTTGCAAGTCTGTCTCTAAGTCCTTCAGCCTGTGTACGAAGATTATCTGCCTGTTCCTGAAGCTTTCTTTTTTCAAGCTCGAACTGCTTGAGATTAGCTGCAGAAGCGGGCATAGCAAAGCCCTGAGGAATCAAGTAGTTGCGACCGTAACCGGCTTTAACTGAAACGATATCTCCAAGACGTCCAAGAGAGTCTATATCGGCACGTAAAATAAGTTTCATATCATCGTCCCCCTAGAAGCTCTTTTTCTTAACATCAGTGCTATGCACAGTTGTATAAAGCATGAGAGCCATCTGCCTGGAACGTTTGATTTCAGTAGTAAGGCGGCGCTGATGTTTTGCACAAGTACCAGTAATTCTGCGGGCAATAATTTTGCCGCGCTCGGTAACAAAGTCCTTAAGAATGTCAGGACGTTTATAATCGAGAGGAAGAGCTTTATCTGCGCAGAAACGACAGAACTTCCTTTTTGGTGTGAATTTTTTCTTGAATGCCATGATTATGCTTCCTCCTGTACCAATGCTTTATCTTCAAGTTTAACTGTAACAAACTTGAAAATTCCGTCAGTGATACGAATATTGCGTTCGAGTTCTGCAACCAATGGTGCTGGCGCATTGAAAACTACACGAACGTAGTACCCACGGGACTGGTTCTGGACAGGGTAAGCCAACTGGCGAGATCCCCAATCGTCAACTTCTTCTAGCTTGCCGCCTTCACGTTCGATGATGGCAACAACTCCTTCAACGATGTCCTTGCGGCTGTCGCTCGCAAGCTCGGGGCTTAAAAGCAAGAGTGCTTCGTACTTTCTGAGCATTAAAAAAACCTCCTTATGGTCTATGGCCCTTTCCTTAATATTAGGGCAAGGCGAAAGAAAGGATGTCTAGTCCCTTTCTGAGCTTCTGTCAAGTTTTGAGCATTTATAATAAAATATAAAACTGGAAACGATACTACCGATTCCAGCTTTATATTTACATTTTGTTTAAAAAAACTAAATTCCCATGATGTTATAGCCGCAGTCAACGAAGAGAACTTCGCCTGTAACTCCGCTGGATAAATCAGAGGCTAAATATGTTGCTGTTTTTCCAACTTCTTCGGTAGTTACATTCTTATGAAGAGGAGCGCGTTCCTCGATATGAGAAAAAATACTCTTGAAGCCGGAAATGCCGGAGGATGCCAATGTTTTAATTGGTCCGGCGCTTAAAGCATTTACTCTGATCCCTTTGTGTCCCATATCGCATGCAAGGTAGCGAACGCTGGCTTCAAGAGCTGCTTTTGCTACACCCATTACGTTATAGTTGGTAATGACTTTAGAAGAGCCGAGGTAAGTCATGGCCATAACAGATGAACCGGGGTTCATGATGGGTTCAAAGGCATTACATAGCGTAACAAGTGAGTATGCTGAAACGTCCAGCGCAAGATGAAAACCATCACGTGATGTTTCGATGTAACGTTTTTTCAAGTCATCGCGATTTGCAAAAGCAACAGAGTGGACTAGGATATCAACGTCTCCCCACTGTTCTTTTACAAATTCAGCTGATTTAGCTACGTCATCATCATTGCTAACATCACAAGGGAATATAAATTCTCCGCCAAGTTCTTCACTGATAGGCTCAACGCGTTTTTTTATCGCATCATTAACATAACTGAAAGCAAGCTTTGCACCTTGCTTTTTGAATTGTTCAGCAATTCCATAGGCAATACTTTTTTCATTTGCCACGCCGAAAATAAGAGCTTTTTTTCCTTCCAGCAGCATTAATTACTCCTTGTAGATAAAAGATATAAATCTGCAGACAGGGCAGTAAAACCAATGACGTAATCGGGAATAAAGTGTTTATTCCTACGTCAGTTTTGATAGTTGTTAAGCTTCTGTCGAATTAAATTATTAATTATACGTTTTTAAGCATCAAGTTCAGAACTGGTCAAGAGCTTAAACGCTTCAAGATACTTTTCGCGTGTTTTTGATGCAATATTTTCCGGAATTTCAGGAGCAGGAGGCTGCTTATTGAAATTGATATCTGTCAGCCAGTCACGCAGGAACTGTTTATCGAAGCTCGGCTGAGACTGTCCAGCTTTATAACCTTCAACAGGCCAAAATCTTGAAGAATCAGGAGTAAGAACTTCATCAATTATAATGAGTTCGTCACCTATAAGACCGAATTCAAATTTTGTATCAGCTATGATTATACCGCGTTCCCGAGCATAATCTCTAGCACGGTTATAGATTGACAGAGTTACATCTTGAACTTTTTCAAGCAAATCGCTGCCGAGCATTTCCATTGCTTTATCAACTGTGATGTTTTCATCATGTTCACCTAAGTCCGCTTTAGTGGACGGAGTGAACAGCGGATGTTCAAGCATATCAGACTCTTTGAGTCCTTTAGGGAGAGCATGGCCGGACACTTTTCCAGTGGCGAGATAATCTTTCCATCCGGAACCTGTGATGTACCCGCGAACAATACATTCAATCGGAAGTGGTTTAGCTCTTTTTACTAAGACACTTCGTCCTTGAAGCTGATCTTTGTATTTATGCAGTACTTCAGGATAGTTTTCCACATTTGAAGCAATAAGGTGATTAGGAATAATATCCTTGCACATTTCCATCCAGAATAAAGTAATCTGGTTTAGGATTTTACCCTTATCTTCAATGGGGTTAGGCATAATTACGTCATATGCGGATATTCTGTCGGTCGTAATGATCAGCAGAGTTTCGGCATCAACTTCATAAATATCACGTACTTTCCCTCTGGAGAGAAGTTTTAGTTCTTTGATATCTGTTTCAATGAGATGGTTTTTAGACATTTGAGTTACCTCTTATTTGTAGCGAGATTCAATGGAGCGGGCATGAGCTTCAAGCCCTTCAAGTCTAGCCAATCTGGCGATTTTTGCGCCGTGTCTGGAAATATAATTCTGATCGGTATAAATCAGACTGGATTTTTTACAAAAAGTTTCAACGGAAAGAGCAGATGAAAATCTTGCTGTACCAACTGTGGGTAAGACATGATTTGGTCCGGCAAAGTAATCACCAATAGGTTCCGGGGTGTGATGCCCCATGAAAATTGCACCGGCATGTTTAATGAGGCCGAGTGCACCCCATGGATCTTCAAATGCTAGTTCAAGGTGCTCAGGAGCCATGTTATTAACAAAGTTTATTCCGGTATTTCTGTCCGGAACTTCAACTATAGCTCCCCATGAATTAAGTGATTGAAGAGCTATTTCGCCTCTAGGCAGTTTTTTTGCCTGAGTTCTGAGTTCTTCCTTAACTTTACTACCTAGGGTTTTATCCCAAGTTATCAAAATAGATGAGGCTAGAGGATCATGTTCTGCCTGAGAAAGCATATCTGCGGCAATCCAAATAGGGTCAGCTGTGTCATCGGCAAGTATTGCAATTTCGCTTGGCCCGGCGATCATGTCGATTCCAACTTCTCCGACGAGCTGTCCCTTTGCGGTTGCAACGAAAATATTACCAGGTCCGGCGATAACGTCGCAAGGCTTAATGGTTTGTGTTCCATATGCAAGAGCGCCGATGGCCCATGCTGACCCACTTGCGTAAATTTCGTTTATTCCGAGTTCTTGAGCTGTAGCCAGAATGTATGGATTCAGTGTTCCATCTTTTCTCGGAGGAGAAATAACCGCTATCTGTTTAACTCCGGCAACCTGTGCAGGTACTGCATTCATAATCATGCTGGAGATAAGGGGAGTTTCTCCGCCTTGACCACCGGGAACGTATAATCCTACCCGGTCCACAGGTCTTACAAGTTGACCGAGGATTGTTCCGTCATTGTCAGTTGTCCACCATGACTGTTGGACTTGTCTGCGATGGAAATTTTTTACATTGCGGATGGATTCTTCAATTATTTCAAGATCTTCACTTTTAACTTCTGTATATGCAACGCTTCGATTGTCTGCAGAAACTTTAAGCATATCCTGATTGAATCCGGGACAGTCAAATTTTTGAGTATATTTAATTAGAGCCTGATCGCCTTCTGATTTAACAGCATTAAGTATTTCTCTGACGATTCCGTCTACTTTCTGATCAGGGTTTTTGCGTAAGTCCAGCCATTTTTTAACGTCAGCCCACGAGTCTTGGCCTGAGTATTCTATGTCCTTGCAAGGCATTGAAATATCCTTAACTTGAAGAGTGTGAAATAGGTGTTTGTTTTTACCGAAGAGTACTAATTCTGATGTAATTATTCATTATCTTAATGCGATTCAAAAGTCGAGCATAATAGAATGGAGAGTATATAACAATAAAAAAGGGCCGGAAGATAACTTCCGGCCCCGGTGTCAGGACTAATTGCTAGAGATGGTCTAAGAATTCTTAGAATTCGTAAACAAGACCAACTGCAAACTTCAGAGCTGCATCGTCTTTACCATTGCGTGTGGGATTGTAAGCTTCCCATGTTGCTTTGTCGAGATCCATGCCGATGTAACCGAATTCAACGATAGCAGCCAGTTCGTCGTAGATCTGGTAGTTGGTGTTGAAGTCGACTTCGAAAGCCTGGTCTTTAGTGGTAAGGAATTTGCCATCAGCAGCGATGTTGGTCAGGCCAGCATTGTTTCTGATGAGGTCTTTGTCGTTAGTACCCTTGATGTACAAGAAGTGCAGATCATGAGTAAGTTTGTCGAGGAAAGAGATTCCTTCGAAAGAAAGACCAGCTGTCCAGAGACCAACCTGATTGTTGGAGTCAAGGTCAGCAGAAGTAAGAGCAGAACCACCGAAGTAGTAAGTACCGAAAGCGAAGTCATTGTTGATTACAGGAAGACGTTCGGAACCGTTGCTTGTTTTGTCATCTTCACCGGAGGTGTAAGCGAAAACAAATTTAGGCTGTACGAAATCAAGACCTGTGTAAGCAAGAGAAAGGTCAGCGCCCCAACCGGAACGGTCGTTGCGTTTCTGGTTAGCATCAACAGAACCGTAAACAAAGTCAGCTTTGAGTACGATAGGATCGAATGCTGTCATTGCGAAAGAAGTACCAGCCCACCATGCGTTAGCATTCTTGTTGAATGCAGCAGCACCAGGAGCAGTCATGCCAGGAAGGGTTGCAACAGCGGAGAAAGTGTCTTCGCCGATCAAGCCGAACATAGCGTAAGGTGTAGCTTCAAAACCATCAATAGTGATAGGAAGAGCTGCGAAGAAGAGGTCGAGTTCTTCTTTTCTGTTATTAGCAGTTGTAGAGTAAGCTACGTTATCAGTAGAGTTAGCATCGTATGCACGAACGTAACCTACGGAAACTGCGAACTGGTCAGTGATAGGAGCACTAACAACGAGAGCGCCAGCATCAAGGTCACCAAGAACCATGTTGCCTGCGGCTGCGCCAGGAAGGTTGATAGAGAAGATACCAGCAGTTGTCAGTACTTCTGTTTCAGGGAAGCGGTACTGCAAGAATACGCGCTTGATACCGAGAGGACGGTCTGAAGAACCTGTTGTGAGGTTAGAATCAGATCCACCTACGCGGGTTTTGTACTCAACGTACAATTCGGACATCAAATTTTCGTTTGCAATGAAACGGAACTGTGTACGAGCACGGAACCAGAAGTTAAGATCATCTTCCTGAGCGCCGTTGCGTTTAGCAGCGAGAAAATCGCTGTTGTCCATGATGTTAGCCTGGAACTGGAATTTACCTTTAGCTTCCAGATCCACCGCTGAAGCGGTACCAGCCATTCCGAGCACCAAAGTGGCGAGGATGGCGAGAATTACCAAACGTTTCATAATTGTATTCCTTCTTTTGCTGAATGAATGAAGTTAATGCACAATTGCCTGACACCTACCTTCAGAAACAGTTCTATCGCTTCACAAAACTAATGGCAAGCCCAAAGTTACATTTTTTTGACTAAAGTTAAAATTTTTTTACCGTATAAAAATTTATACTATTTGAAGTGTTCACAAATTCTAGAAATTTTCTAGATACTGAATATTGCCCGGTTAGTCCTTTGTTGACAAGGATCTTTGCTATGGATAGGTCTAATTAATTGTTTTAAGCGGAAGTATAAAAAATTATACAGGAATGGTGAATATGGGGTTTGAGTTTATTAATGTCGATTATCCGACATCACCCGGTGTGTATCTGATGAAAGATTCCACTGGTCTTATTATATATGTAGGGAAAGCTCGAGATCTACGTAAACGCCTTTCTTCTTACTTTCGTTCAATTCAAAAACATACTCCCAAAACTAAAATTTTGGTTTCAAAGATAGCGTCTATTGATATTCTTGTTACTGCCACAGAAAAGGAGGCTCTCCTTTTAGAAGCGAGTCTGATAAAAAAGCACAGGCCTCGTTACAATGTGGTTTTGCGGGATGACAAACAATACGTTCTTTTTCAACTTGATAAACGTTCCGAGTATCCCCGTTTACGTTTAACCAGAAAAGTCGTGCGCGACGGATCTGTTTATTTCGGTCCATATACTTCCAGTTTCTTTGCGCGGGAAACTTGGAAAATTCTCGGCAAAGTGTTTCAACTTCGCAAATGCTCTGATTCGGCTTTTAAGAATAGAGTCAGGCCCTGTTTGTATTATGACATTGGGCAGTGTTTAGGCCCTTGTGTTAATTTTGTTCCGAGAGAACAATATATGGAGCTGGTTAAAAAAGTTGAAATGCTTCTATCCGGTAAAGCGGGTGATCTGATTTCAGATTTACGGCATGAAATGGAGAGGGCTTCTTTGGAACTTGCTTATGAACAGGCGGCCAAAGTTCGTGACCAGATTAAGGCAATTAGTAAAACAATCGAAAAACAGGCCGTTGTCCTTAATGATAGAGCTGATATCGATGTAATCGCTCTTGCTGAATCTTCACGGGGAATAGGGCTGGGATTGCTTTTTATTAGACAGGGGCGGTTGCTGGATAAAAAAGATTTTTTTTGGCCCGGATTGAGCCTTGAAGATGGCGATGAAATTTTACACAGCTTTATTTCGCAATTTTATTCTTCCACAAAATTTATTCCACCCAAAATTTTAGTACCGTTTGAATTTGATATGTATAGCGCCTCGGAGATCCTTACCGAACGCAGCAAGTCTGTGGTGCGTATTACCACTCCTCAAACAAGTGAGGAAAAACGGTTACTTGATATTGCCCGGAAAAATGCATCTATAGGCGCAAAAGAAAAAAGTAATGAAGATATTCTGGATATTTTAGCAGCGAAATTAAATCTTTCTGCTCCGCCCCAGCGTATTGAATGTATTGATGCCTCTCATCTTGGCGGGGAAGGAATGCGCGTTGGAATGGTTGTTTACGAGCAAGGTAAGCCTGAAAAATCACAATACCGAATATACACATTCCCGGAACTGGAATATTCTTCAGATGATTATGCCGCGCTTTTTCATTGGGTTTTAAAACGGATTGAATCCGGTGCGCCATGGGCTGATCTGATTTTAATCGATGGCGGTAAGGGACAGCTTTCATCGGTTGAAAAAGCTTTTTCTGAGAATTGGCAGGACTCCGCGCCTATTCCGGCTCTGGCTTCAATAGCTAAAGGTCCGACCCGAAAGGCCGGCGAGCTTGAAGATAGAATCTTTACACCCGGACGAAAAAATCATCTGCCCTTAAAAGGCGGAAGCCCGGCTTTATTGTATTTGCAAAGATTGCGAGATGAAGCTCATAGATTTGTAATTGGAAAACAACGAAAATCACGCAAGAAAAAAGCTCTACAAAGTGAAGTGTTGAGTCTGCCGGGAATCGGTCCCAAAACAGCGCGGTTGCTTTGGGACCAATATGGTTCTGTTCAGAAAATGAAAGAAGCAACTGCCGAGGAACTTTCAAAAGTTTCGGGAATCGGCAAGGTCCGTGCAAAGCAAATTTATAATTCTTTTAAGGATATTGAATAAAAATTAAGTATGCTGGATTTGTTCATGTTTATAACAAACTCATAATTTTAGTTTACTTCTGATTTAAATACTAAAAGTTTTGGGAGGTTCTTAGGAACCTTTTTCCAAAAAGGTTCCTAAGCCGCCGGAGGCATAAAAAAAGTTAAGCTTTAATTTCTGTCTCTTCACCTAAAGCAATTTCTATAACTTTGCATTCTGGCGCCGTTTTGGCTGTTTCCGCTACAAAATTGGATGTATTTTGTTCTAAAATTGAGAAAGTTCCCCAGTGCATAGGTATTGCGTAACGGCATCCGAGCAACTTACAAGCATATGCTGCATCCTTGGAATCCATTGTGAACCATCCACCGGTGGGGAGTACTGCAACATCAATGTCATTCATTTTTCCGAATATTTCCATACTTGAGAATAGTCCGGTATCTCCAGCGAAATAAACGCAGAAATCATCTTCGTATGTTAAGATGTATCCAGCCGGGGCGCCTTCGGTTGATGAATGCATGGCTTGAACCATTTTAATTTTTATGCCTGCAACTTCAATTGTTCCGCCGATATTCATACCGATGATTTTATTTGCACTTACACCTTGCGCGATCATGCTTTCTACAAAATCGAAGATGCAGACAAGAGTAGCACCTGTGGCGCAACATATTTCCGCAGCCTGCCCGACATGATCCCCGTGATCATGGGTGACCAGAACAACATCAGCCTCTGTGATTGAATTCCATGAAACCGGAGCTTTCGGATTGCCTTCGAAAAAAGGATCAATAATTATTGTTTTATCGTCTGACTGGATTTTGAAATTTGAATGTCCGTTCCATGTAAAAAAATGATTCATAATTATCTCCGTGAGTTTTGGTCCCAACGCTTATATAAATTGTGTGGAAGGTTAAGTTGTTCAAGGATTCTTCCAGCCATATGCGCTGCAAGATCATTAATACTTTCAGGGCTGTGATAAAAACCGGGAGAAGCAGGCATTATGGTGCCCCCCGCTAAGGTGACAGCTTCCATGTTCCTGATATGTATTAAATTTAACGGCGTTTCGCGTGTAACCATAATCAGTTTGCGGCGTTCTTTTAGGGAAACGTCAGCAGCTCTGTGAATTAAATTAGAACCCAGTCCTTGTGCCACTGCCGCTAAGGACGCCATTGAACAGGGGCATATGATCATGCCGTCATGCTTCCATGAGCCGCTTGCAGGCGGGGCTGATATAAGGTTTTGCGGGTACACGAAATCAGCGTGATCAGTAAGGTTGTCGGGGTTAAAGTCTGTCTCAAGTTCCATCACTTTAAGTGAAGCATCAGATAGAATAAGATGTAGCTCGACATCTTCCATTTTTCCTAGCTCATGGGCTAGAATCACAGAATAAATTGTTCCGCTTGCTCCGGTAACAGCAAGGATAATTTTTTTTTTGTCCATAGTTAGAGGCCTAAATCCTTCCACATTGTGTCTTTTTTGATCTTGCTATGTTGATATAATTAATTGTTTATTAAAAAGTAGTTTGAAACTCTTTTGTAATTAAATAAACTACAGCAGGGGGCAGGCGTTGACAAGACTTGCTGGTGCAGGATTATTTTTTTTCAATAATTATTTTATATATTCCTAATTTCTTGAGTTTTGAACTGTCATATGAGAGTAGAAACAAATCTTAACCCGATACTTGAAGAAAGTACGTATACAATTTTTACCCGACGGAGATAATGCAATGGTAACTCTTGGAACAGCCGGAACAAGTTCTGCCCGTAAAATGATGCTTTTAGGCGGCGGAGAGCTTGGCAAAGAAGTAGTAATCGAAGCTCAGCGTTTAGGTGTAGAGGTTATTGTCGTAGACAGATATGAGAATACTCCCGCCATGCAGGTTGCACATCGCAGCTATGTTATATCTATGCTTGATGCTGCGGAATTGCGCAGAGTTGTTGAAACAGAGAAGCCTGATTTCATCGTGCCGGAGATTGAAGCCATTGCAACAGAGACTCTTTTAGAACTTGAAAGTGAAGGGTTCACAGTTATCCCGACAGCCAGAGCAGCCAGACTGACTATGGACCGTGAAGGTATTCGTAGACTAGCCGCTGAAGAGGTCGGCTTGAAGACATCTCCATATAAATTTGCTGACACTAAAGAAGAATATCTCGCTGCTGTTAAAGAAATCGGCATTCCCTGCGTAATCAAGCCTGTTATGAGTTCGTCAGGGAAAGGGCAAAGTACCGTTAAGACCGAAAAGGATATTGATCACTCATGGGAATATTCTCAGTCGGGCGGCAGAACCGGTGAAGGGCGTATTATTGTAGAAAAGTTCGTTGAATTTGATTACGAAATTACTTTGCTGACCGTTCGTCACAAAGGCGGAACTTCTTATTGCGCTCCAATCGGACACAGACAGGAAGACGGTGATTACCGTGAATCATGGCAGCCACAGCCTATGACTGAAACCGCCCTTAAGAAAGCTGAAGAATACGCTCTCAAAATTACTGACGCTCTTGGCGGCAGAGGCATTTTCGGAGTGGAGCTTTTTATTAAAGGTGAAGAAATCTACTTCAGCGAAGTTTCGCCTCGTCCTCATGATACCGGCCTTGTGACTGTTATTTCTCAGGATCTCAGTGAATTTGCTTTACATGTACGCGCAATACTCGGCCTGCCTGTTCCTGCTATTCGTCAGTATGGTCCAGCCGCTTCAAGTGTTATTTTATCAAATGGCAAGTCAACTTCACCTTCTTTTGTTAATGTGGATAAAGCTCTTGAAGAGCCTGATACAAAAGTCTTGATTTTCGGGAAAGGTGAATGCAACGGTGTTCGTCGTCTCGGAGTTGCTTTGGCTCTGGGAAAAGATGTGGAAGACGCCAAAGAACGTGCGATCAAAGCATCTTCAGCCGTTGAAGTTTCTTACTAAAAAATTAGATATATTTAAATTTTGAATTGATATTTGGGTGTATGTTTTTATGAACAGCCTCTTGCGTATTATATAATATGTAAGGGGCTGCTCTTTTTGAATATTATTTTAGCTTTGTTGATATTGACAAGATAGTTCTAAAAGAGGCATTTGTTTTCCCTTAGTTGCTTAAAAAGGAAAATACTTAATGAGTAATCACTTTTTAAGAGTAAAAACTGATTACTTTCTACTTTTTCCTTAGGATTAGTTCTTTATCAATCTAATGTGTTTATGAAAATTTGAATAAAATTATTAGCTTTGAATTTATTAAGTAAGCAGACCGACTGTTTGTTTACTTAATTTTTTTAGAAAGGATAAGTTGTTATGAAACATGAAGCTAACGGTTGGGCTTTAGCCCCTCTTGCCTTATTTCTTGTTATATTTCTCGGAACAGGTTTCTCCCTTACTATGAACGGCGCAAACATGGCGTTTTATCAGCTCTCCGCCACTGTTGCGATTCTTCCGGCCATTGCATGGGCTATTTGGATGGGAAAGGGCAAGATAAAGGAAAAGATAAATGTTTTCCTAAGTGGCTCTGGAGAATCCGGCATCATTACAATGTGTATGATTTATCTGCTGGCTGGTGGATTTGCATCGGTGGCAAAATCTATCGGCGGAGTTGAATCTACTGTTAACCTCGGTTTGTCGATTGTTCCTGCTTCAATGGTTCTTCCCGGTTTGTTTATTATTGCGGCATTCATTGCTACGGCTATGGGAACTTCAATGGGAACCATTGCTGCGATTGCTCCAATTGCTGTCGGGGTTGCAGGTAAAACCGATATTTCTTCAGCGTTGCTTATGGGAGCTGTTGTCGGTGGTGCAATGTTCGGAGACAATCTGTCCATGATTTCTGATACGACTATTGCGGCAACCCGTACTCAGGGTTGTGAGATGGGCGATAAATTTAAAATGAATTTTCTGATTGCGATTCCCGCAGCGCTCGTTACAGTAATCATATTATATATAGTAGGTGAAGGTGGTCAGGTCTTGCAGCAGGGAACATACAGCCTACTGAAAGTTCTGCCATATCTGATCATTCTTGTGATGGCGGTGATCGGAGTTAATGTGTTTATTGTTCTTGGTGCAGGGATTGTCTTTACTGGAATTGTCGGCTTATTCTCTATGGCTGATTTCAGTATTCTCAAGTTTTCACAGGATATTTATACCGGTTTTACCGGAATGCAAGAGATCTTAGTTCTTTCTCTGTTAATTGGCGGGCTTGGTGAATTGATTAAGTATCATGGTGGGATTACTTACATTATCAACTTTATCGGCAAGTTGACTCGCGGCACCAAATCGACTCGGGCAGGTGAGTTCAGTATTGGTGCTTTGTCGGTTTTTTCTGATTTATGTACTGCAAATAATACTGTAGCCATCATTTTGACTGGCGGAATGGCTAAAGAAATTGCCAAGAGTCACAACGTTGATCCTCGTCGTAGTGCCAGTCTGTTGGATATTTTTTCCTGTGTTATTCAAGGGCTGATTCCTTACGGAGCGCAAATTCTGCTTGCAGGTTCTATTTCACAGCTGTCACCGCTCGAAATTATTGGAAACATGTATTATTGTTATATACTGGCGTTTGTTGCGGTAATCAGCATTATCACCGGATTTCCACGGGCTAAACGATAACCTTAATTTAACTGACTTTATCACCCCCGTAGCTCTTTTGAGTTGCGGGGGTTTTCTTTTTTAGGCTGAAACACTTTTTTTAAAAAAATCTCCACAAACTGGCAAACTGATGATAACTAGAGAGGTCAAGTATTGTGATTTATTTTTAATCAGCAAGAGCTCTATTCACAAACAAGGTTAAACTTGTTCAAGGAGATTTCTATGACAAAAGTTTGCACCCGACGTAGTTTTTTTCTTAAATTAATTTTCGCAATTTCTGTGCTCGTCGTTTTGCTAGGCTTTGTTCTGAATCCTGTTCCTGCTTTTTCGCGAACTCTGAAAGTAATGGTAGTTCCGGATAGAAGCCAATCGCAGATGCAGCCAGCCATTTTTTATGCGTTTAAAACTTCTGCGCATCGATCAAAGGTTGAAAAAGATCTGGATATGAAGTTTACAATTTTCAATCCTTATTTAACGAAAGAGCCAACAGGCCGTCAAAAAGCGATTCTCAAAAATTTGGAAGCCGGGCGCGATTCTGTTGTTAAGGCGAAAAAGAAGCTCAAAAAAGGCGAAAAACTTTTTGATGTAATTATGGCCAGCATAAAGGCTAATCCAAAATCTCCGTTAGCCAAAGCTCATGTTGAAATTGCTGATATGATGAAGGATTATTGTCTGTTGGTTGTAGAATCTACTGGGCTTACTGTTTTACATCCTATTTTCTATAATCCTGAAGTGAAGAAGCTTGAAGTCGGATATGCAGTAAGTGAAGATGTAAACGACACCCTTTATGGTTTATTCTTCATTGATGCGGCCTTGAATCAGAAAAAGCCGATTTATGGAACCTGCCATGGCGCTCAATTAGGATATTTGTACGCTGGCGGAGGATTGATCAGACTTTTCCCGCCTGAAACAGATTGGAAAGTTCAACCCTTGTATGCCCGTAACAATCCTTATGGCGGACCAATCGAAGTCTGGACCATTGATCAGATGTTAAACTCACGTAACCTTGAAGATCGTACTGAATATTCTATGATTAAATATCCTTTGCCTGAAATGTTTGGAAAAGGCGGAGCGGCTGGTAAAGCATATGTTAATAAGGATCTGAATCATACTCTGGGAATGACTGAATCAGTGCCTGTAATTGATGATTTTTCGGTAATTTCTTTTCATCCGTTGAGTTTGAAGAAGGGGGAAGTCGATTCTTATGAAATTAAGGGCGCTGTTCCCGATTATCCACAGGTGAAAGATGCCAATCGTGAAGTTTTTAATAAGGCTCTTAGGCGGGGAGTGATTGTTGATTTGTTCAAGTACAAGACGTTGCTGGGATTTCAGTATCATCCGCAATATACTTATGATGACTTACAGACCTCAGCAATTTTTGATTATTTAGTTAAGCAGGCTGTAGCCGTACATTAAATTCCGGAATTATTTTCACAACAGAAAGCCCGTCTACACTAAGTGCAGACGGGCTTTCATGTGGAGTGCTACGGATCTTAATGATCAGTTGCAATTTTAGACTGTAACTCGGTTACTTAATTCCATCCGGATGACATGAGGAGGCAGTACATCCGGTCATTGATGGATCATTTCCGAATTCTTTAATGTGACAGGATACGCATGAAGGGCGTTTATCGTTGTTACGCTTTATATGCATAGCCTTAAAGTAAGACTTGTAACCTTTAGCCGGGACTGGTTCAAAATTGTTGTGGCAAGTTGCACAACTTGTTGGAACCTTTGTTTTTCTTAGAGCATGATGACAATCAACACATTCATAATTTTCATGACTTGAGTGATTGAACGCAACTCCGAGATCGTCTTTGCTGTTACCTTTGATGAAATTAATCATAATTTCATCTTCAGGAGCTTCAAAACCCGCTTTGTCGTCAGCGTTAGCCGCGATAGTTAAAACCGTCATGCCTATACAGAGCAGGCACACGATAAATAAGTTTTTCATTTTATTTCCTTTTTGTGTGTCTGTTTAGGCTTTATTATTTTTGCCGAGAGCCGCTGTCAAAAATCCGCGGCGCGAGCTTTTAGTCGGAGCAGGGCCGTTAGCCATTAAAGTCTTACGCTGATCTGCCGAAGCCAGAAGGTTTTCGTGATAGCTATCCGGTGCTGATTCGCACAGGTAGATAACGCGGACATCTTCAGGATCAGCAAGGTAAGCTTTCGGCTTAGTTTTTTTAACTGCTGCCAGACGTTTATTTGCAAGGTCGAGCATTTCTTCACGGTCACCAAAATTCATGGTGCCGGTAGGACAACTCTGTACGCAGGCGGGAAGCATTCCCATCTGAACGCGGTCTATGCACATGTCACATTTATTCCAAATACCTGTTTCAGGGTCTTGGCGTGGAACATTGTAAGGACAGAGTTCCCAGCTTTCAACTTTACCGACTTTGGTTTTGGCTTTGTCAGTCATGATAACTGCGCCGGTTTCCGGGTCCTGAATAACTCCGCCGGGAGCATACATGTTAACCGTGTATTTACAAGGCGGTTCAATGCAATGTCTGCACTGTTCAGGGAAGAAGAACCAGTTCAGTTTATTTTTGTCGTCCTGCACTTCATTAAAACGTACAAGACGAAGGGTTTTAGAAGATAGATCCTGCGGGTTCTGGTGAGACCCCATATTGCGGGTCTTTTCAGCAGGGAGTTTCTTCCACTGCTTACATGCCACCTGACAACCGCGGCAGGCGGTACAAAGGGTGAGGTCTACAAAAAAGCTTTTACCATTCATTATTTGTCACCCTCCTTCCACTTGCGCAGATTAACCATAAAGGCTTTATATTCAGGAATACCAGTATTCGGATCACCAACATTCGGAGTAACAATATTAGCAGAGTCACCACCGTTGAGAGGTGCTACCCAGCCGTAATGCCAAGGCATTCCGACCATATGAACTTGTTGCCCCTGAATCAGGTAAGGGCTGATTCGTTTAGTAACGATTGCTATTGCCCAGAGTGAACCACGAACACTTTCTATGGTAACTTTTTCGCCATTTTCGATTCCGCGGAGTTCAGCCAGTTCAGGACTGATTTCTACAAACATCTGCGGTTCCGCTTCAACCAACCATGACTGCCAACGGGTCATCGAACCTGTCTGCCAATGTTCGGTTACACGATAGGTGGTTCCGACAAATGGGTAGCGTGGATCACAAACAGCTTTTTCTTCGCTCTTAACCTGTATAGCGGTCGGGCTGTGCAAGCGTTTTGAGAATGGGTGGTCTGAGACCGGACATTCGAGCGGTTCATAATATTCAGGCAATGGTCCATCTGCGCGACCGGGGCCGAAGAGCTGACCGAAGCCGTTTTTACGCATGATGAATGGGTGCTTAGTTCCAGGCTTCCATCCGCCATCAGGAACATCACCGACCCATTTGCTTCCGTTCCATGCAATAACAGCTTTATCTGGATTCCAAGGGTTACCCTGATTATCTACAGAAGCGCGGTTATAGAGAATACGGCGGTTAACAGGCCAACACCATGTCCAGTTCGGGAATAATCCGATCTTTGCCTGCTCTTTGGTCTGAGTAGCATCATGACGTTCGGATTTGTTCACGTCATCGGATACTGAGTTACAATACAGCCAGTTACCGGAAGTAGTGGAACCGTCATCTTGCAAGTAAGCAAAGCTTGGAACCTGCTGACCTTTTTTAAAGGTTTTACCCTTTACGACAGTATCTTTTGTGAACCAGCCGTTAGCGAGTTTCGCTGTCTGCTGAGCGCTGAACTCATAATGTCCTTCTTCGTTCTTTTCACACATATTATTAAAGCTGAGATGTGTGATCGGTTCAGGATATGCGCCGCCTTCAGTTTCATAAAGATGAGCAAGCTCTTCCCAGATTTCATGGAAGTAGTGACCGTCAGTCTTCACATCACCGAATGTGTCAGGGCCTTGATAGCGCCACTGCATCCAACGACCGGAGTTAGAAACTGATCCTTCTTTTTCGATTGCGGAAGCGCAAGGAATAAAGAATGTTTCAGTTTTGACTTTTTTAGGATCCATGTCCGGACCTTTCCAGAAGTCACTTGTTTCACAACGGAAGAGGTTGACGTTGACCATCCAGTCTAGTTTGGTGAGAGCTTTACGAGTCTTGACTGAGTCAGGACTTGAGCAAGCAGGGTTCATACCCCATACAAGACCACCGGTGAATCCGCCTTCGTACATTCTGTCGATTAGTGGAATCCATGAGTAGACACTAGCTTTGTGTGAATCAAGACGTGGAAGATAATTATAAGATTCTGCCGGAGTATCATCAGAATACATAGCCTTCAGAAGACTGGCGGAATATTTTGGATAATGCTGCCACCAGTTGGCACTTTCAGGGTCGGTGCTGACTGGAGTATATGTCTTATTGTACTGATCGAGAGTATCTTGACCTGCGAGCGGAGTTTTAAGATATCCGGGAAGGATATGGTAAAGCAGTGCATAGTCTGTTGAACCCTGAACGTTACACTCACCGCGAAGTGCGTTAACACCACCGCCGGCAATACCGATGTTACCGAGCATGAGCTGAATCATTGCCATGGAACGAATGTTCTGAACTCCAACTGAATGCTGAGTCCAACCCATTGCGTACATGATTGTTCCGGCTTTGCCTTTTACTCCGGTCGCTGTGTATGTCTTGTAAAGTAGTTCCAAATCTTCGGTGGAAACACCGGATATGGAGGATACTTTTTTAGGAGTATAACGTGCGTAATGTTTTTTAAGAATCTGGAATACACACTGAGGATCTTTCAGGCTCTTATCTTGTTTTGGAATACCCTTGTCATCAAGCTCAAAAGCCCATTTGGACTTGTCATATGAGTTGGTTTCAGGATCGAATCCACTGAATAAGCCGTCTTTGAATCCGTAATCTTTACCAACGATAAAAGAGGCGTTGGTATAGTTGATCATGTATTCTTGGAAGTACTTTTTATTCTTGATGATGTAATTGATCATGCCGCCGAGGACAGCAATATCAGTACCTGAGCGTAAAGCAATATATGCATCAGATCTAGCTGATGTACGTGTGAAACGTGGGTCGACATGAATAATCTTGCCGCCGCGCTGCTGTGCTTTTACAGCCCACTTGAAGGAAATAGGATGGTTTTCGGCAGCGTTACTGCCCATTATCAAAATACAATCACTGTTTTGTAAATCATTCCAGTGATTTGTCATCGCACCGCGCCCGAACGACTCTACCAGAGCCGCAACTGTTGCGCTGTGTCAGATCCTTGCCTGATGTTCAACATAGACCAGACCTAAAGAACGCATGAAGCTGTGCATTGCATAACATTCTTCATTGTCCAGCGCAGCTGAACCAAGAGAAGCGATTCCCATGGTACGGTTGACAGTCTGACCTTTATCGTTCTTTTCCTGAAAAGATTTGTCGCGGGAATCTTTGATAAGACGGGCAATGCGTTTTTTACAGAAGTCCCAGTCTTTTTCTACGAATTCTTCGGCGAAAGGAGCGCGATACAGAAATTTTCCGGGACGATCCGGGTTTTCTGTCATTTGAATTGAGCTTGCGCCCTTGGCACAGAGAGCGCCTTCATTGATAGGATGATCAGGGTTACCTTCAACGTTGACCGCACGTTTGGTCTCGAGGGAGGTGTTTACTAAAAGACCACAACCGACTGAACAGAAAGCACAGACTGAAGTTGTTTGCTTGGTCCATTTCGGATCAAGAGCTTTGGCCCGATCGACTGCCGGAGCCGCAAATGCCTTACTGAGTCCGCCGAATGCGGGCGCTGCAGCAAGCCCGGCGGCTGCAACAGTAGTAAGTTTCACAAAATCTCTACGATTAATTCTCATCATCGCTCCTTAAAATTTTGTTTGAGTTATCTTCCGCGAATTTCTCGCCCAAGAGTCAAAAGCAAATCGTATCCGGATAAACCGGCAAAAACTGGGCTGTCTGCAATGTCCCCAAACACTGGAGGTAATGAAGAATATGAAGAGTAACATATACTCATTTCCTCGGCGGCAGCAGCGCAAGTTTCTAGAGAAATGCCAAGACCATTAAAGGGCAATTGAAACGCCATGACCTCAATTGATTTGTTAGAACCATTCAGAATTTTCATGAATTCATTCATCTCTGATTAGATCTATTAAGGTTAAGAGTTATTAAGTCTTCAATTGTCATTTAAAAACTGTACAGTTAGCAAAAAGTTAATAATTATAACTAGTTCAAGAAAAATTAATGATATTCAAATACAAATAATGAATTCATCTAAACTCAAACTATACACATAGATAAGAATTTAAAAAAAAAACTTGCTTGTTGTGCGACTGACACAACGGCAAGTTTTGGTTATTAAGAATATAGCGCTTGATGCTGTTTTATAAGTAGCTAGTATTTAACGTTTTATTTATTTAAGTGTAGTGAGAAAGGTGTGAAGTGTATAAAATTGTAAATAAAATCAAAAGAGGGTAAAAATGTAGTTATTCTTCGTAACACACTTATATTGTTGTATAATATGTTGAAAAGGGAGGTTCAATTCTTATTATTTCATTTTCGACATAATAAGATTAAATCATATATATGTAGTTTTATTTTCAACACAAATTAAAGAAGAAACTCCCGCAAATATAAATATTTACGGGAGTTTTGATGAAGATTTAAAACCGTTTGGTTATCGGCTAATCAAATTTCTTGCGTGCTGTTCCTTCTTTATAGAAGGGCAGTTCACCTTTCATAGCTTTCAGGTCAGCTCGTGCTCCTTTGACTAGAAACTCTGTGGAGTCTGCAGCATCTGCTTGAACATAAGCCAGAGCAATCGAATATCCCAGCGTGGGCGAGAATGAGCCACTTGTGACAATTCCGACTTCCTTACCGTTAAGCAGAACTTTATCACCATGGCGAGCTGAACGACGGCTTTTGATAGTTAAAGGAATTAATATCTCTTTAACATCAGTGAATGCATCGTCGGCTAATACAAAGGAATATCCGCCTTCGCGAGGATTGTGCTTTGTATCCAGATCCTGACCGTAAAGTGGATATCCGAGTTCAAGGCGTAAAGTATCACGAGCGCCGAGTCCTATGGGTTCAACTTTATCGTCAGCAATCAGTTTTTCCCAAAGTGAAACAGCCTTGTCGGAAGGGAGATAGAATTCATATCCCAGCTCTCCGGTATAACCCGTACGGCTGATAATAAGTTTATAGCCGTCAAATTCAGTCTGTTCAAAATTGAAATATTTAAGATGTTTGAAATCTCTACCGAGTACTTTTTCCAGAATTTCAAGAGAAAGAGGACCTTGCAAATCTATTTTGGCAGTTTCGTAAGATACATTTTCGAAATTAATTCCGTCCGGGAGATGACTGTCGATCCAGTTAAAGTCATTTTCTTCGCATGCTCCGTTAATAACGAGCATGTAAGAATCTTCGGCAAGGCAGTAGATAATTAAATCATCAAGCACACCGCCTTCATCGTTCGGTAGAAAGCCATAGCGGCATTTACCGGGGGCGAGTGTGTCCAGATTCTGTGTTACCAATTTATTAAGTGCGTCCTTAGCTCCTTTTCCAGAGATTAAGAATTCACCCATATGACTGATATCAAAGATACCTGCTTTTTCGCGGGTATGTTTGTGTTCAACAATAATACCTTCATATTGAACAGGCATTTCAAAGCCAGCGAAAGGAACCAGTTTAGCTCCATTTTCGCGATGCCATTCGGTAAGAGGGGTCGTGCGTAAAGATGACAAATTATCCTCCGATTCAAAACTGATAGTTTATTTATATAGGCTGAAAAAACAGTCTATGTGGTTTTATGTATGAAATTAAAACATTCCGCTTACAGCTGCACCATCTTCATATTTTGTACGGCTTTTACGAATTGATTTAAATTCATCTAAAAGCACAACAAGGCGTCCATAATATTTTTTTACTTTAAGTCCATATTCGGTAAGCTCTTCATCCGGGCGGCAAATATATTTGCGCCTAAGATAAGGATCATTTAATACCCTTTCACCAATACTGAGCGTGGTCGCCACAAGTTTGTCGAAATAGTTAACTATTTCAAATTTAAGATCATTCATAATTCCGGTCATTTCTTGAAGCATTCCCAAGTAGGAAACTTTTTTGCCACGGAACATTCTGTCTTTAAGATCTTCAAGTATTTTTAGTTTTCTAGCCTGCTGGATGTAACTATATTTGGACCAAACCTCTTGATATAGATCAGAAAGGTCATTGAACGGTTCATAGTTGTCGGGCGCAAGAAGGTAACTGTCTAACACTTTAACGACACCTGAATAAAACTCTTCTGAATAACCTACAATTCTGCGTTGGTGCTTAGAAAGCCATGCGAAAAGAAATTTTAAACGTCGCTCGTGAGTTTCAGTATCCTGAATAAGTTCATTTCGCTTATAAACGATATTTCCCGCATATTCACCACGTACAATATCGTTAAGCAGCAAAGTCATGCTACTAGCATCTTTAATTATATTAAAGCGTGTTGAGCATTCACCCGTTAAGGGATGGATAACTTCTTGTTTGTAAACAGACAGGGCACGATCTTCACGAACGTTTTCCATATTAAATTTGTGCTGACGGTATCTTACTTTTAAAATAACCACACGTTTTTTTACATCAACAAGAAATCCGCCTTTTTCTAGCTCGGCTAAGGTTTCTTTGTTATCGCGGCTGACTTGTACCAGAGCTATTTTTTCAACTCGTGGATAATATTTTGCTTTTGGATGCGAAAATAGAGATGTTATGGTTCTATCAGATTGCCCGAGAACTCTGACCATGAATTTTTCACTCATTCTAAAAAGACGACGGGCGAAAAGAGCTGATGAAGTTCTTCGTTCAGATACGATTGGAAAACCGTGTAATTCCATTAAAAATGTATAAACAAAAAGCCTGTTTAATTCGTATAGACGGTTGTCGCCGGGTTTAAATTTACCGATTTTAATTCCGAATCTTTTAAGTTCAGTATCTAAATCTGAAGGCAGTGATCCGAACACACCTGAAAGATAAAATTTTCCGGACTCATCCTGTGCCATAACATGAGCGCGTTCAATTTCAAGAAGGTGCGGAAGGATTTTCCCGTAAGTTTCAATGTCGGAAATGTCAGCGGAGCCGTACTCGCTTAGAAAATCTTTGTGGGATCTTTTGGGAAGTCTGCTTTCGAATGTTTCAATATTGCTTTTGAGAATAGAATTAAAAAGAGGGCACGATTTTGAGTCTTTCGAATCGTCGTTAAGAGCCGGGCTGTGCAATATGTCAAACTGGAAAATTTCTTGAAAAAAATTAATCGGGCGTTCAAGCGCAACCATGCTGAAGCCTGGCAATTTTTTATATTCATATAAATCTACTTCAAAAGAAGGAAGTAATTCTCGTGCGTCAACAAGAGGATAGGATTCTAGTTGTTCGAAATAAGGGCGCAGAAGGCAGTTTTTTATGTGAACATGGTCAAGGTAAAGCCTAAGCCCATCAAGTGACTTAAGGTCATAGAGCTCACCTTTATTGAGGGCTGTCGCTTCGGGGTTTTCCCCCATATATTTGGAAAAAGCTTCCTGCCACATAAATAAACCCTGCAAAGATCGAAGGTTTGAAAACTTAATCCGTACCGATTTTAAATCGTATTTTTAATCATTAAAAAAGGAAACGAAATCTTTATAAATATAGTTATGCCATTATGAATATATCGAACTGTAATGAATTACAATGAATTTTTTCTAGATTTTGTATAGAAATTAGATTTAGGAAAACCCATGCTTATTGACCGCCATGATTCTTTCAAATAAGAATAGATCGGATTTGATTTAAAAACAAAATAATGTATTAGAAAGTTATATAAAGGATTGAAGACTGTGAGATCTGATAAATGTAATAATGTAGAGAAAGAGGATTTTAAATGTCCGTGTACTTATACAGGCTGTTCCCGCCACGGTATTTGTTGCGAATGTTTGCATTATCATCGCGGAAAGGATCAGTTGCCAGCGTGTTATTTTACGGCTGAACAAGAAAAAACTTATAATAGAAATATAGATTTTTTTATCGAATGCAGGGATAAATAGACAATGCCTAGAAATGAAATTTTGATAAATATTCTTAGCATTGTCTGCAATGTCTTTGAAGCACATACCGTTGTTTTATATTTGCCTGACGGACAGCATGGATATAGTCTTTCGAATTTTTTCAGTCTTGGAGACGATGTAAAGCCTATCGGAAGTCCTCTACAGATAAAAAGCCTGTCTGGAATAGTTCTTAGTAAAAGTGAACCGCTATTTATAAATAATATGGATAGAAAAGGTGCGACTCCGCTTGGTTATTACGATTCAAAGGAAGACGGAAGGATTAAAGCTTTCATGGGGACTCCGCTTGATAAAGCTCTCGGAGTTATTTGTTTGGACAGTAAACGAACATATTCATTCAGTACTAAAGATTTAAAAATTCTTTCTCAATTCGGTAAAATGATTACATCGATACTTACTTGTATCAGTTCAGCCGATGCCGAAGGGAAAAAAAATGAATACTTTTTGACCTTGAAATTGCTTCATGACCTTCGTAAAAGACAGCCGAAATGGGATGCTTTTCTTGATAATCTTTTAGACATAACGGCTGCAGCAAGTGGTTATTCGCATGTTTTCCTGACTGTTATCGATCAAAGAGGAACTTCTTTTTATGTAGAAGGAGAGAATAAGGCTATACTCCCTAAAAGGGACTCCAAGTCTATCGCTTTTCCACTCGGAAGTGGTCTTGTCGGTTGGGTTTACAAAAATCAGGAATCTATTTTCATTGACGAAAACAGTCAGGGACAGGCATGCTCAGGATTGCTTGGGGCCAGTGCTGCTACTCAGGAATTTTTAAGTGTAATTTGTCTTCCGCTTGTTTTTCAGAAGAAGACAAGAGGGGTTTTAGTTCTTGCGAATAATGAACCTCTAAAGATATCTGAAGATCTGAAAGACTTTTTGTTTATGGTTTCTGAGTATTTGACGCAATTTCTCGAGAATCTTTTTTTAAAGAGCAGACTTGCGGAAGCAAGGACAGCTTTGCAGAAGGTAACCCCTGCAAAGAGTAACCCGGTTCTGATAAATGATAATTAACCCCTTCACGTAAGAGGCTATAATATATGTTATGGGCTAGATTAATGAGCTTTCTGGGTAAAGATCTTGCCATGGACCTTGGTACCGCTAATACTTTGCTTTACACTCCGAAAGACGGAATTGTTCTAAACGAACCGTCCGTTGTTGCTCTTGATGCTCGTGATGAGTCCGTTATTGCCGTGGGCAAAGAAGCCAAAGAGTATCTTGGAAGAACTCCGGATAAAATAAAAGCTATTCGTCCGATGAAAGACGGGGTTATTGCCGATTTTGAAGTTACCAAAAAAATGATTTCTTTCTTTATTCAGAAAGTTATCAGTAAGCGTAATCTTGTTAAGCCAAAGATAATTATTTGTGTTCCTACCGGAATTACCCAAGTTGAAAAACGTGCAGTTATTGAATCGGGACAACAGGCCGGTGCTCGTGAAGTTCGTTTGATTGAAGAGCCTATGGCTGCTGCTATCGGAGCCGGGCTTAACATTCATGATCCGGAAGGCAATATGGTTGTTGATATCGGTGGCGGAACGACTGAAGTTGCCGTTATTACGCTGTCTTCCATCGCTCACAGTCAGTCCGTACGAGTTGCGGGTGACGAAATGAATTTAGCTATTATGCGTTATGTTCAAGATGAATTTAAATTATTGATCGGTGAAAATACTGCGGAAAGAGCTAAAATTACTATCGGTTCAGCTATTGAATTACCGGAAATTTTGACTATGACAATTTCAGGTAGAAATTTAATAGACGGAAAGCCTAAAGCTATTGAAATTACTGATGCCCATATCAGGGAAGCAATTGCTGATCCCGTTGCCGCGATTGTCAGATCTGTTCGGGTTGCTCTTGAAAATACTCAGCCTGAACTTGTTAGCGATATTGCCACAAACGGACTGCTTTTGGCTGGAGGGGGTGCGCTTTTAAAGGGACTTGATATCCTGATAAACCGTGAAACTTCTCTTAAGGTTATTATTGATAGCGATCCACTGACCACGGTTGTCAGAGGAACCGGTTTGAGCCTCCAAAGAGATAAAGGCTTTGAAAAAGTCTATATTAATTAAATTTTATACCCCAATTTTATTATATGAATTCTATCCTTAAAAAAGCATCTTGTGTTGTTCTTGAAGCTGGTAATATTATCAAAGAAGGGTGGAAAAAACCTAAAAACATAAAGCACAAAGGCCGTATTGATCTTGTTACTGAGACTGATTTGGCGGTAGAGCTTTTTCTTAAAGAAGAACTTTCAAAAATACTTCCGGGATCTTCTTTTTTAGCAGAAGAAACCGCTGGAAATGCTGAGCTTGTTGACCGGACGTGGATAATTGATCCGCTTGATGGAACAACTAATTTTGCTCATGGATTACCCATGGTTGCAACTTCTGTTGCTTTATGGATTGATGATTCTATCGCTCTCGGAATAATTAACCTGCCGATTTTGAATGAAATTTTTACGACAGTTAAAGGTGACGGGGCTTTTATGAATGGCGAGACTATTCATGTTTCAGATTGTGCAAGCATGGAAGATTCTCTCATAGCAACAGGTTTCCCGTACGCCATAGAAGACCATGTCGACTTTATTACTAAAGCTCTGAATAAAGTTCTTATGAGTACTCAGGGAGTGCGTAGGCCGGGAGCTGCCGCTTTGGATCTGGCATATCTGGCATGCGGTAGATATGATGGTTTTTATGAAAACGCGCTGAGACCGTGGGATACAGCAGCCGGATGGCTGCTTGTTGAAGAGGCCGGCGGGACAGTTTCTGATTATAATAACGGTGAGTTCAATCTTTTTTCACCCGGTATTCTTGCCACCAATTCCAAGCTTCATGATTCGCTTGGAAATATTTTGAGATCTTGTTTATAGCTCAGTGCTATTTCAATTTATATAACATTCCTATATCATTAAGATAAACAAGAGTTGGAGCGAGAAGTTCACGGCACTCTCTAAGCAACCAGTCCAGTTCACTTATAGAGTAGAAGTATCCTGATTCAACCTCGTCGGAATTTGGGGACGAGACCGTATTTATTTTATCTAAAATAAAGATTGTTATAAACTCGTATCCAGTTTCAGAAGAAGCTTTCAGCTCTGCAATGTCTCTTATATTAGTGTTTTGTATTCCAAGCTTAGAGTTTAAGACCCTGAAAGCAGCATCTTTAAGAGATTCTTTCGCATATACATGTCCACTGGCTGAAACATCCCATCGACCAGGGTATTGTTTCTTTTCGGTACTTCTTTTTTGTAAGTATAGTTTCCCGTTGCTATCATATAAAAGAACAATCACTGATCTATGTTTCAATGACTGTCTATGAACTTCAACTAGGTCCATATTCGCAAAAGGACGATTTAAAATGTCGACGACTTCGACATGATTTATTTTATTTTTCACTTTTTTTAGGATTACTATTTGTTTTATATATTGTGTGTTCTTCCAATTCACTAAAATTGCGTGTAAAAGAATCAAGTTCACGTTTATTATGAACTTCACCCTCTAGTCCTGTTTTACTGACAGATAGTTTACAATATGAAAAGCACAGAAGTCACTACTTGTGACCAAATGATAGTCGAACTGGGGCTGGAATCTCTTAGTGAGCTCAGAAAACTTGAATGCGTTTGTTTCGATTACCATTGGACTGAGGAGCAATTCCGACTGGGACTTGAACGAAGAGCCTTCTATGTTCTTGGATATTTATTTGAAGGTATTCTTGTCGGTTATCTGGCGTATTCAATGGTTCTTGATGAAATGGAAGTTTTAAATTTAGGGGTTCATCCTGATTTTAGAAAACGCGGGATCGGTAGAGAATTAATGCTGGCGTTACTAGAACAATGCCGCAAAACAGATGTTGTTAAAGGTCTTCTTGATGTCAAAGAATCAAATATTCCTGCTATATCCCTTTATGAAAGTTTAGGTTTTAAGCAGGTTGGAGTTCGCAAAAAATATTATCCGGATACGCATGAAGATGCGCTTCTTTATGATCTGGAGTTGTAATTTTTGCTTAACTGTATAATATAACTTTACAAAATGCGGAGTGACTATGCGCTTCATTAACGAACTCGACATTTCCGGTAAAAAAGTTCTTCTGAGAGTGGATTTTAATGTTCCTCTTGATGGTGAAACAATTACCGATGACAACCGTATTAAAGCCGGAGTTCCGACTATTAAGTATGCTCTGGAAAAAGGAGCTGCGGTAATCATAATGGCTCACCTTGGTAAACCTAAAGGTGAACGAGTTGCCAAATACAGCCTTAAACCCGTCGCTAAGCGTTTGTCAGAATATCTCGGAATAGATGTTCCTCTTGCTCCTGATTGCATTGGATCAGAAGTTGAAAAAATGGCAGCCGATCTTAAGCCCGGTCAGGTTTTGATGCTTGAGAATTTACGTTTCCATCCTGAGGAGCAGGGAAAGACTCCAGAAGAAAGAGGCGATTTCGGTGCAAAGCTGGCTGCTCTTGCGGATGTATATGTTAATGACGCGTTCGGGGTTGCTCATCGGCCCAATTCTTCGGTTGTGGATGTTCCCTATCATTCTAAGAAATGTTGTGCCGGCTTTCTTTTGAAGCTTGAATGGGAAAATCTTGGTGAAGCTCTCAAAGATCCTAAGAAGCCTTATATTGCTATTTCCGGTGGCGCAAAAGTTTCGACGAAGTTGGGTATTCTCAATAATCTGATTGGTAAAGTTGATCATTTTATTATCGGTGGTGCTATGGCCAACACATTCCTTCTTGCACAAGGTAAGAATGTAGGTAAATCTCTGGTCGAAGACGGGCTTGTTGATATAGCCCGTGATATTATGACCAAGGCTGCCGCTTCCGGTACTGATCTTCATCTTCCCGAAGATTTTGTGTGGGGCAGAAATGTTGACGAAGCTGCCGGCGTTTGTGATGCTGACCACGTTCCTAATGACGGAATGCTTCTTGATATCGGCCCGGTTAGTATTCAAAAATTTTGTGATGTTATTTCAGAAGCCAAGACAATCGTCTGGAACGGTCCGATGGGACTTTTCGAGAAGCCTGCTTTTGCTGAAGGATCAATGAAAGTCTGTAAGGCTATGGCTGAATCTGACGGCACTACCATCGTTGGAGGAGGGGATACCGATGCAGTTGTACACAAGGCTGGACTGCAAGACGACTTCACCTTCATATCCACAGGAGGCGGTTCTTTCCTTGAGTTTTTAGAAGGAAAAGAGCTTCCCGCCTTCAAAGCCTTGAAGGAGAATCTGGATAAATGAAAAAAATGATGGCCGCTAACTGGAAGATGTATAAAACCCGTGCAGAAGCGAAAGCTACCGCAGAGGATTTTATTTCACGAATTGACGGTAAATTGCCTAGTGACAGAGAAGTACTCATTGCAGCTCCGTTTACAGCTCTCGAAAGTGTCGGGTCTGTGCTTGCCGGAAGGACTGGCTGCCATCTATGTGCGGAAAATATGTATCCTGCCGAGGAAGGGGCCTTTACCGGAGAAATATCACCGGAAATGCTTAAAGATGTCGGATGCGGATTTTCTCTTGCAGGACATTCCGAGCGCAGGCATGTATTAGGCGAGTCGAGCGAATTTGTTGGTAAAAAAGTGGCGTTCGGTTTAAAAGCCGGACTTTCGATGATTCTCTGCATCGGTGAAACCATCGAACAGAGGAAAGCTGGAAAAGTTCAGCAGGTAATTGATGAGCAACTTGAAGTCGGATTGTCTGAAATTCCTGCAAATTTTTCTCCTGATTCCATAGTAATTGCCTATGAACC
This sequence comes from Maridesulfovibrio ferrireducens, assembly GCF_900101105.1. NCBI lineage: Bacteria > Pseudomonadati > Thermodesulfobacteriota > Desulfovibrionia > Desulfovibrionales > Desulfovibrionaceae > Maridesulfovibrio > Maridesulfovibrio ferrireducens. The sequence continues at coordinate 563,690 of NZ_FNGA01000003.1, forward strand.
TGTGTGGGCAATTGGAACTGGAGAAGTGGCCGGAATGGAAGAAATTGTCGAAGCTCATGGATTTGTTAGAAAAATGCTAAAAAATATTTTTCCTGAAAAAGCTAATGAAATCAGGATATTATATGGTGGAAGTGTTAAACCGGCCAACTGCGCGCAGATAATATCCCTTGACAATGTCGACGGTGTATTGGTAGGAGGCGCGAGCTTGGACGGCGAAAGTTTCAGCCAGATTGCTCTGGCATAAAAATACGCCTTAATCCGGGTTAAAAAAAAAGGAAAAAAACGCTTTGCAAACGCTAGTAATTACAGTACACATTATCGCCTGCATCTTCCTGATTATCTTTGTTCTTTTACAGAGCGGAAAGGAAGATATGGGGGTTATATTCGGTGGAGGAAGTGGCTCTGTTTTCGGTAGTACCGGAGCAGGCGGCGTTCTAGTTAAAATTACCTCTTTTCTCGCAGCGGTTTTTTTGATTACATCACTCAGCTACAATTACCTTGCCGGTAACAAGGTTTCAGATGATTCCATAATGCTGCAAGGCGACGGAATTGTTACCCCAATGCCTGAAGTCGACAAGCCAGTGGTTACTTTTGAAAAACCAGAAGCTGCTAAGACTGAAGAAACAAAATAGTTAGTTAAAAGATCTTTGATAATATAGGTTCAGATTTTTCAGAGCCGAGGTGGTGGAATTGGTAGACACGCTAGCTTGAGGGGCTAGTGGAAGAAATTCCGTGGGGGTTCGAGTCCCCCCCTCGGCACCATCTGAAAAATTATATCTAGACTAATAAGTCTAAATATTCTGAACGGTTATTTGCAAAAACATCTTGCAAATAAATTCAAAACTCGGTAGACCCTCATTTACCGAAACGGTTGCAGACATCATATCCCTCTAAGTCGGATCGTTCTTTGAATTATTCACCTCTTGCCGAGGTGGTGGAATTGGTAGACACGCTAGCTTGAGGGGCTAGTGGAAGAGATTCCGTGGGGGTTCGAGTCCCCCCCTCGGCACCATGAGTGCATAAAGCCGTAACTTGCAAAAGTTACGGCTTTTTTGTGTTCTGTTCAGACGGCTAATAATCTTCGATATTCTGGCTAATTATTAACAAAAACATCTTGTAGATAAATTAAAAATTAGGTAGTAACTTTCTTGTCGAAACGGTTGTAGACATTATATCCCTCTAAGTCGAATCGTTCTTTGAATTATTCACCTCTTGCCGAGGTGGTGGAATTGGTAGACACGCTAGCTTGAGGGGCTAGTGGAAGAGATTCCGTGGGGGTTCGAGTCCCCCCCTCGGCACCACGAGTGCATAAAGCCGCAACTTGCAAAAGTTGCGGCTTTTTTGTGTTCATTGTATATTTTAAGCATGTTTAAAATTTATAGATATAAACAACATGTGGAGTTCATTTGAAATATCATCACCTTGGAATGCCTACAGATAAAAAACTTCAGGATGAGAAACATCTACCACATCTTAAGATGTATGTTTCTGGTTACGGCAGAAATGAATATGGAATTGAGTGGATGCGTTTTGAAGAAGATGCTCCCTATCCTATGCTTGTAAAAACAGTTCCGCATGTCGCTTTTGAGGTTGATGACCTCTATGAGGCTATTGTTGAAAAGAATATAATTATTCAACCTAATAGTCCAAGTCCCGGAGTAATCGTTGCCTTTATTGAGGTTGACGGTGCTCCTGTAGAATTATTGCAGATTGATAGAACTCTTTCAGAAGAGGGCATATAATTAATGTTTTGTTAAAGAAAAAAACTACTTCTTATTCTCAAGCATAAACTTAACATATTTTCGATCAGTGTTATTGATATGATTGATAATCCAGTCTTGCAGAAATTTATCAACACTTTCAGAGAATACGTACCGCTTGTCGCGGTTAAGCTCCATTACTTCTCTGGTTATGCGCCTATGCTCTTTCATATGTTCTTCAATATCAGGGTATCCGCGTTTCTGCATGAACCCTTCTTCTCTCGCAAAATGACTGGTGGTGTACTCCAGCAATCTGTCAAATAGCTTTGCGATAGCTTCGCCTTCTTTTCCTTCAATTACAGCTTTTTGAAAATCTTCTGCGTATTTAACAAGCACGCGATGTTCTGAATCAATTGACGGGATTCCAAGTAGTAAGTCTTCTGACCACGTTACTGTCTCTGCTATATTCGTCTTACTGCATTTTTCATTTCGAACTAGAACTAAAAGAGAATCTCCATGTTCCATAATTTCCTCACTATCAGGATTCTCCAAATCGTCTCCGATAGCGCGGTGTAAGACTAGTGCTTTTAATGCATTCGTGCTTTTAAGTGCGTTCGCAACTTTCAGCGGTTCATCTTCTAAGTGTGGAAATATTCGCAAGCTGTAGCCCATCACATCCTGAGCTGTTGCTTGTTTGCCATTTGCAGGAGTAACTCCTGCATGACGCGCCAGAATATGTGCGATCTGTTCACCGCCAAGGGTCATGGGGTAGACTACTGTGTTCGCGCCAGCTCTGAGCATTCTATATTCAATTGTTGGATCTGAGCCCCTTGCTACAATGAATATGTCGGGATTAAGTTCGCGCGAAGCTAATGAAATATTAATGTTGTCTGCATCATTATTAATACAGAGTACAATATAGTCAGCCCGTTCTATTCCAGCTGAAAGCAGAACTCCGTCGACAGCGGCGTCACCGTTCATCGTTAAGTATCCACGTTGTTCAGCTTCATTCAGCGTTTCTTCGTTTGTGTCTAAAATAACAAAATCCAGCCCGAGCTCAAAAAGTTTTAGACTGATAGATCGACCGATGCGGCCATAACCGCAAATAAGGGTGTGTGCTTGGAGCTTATTAATTTTGTCGTTCATTTTGCGTTTCTCGTATAAGTTTTTGATTCCGGATTGCACGATTAATTTAGCAATTTGCGTCGCAAATACAGCGGCAACTCCGAGACCTGTAAAAATAAGGCCAATTGTAAAAACTCGACTAGCCGGTGAAAGATTGTGAACTTCACCATAGCCGATAGTGGTTATGGTGATAACAGTCATGTAGAGGGCATCCAGTACGGTCCACCCCTTTTCAAGCAGGAGATAGCCAGCCGTTCCAACAAGTAAAACGAGTAGAATGGCAATGAGTAATTGTAAGTGCGGGCGTGTTTTGGGTGACATTTCTTAATTAAGTTAAAGTTTAGATGGATGTATAAAAACTACTATCAATTTAAACAGTATGGCAATGGATGAAAACGAAAACTTTGAACTGGCGAATTATTTAGCGAAAAGAGTGTTTTTTTTGATCAGTTATGATTTAACCTAAACAATTTAAGGCTTGATGTAAGCAAATCCTGCATCTTGTAGTCGGCAAATTTCAATAACTCCCGTTGGGACTATTTCACAGATATCAAGCATGTTTTCCGGTTTATATTTAAGCTTGTTGAGAGAATTATTACATATACAAAATCGAACGCCGTTCGAATGAAGTTCTTTTATTTTAGGATAATTTTCGCCGCAGAATTCTTTTCGGAAAAAACGGACAGATTCACCATTTGCAACCAGATGAATTTTTGAAGAAATAGCAGAAGGGTCTTTTAATAAATTTTCAATGTTTACAAGAGCCATTTTTAAAATTTGATCATCATCCCAATCTATATGAAAAACAACTTTATAGCTCATTGGCAACCTCTCCTGTAAAAAAGTAGAGAATGTCCGAAAAATGAACAATTATTCATAGACATCAGTACTTGCTACTAATACAATTTTGATGGTTTTAAGTATATAATATTTATCTGAGGAGATAGAAATGAAAGATATCAAAAAGAGTGTAGATTATATTTTTCACGGACTTGAAGCGCTGGACATTCTGCTTTGCTCAAAGGAAGCTGAAAATCTGAATGTTCGTAATATTGTAGGGCTTTTGCATCCGCTTATTGAAGACGCTAAAAGACGTGCTCACACAGAAGTTTCCGCTATTAGTCAAAATAAAGAATAACGGTTTGATTTTTTTAAGGATTTTGTGATTATGGATTTGAGAAAGATTGTTCTGTCAGAATTAAATTCTTTGGTTGAGTTGTATAAGCATTTTCATGCTAATCCTGAACTTTCTGGACAGGAAAAAGAAACTTCACGTGTTTTGGCTGATCAGCTTGAAAATTGTGGAATTGATGTCACGCGTAATGTCGGTGGTTTCGGAATTGTCGGAACTCTTGAAAATGGAGACGGCCCGACGGTTATGATCCGCACTGATATGGATGCACTCCCTGTTACCGAAAATTCCGGGGCAGAATATGCCAGCACTATTCAGGCTGTAGACGGCTCTGGCAATTCTGTAGGCGTTATGCACGCGTGCGGGCATGATCTTCATATGGCTGCGTTTGTCGGAGCTGCAAAAACTTTATCGAAACTAAAAAATAGTTGGAGTGGCAGGATTTTGTTTGTCGGGCAGCCGGCAGAAGAACCAATGTCCGGAGCCAGAGCCATGATTGATGATGGCTTATTTCAAAAGTTCGGGCGGCCCGACTATTGTATCGGAACGCATGTTCGTCCGAAAGTTAAAGCAGGAACAATTGCTGTCAGGCCCGGTCCGGTGATGGCAGGAGTTTTTCAACTTAAAATTTTAGTTCGCGGGATAGGCGGGCATGGATCAGCTCCTCATGAAACGCGTGATCCTGTTGTGTTGGCAGCTCGAATCATTTCGTCGATTCAAACAATAGTCAGCAGGGAGTTGAATCCTCTTACTCCGGCAGTTGTCACAATAGGTTCTATTCATGGTGGAACAAGGTCTAATATTATTCCTGAAAAAGTTGTTATGGAATTAACAGCCAGATTTTTTGATTCTGAAACACGTGATCATATTTTGCGGTCAATTAAGCGTATCTGCCGTAACGAAGCATTAACAATGGATTTTCCTGAAAATCTTTTCCCTGTTATTACGATGGAAAAGGATGATGAGCTTCCGGCAACAATTAATGATAATGATTTGTCGGCAATAGTAAAAGCAGCTGTAGAAGAGCATTTGGGTAAAGATCATTTCGTTGAAGCTGATATGGTTATGGGTAGTGAAGATTTTGCGCTATACAGAACGTCAGCTTCGACCGAAATCCCTTGTTGTATGTTTTTTACCGGCGTGACTAGTTCCTCTGATATGGAATTATATGAAACACAATTAATTAATCCGCCGAATCTTCATAACAGCGGATTTCTTCCTCAGTATGAAAATAGCATTCTCGCTGCGGTTATAACAATGACTGCTACAGTATTAAATTATCAAACCAGCTCTAAACCGCGCTTATAAAAAAAGGCTGTGAGGTTAACCTCACAGCCTTTTTTTATAAACTTTCAATGAATGTTGTTAATCAACTCTATAATGACACCCGAGACTTTTTTTGTTTTTAATCGCAGCAGCCGTAACAGAAAGAGCTGCCTGACAGCCGTGAAATAAATCAACAATAGGTCTACTGATAGGCGTTCTTTTGTAAAATGATCTTAAATCTCTGTTGAGATTTTGCAGATCGTACATTGCACGACTGAGACGGGCAGTAGATCTTGTTATTCCTACATAGTTCCACATAATACTGCGAATCAACATCCAGTCTTGAGCAATCAAAGCCGGATCTTCATTTTCATTTGTACCGGAGTTTTCCCAATTAGGAATTGCGTTCATCAATTTCTTGCTAATTGCTGTTTTCTTAGAAATCTTTGACGCCATATCCTTACCGGAAGTATATCCCCAGAACATTCCTTCGAGCAGTGAAGTTGATGCGAGTCTATTTCCGCCATGAACACCCGTACAGGAGCATTCTCCGACACTATACAGTCTGTCCAGAGTCGTTCTTCCTTTTTCATCCACAAGAATTCCGCCGCAGTAGTAATGGGCGGCAGGAACAACCGGAATAGGTGTCTTTGTGATATCGGTACCTGCATCAGCGCAAGTTCCATAGATTGTGGGGAATCTTTCTTTTAAATCATGTTTCACAAAGTTTGCGGCATCAAGGTAGACGCATTCTTCTCCCGTTCTAAGCATCTCTTCCTGAATTGAACGAGTTACGATGTCACGCGGGGCAAGATCTGCTCTTGGGTCGTAGCGTGGCATAAACGCTTCACCGTAACAGTTTACTAATTTTGCTCCTTCACCGCGAACAGCTTCAGATATCAGGAAGCGGCGGCTCGCTCTTGAACGTGTGCCCTGATAAAAAGCAGTAGGGTGAAATTGTACCATTTCTGAATTTATAATTCTGACTTTCGCACGTGAAGCCATAGCCACTCCGGACCCGATAGATCCGGTAGAATTCGTAGTATGCAAATAAATCTGACCGAGTCCACCTGTTGCTAATACAGTAAAGTCAGCCAGTATAGTTTCAACAGCATCTATGGATTCGTTATAGACATATGCTCCGAGACATTTATTGCTGAGGCAATATTTAAACTCGGTTTCTCTCGCGTGATGATGATTTGTCAAAAGGTCAACAGCTGTTCGCTGAGTACAGACGGTGATATTAGGATGATCTGCTACGGCTTTTGAAAGAACTTCCATGATGGAATGTCCGGTATGATCCGCACAGTAGAGTATGCGGGGCACGGCGTGTCCGCCTTCACGAGTCAGGCTGTAGTCACCATTTTCATCGCAGGCAAAAGGAACAGGATATTTTTCCAGAAGCAGATGTTTCAGCGCTTCCGGACCCTCTTTCGTTAAGGTACGGATGGCCTTTATATTGTTATAGTCCCATCCTGCGGTTCTGATATCTTTTTCAAGAATTTTAGGAGAATCGCCTGGACCGGTATAAACAATGCCACCTTGGGCCAGTCTGGTGTTACCTGTGAAAAGGTCGTCTCCCTGAGTTAACAGTGTTACCTCGACACCTTTTTCCGCTACGGTTAAAGCTGATATACAGCCGGATATTCCTGCTCCGATAATTAAAACATCAGTTTTCATTCGGTTGTCTTGCATGCAATTTATCTCAATTGACGGTTGCCATTAAGGTTTCCGGCTAAAGGTTAATTACTTTTGAATCAAGCACAGACCTTAAGCATCCTTTCAAGGGCAACTTTGGCGGGAATTCTTATATTGTCTGATACGTCTTCAAATTCGGCACTTTCAAGGTTCTGGAGAAGTTCGGCAAGTTTTTGTTCAGTTATTTTAGCCATGTTGCTACAAAAACTTACACTTAAAGGAAGAATGTTTTTATCAGGGAACTGTTTAGCCAGCCTATTTACTAAATTGGTTTCAGTACCAATAATAATAGTCGAACCGACTGGAGCTTCAGTGACATATTTAATAAGATAAGACGTCGAACCATCTCCGTCAGCAGCAGCAACTATTTCAGGCGGGCATTCAGGATGTACGACAACCTTTGCTCCCGGATATTTTTTACGGAGATTTTCTATTTGAGAAATCTTGAATTTTTGATGGATAGCACAAAGTCCGGGCCAAATTAAAAGCTGTTTGTCCAGAGTTTCTTCAACATTAAGTTTTTCACCTTTCTTGCGGATATTAAGAATTAATCTTTTATTTTCTGGAATGCCAAGTTTGTCAGCTGTGTTGAGTGCGAGGTTTTTATCGGGAAGGAAAAGAACTCCGTCTCCTCTTTCGAGTGCCCATTTCAGCATTTTTTCGGCATTTGCAGAAGTGCAGACAGATCCGCCATGTTTACCGCAAACAGCTTTTACTGCAGCAGGGGTGTTGACGTAAGCCAGTGGAATTATCTTTCTGCCGCTTTCTTCAAGAATTTTTGTCAAAACAGTATCAACCAGCTCGGCAGGGGCCATGTTGGCCATGACGCATCCAGCTGAAGGGTCCGGAATATATACCTTCTGATTAGCTTTACGGACGATGGCCGCAGATTCAGCCATAAAATGCACACCGCAAAAAACAATGTATTCGGCTTCAAGCTTATCAATCTGGCGAGCGAGTTCCAGTGAATCTCCTTTTAAATCAGTGTGTCTGATTATTTCATCAGCCTGATAATGGTGCCCAAGAATGGCCAGCTTACTTCCGTATTTTGCTTTTATGTCACTGATAATTTTGGAATACATTTTAATAAATCCTAGATTGAATATATTTGCATGCTCATGTCTGAACACTTTGCAGAATGTGTGATTCTTCCTACGGAAATATAGTCAGGGCCGGCTTCTGCAAGATGTGCAATTGTTTCAAGAGTCACGTTTCCGCTGATTTCTGTTTCTATTGAATCAGGAACCGTTGCTATCGAAGCCTTTGCTTCTTCAAAAGTCATATTGTCGAGCATTATCCGCTCAACTTTACAAGCTATCGCTTCATCAACTTCCTGCTGATTTCGGCATTCTACTTCTATGGGCGGGCAGGGCTCATATTTGCTACGAAGTTTTTCAACTGCGAGCGTAATAGATCCGGCTCTATCAATATGATTATCTTTTAACATCAGCATTTCAACAAGATTTAGACGATGATTTTGAGCTCCGCCTACAAGAACAGCATATTTTTCAGGGTAGCGAAGTCCTGGAATAGTTTTTCTTGTGTCCAGTAAAATTGTTTCACTATGATCAAGTGCTTTAACATACTTATTGGTAAGAGTCGCTATTCCGGATAGATGGGAGAGAAAATTAAGCATAACTCTTTCTGCCTTCAGAAGTATTGCGGCAGGACCTTGAATGGCAGCTATAAGTGTTCCGGCTGAAATTCTGTCGCCTTCATCAACATTTAAATGAACTTTGCAAACGTTATCTTTGTCTGCAAATTCAAGGATAAGAGGAATAAGTGGTAATCCGGCAACAATAGTTTCTTCTTTTGCAATGATCTGAGCATTTGCTAGATCTTCAGGTTCGAATAATCCCTGTGAAGTCAGGTCCGGCCCATCTTCACTCAAAGCTATTCTAATTGTTGCTAAAAGGAACATTTTTGATTCAGCCTGAAAGAATGTATCGAATTTATTGTCAGTCATATTGTACCTGTTAATTTTTTGTAACATAAAGTTTAAGAACTATTAGCAATTTTTGGTATCCGTTTTTTCTAATGGGCACAAGGGCTGAGAAGGATTTCACAAAGTGTTCTTTGAATTGTTACAGTCTAAGAAATTTTGACCTTTAGTTGTATTTAAGTTAGTTGGAGCGCAATGAAAAGGGCAAAAGGAATACCTGAACCACTCAGGCAATGGCAAGAAAGCGGAAAAGGACTCGTTGGTGAAGTTGACCAACGGGTTATTGATGCTATGCATCCTGCGGATGCTGCTGACCATATCGAAGAATTAGGGCTGGATGAACAGGTAAAGTTCATCAAACAGCTTCCAATTCGTGATGCCGCTGATTCTATTGCCGAGATGGAAAAATATGACCAGCGAGAGCTGGTCGAAAAGCTTAATTTGGGAATGGCCGCACGGATTTTGGAGTTTATGTCTCCGGATGATGCGACTGATATTCTTGAAGGGCTTGATGATGATTTGCGCGAGAGTTTGCTGCGTCAAATAAAAGCTGAAGACAGAGAAGAAATTTCTACTCTGCTCACCTTTGATCCTGAAACAGCCGGTGGTGTTATGAACACCGAGGTTGCTATTCTTCTTGAAGATCTCACTGTCGATCAGGCAATTGCATCCATCAGGGCAGAGGTTGAAGATAAAAGCATTCCTTATTACGCGTATCTTGTTGACCGCAGAAATCATTTGACCGGTGCAGTTTCCTTGCGCGACCTTCTTATCTCCCGTCCCGGAAAAAAATTAAAAGAATTAATTCATAATCAGCATTTGATTTCCGTTACTTATGAAGTGGACAAGGAAGAAGTTGCCAGACTTATAGGACATTATAATTTTCTTGCGATGCCTGTCACAGATTTTGAACATAGACTGCTGGGAGTTGTCACAGTTGATGATGTTATTGACATTATTAATGAAGAAGCCAGTGAAGATATGCAGTCAATGGTTGGTGCGGGTACTGATGAAACAACGGATTCTCCGTGGACTTACTCTGTTAAAAAGAGACTTCCTTGGCTTGTTATAAACGTTGCTAATTCTGCTATTTCAGCTTGGGTAGTTCATCTATTTGAGGCCAATATCGCCAAGATGGCTATTTTAGCGGTTCTGATGCCAATTGTTGCAAATCAGGCAGGTAATACCGGGCAGCAGGCTCTTGCTGTTATGATCAGACAATTTGCAACGGAAAAATTTGATCGGAAAAAATCTTGGAACGCAGTTTTTCGTGAACTCAAGATCGGACTTGCTAACGGTGTTTGCATATCACTTTTAGTGCTCATGGCTGTTTATATGCTGACTGACAATTCAGCTCTTGCAATGGTAATGTCCGGGGCTTTGTTTATCGATATGCTTATGGGAGCTGTGGTCGGCGGTGCTATCCCGATTATTCTAAAAGAATTCGGTCGTGATCCGGCGCAGGCATCTTCAATCTTTTTAACAACGGTTACAGATAGTTTAGGATTTCTTTCCTTGCTCGGTCTGGCCGGGATATTTTTACTGTAAAAATAGCATGAAACAAATTTTGTTTTTATGAAGCTAAATGAAAAGCCCTTCTACCTGATGGTAGAAGGGCTTTATAATTCAATCTGGTATAAACCGGATTATACAAGCTGAGCCATGAGAGTTTCTTTAATAGAATCAATAGAACCTTCGCCGTTGAGTTCAATGTATTTGAAGCCGGCTTTAGGAGCGAGATCTCTGTAAAAGTATGCTGCTGCAATGGTACCAGTCTTGTCATCGTAGTAAATGTCATGACGTTTGCTGATTGCTTCTTCGTCCTGATCATCAGCGCGTTCGGTAAGAGCTCCGCCACATACGCGACATTTGTCTCCATCAGGCTTGATAGCGTCGATGAATTTGTTGTTAGGGTGGTTAGGATCATTTTCGCAAAGGCGACGACCCATGATGCGGTTTTTAGCAGTTTCACGAGGAAGAAGAATTTCGATAACGTAATCAAGTTTTACGCCGTCTTTTTCGAGAGCTTCCCAAAGTTTCTGAGCCTGAACGATAGAACGAGGGAAACCGTCAAGCAACCAGCCGTTTTCATCGGAAGACTGAAGAACGTCGAGAACCATAGGAATAGTGATATCGTCAGGTACGAGTTCGCCTTTTTCAATGAATGCCTTAGCTTTCATTCCAAGTTCAGTTCCGCCACCGATATGTTTACGGAAGATAGCACCGGATTCGATATGATCAAGATCAAATTTTTTCTTAGCAAGAGCGCCCTGTGTTCCTTTACCACTACCGTTAGGTCCGAAAATAAGAATATTCATTGTAGTCCTCCTAATGAATTAGTAACAAATTTCACAAGGTTTAAACCCTGCCGCTTTCGCTGTCAATATCTCTGGGAAATTTTGAACACTATGCCTTTTCTTGTAATTGTCGCAGTTTTTCCAGCCGGAAATTGAAATACTGCTCCGGTTTTCCGGGCAGAGTACGCATTCTCAAGGAGAGTTATTGAATCGGCAAGGGCATGCCCTTTACCAAGCATTTCTATGATTTTTTTAAAAAGGCGACATCTTAAGGCTGGATGGCTTTTATTTAACAATGAGCAAGGTGCCAGCCATTCTCCGCCATCAAGTTGTTCCAGTTTTTTTAAACTTTTTGCTATTTCACAATTCCAGTAATTTTGATCCTGATCGGCCTGACTTTTTAGTCTGGCAATGCTGGTACCGAAACTTGGATTTTCATTGTGCAGCAATGGAATTATGTGATTACGAATCCGGTTTCTGGTCCATTTGTCCGAAAAATTGCTTTTGTCGTCTTGCCACGGACAATCTATGCTTTTTAGAAAGTCTTCAAGTTGCAGTTTATTCGTTGTCAGTAGAGGTCTAAGGAGCTTTCTGCCTGGATCATAGGCATCCATTCCGCCAAGAGCAGGCCAGCCTGCTCCGCGGATAAGGCGCATTACAACGTCTTCACAGAGATCCCCAAGATGATGAGCCAGAACTAAAAATGAAGTATCAAATTTCTTCATGCATTCGTTGAAGAAATTGTATCTTAAAATTCTACCTGCTTCTTCAAGTCCGACTGACTTGTTAACAGCATAATCGCTTACATCTTCAGATTTACATACACATGGAACGTCTAGGTTCGAACATAATTTTTCAACAAACTCACGATCTTGACATGACTCTTCTCTAAGATTGTGATCCATATGAGCGCAGAAAACCCTGCCACCCGATTTACGGGCCAGCAGGGTTGATATGATCAGAAGGGCGGTGGAGTCTATTCCACCTGAAACCGCAATGAGCAGTTTTTGCGAAGCAAAGTTTGTGCCTGATTTAAGATTACCGAACTTTTCAATATCAAGGCATAACCGTGCATGCTCTGAGTTCAGTTCTTGTATTGATAAAGGTAATTTCACTAGTAATGTTTCCGGAAGCTTAGGTAGCTTTTACTACAGAGAAATTTCAAGATCGTTAATGAAATTATCAAGATAATCGAGCATATGGTTACGCTGGTCAGTCGTCGCGTAACAGACACAGGAACAACGCAGTTTGTTGCGTGCGCGAACCAGAAGTTCAAGTTTAAGGCCTTCTTCAAGTACTTCTAACGCCATGAAGTACGGACCGCATTCGTTGATGTGTTCTTTTTGTTCGGCCTGTAAAAGATCCTCAGGAACCGGAATGTAATAAATTCCTTCTAATCCACCGGTAAATTCAAGGTCAGTAAGAGCCTTGGAAATCTTTTTTAAGTCTTCTTCGTATATGTCTTCAAGCAGGTAATTTCTCATTTTTGATATCCTTAAACTTTAATCTTTTTGTTTCTTGCGCCTACAGTGTGCATCCGGTGGAATAGTATCATTATCAAGGTTGAACATGCGTCTGGCTAAATCAACAAACTTTTCTGCGGCGCCTTCTTCTTCTGTTCGGCGTTTGAGAAAAGAAACGGGTTCATGAAGCAGTTTTTTACCGATAGACAGAGCCATAGTTTCAATGGCTTCTTGTGTTTCAATATCAATTTTACCAAGTCTTTTTAAAGTCTTGGCTAACTCTTTTCTAGCAACACCTTCACTGCGGTCAAAAAGGTCAACAATGGTTGGTTGCAGATCAAGTGAGTTTATCCAATTACCGAAAGAAAGTGTTTCTGAGTCGACGATGGAGTTTGCTTTTACAGCTTCATCTTCACGTTGAGCCATGTTTTCTTCAACCACGTCTTTAAGATCGTCGATATCGTAAAGGTATACGTTATCAAGACCATTGACGTCGGGGTCGATATCACGCGGAACGGCAATATCAATAAAGAACATAGGACGGAATTTGCGCTGTTTAATAACCTTTTTCATGTCCTTGGCTTTAATGACAGCATGTGGCGCTCCTGTGGAGCTTATGATGATGTCTGTGTCGCTTAGGCAGTCGTAAAGGTTATCAAATGGTATGGCTTCACCGTTCATAGTTTTTGCCAGTTCTTCAGCTCTGGAAAAAGTTCTGTTGGCGATACGAATCGTTTCAACACCGCTGTTTAGTAAATGTGTTGCAGCTAGTTCAGCCATTTCACCAGCCCCGATGAGCAGGGCTTTTTGCCCTTTAAGTTCACCGAAAATTTTCTTGGCAAGTTCAACAGCAGCGTAACTTATTGATACTGCGTTTGAAGCAATCGAAGTTTCTGAGCGCACTCTTTTAGCAACAAAAAAAGACTTATGCAGCATTCTGTTAATGATTACTCTGGCGGCCCCGGCTTCTACAGCTTTTCGATATGAATCTTTAAGCTGACCTAGAATTTGGGGTTCGCCGACGATCATTGAATCAAGGCTGCTGGCTACTCTGAACAAGTGGTTAACTGCTTTAAGATTTTTATGACAATAAGTATTGGGTTCGAGATCTACTTTTGAACCGCCACATTTGTCAGCCCAGTATGAGAGGATTTCATTTTCAGTGAATTCTTCTGAACATACGACAATAATTTCAACTCTATTGCAGGTGGAAAGCGCCATGACTTCGCGAATTCCCATATCAAGGAGTCCTTTTTCGAACTCTTCAATATTGGTCAGGGCGTAACGTTCACGGACATCTACACCTGCAGATTTGTGGTTGAGGCCTATAAGGTAAATATTTTGGTCCATAAATCAGACTTTAAAGCTGTGGTGAGTAGGGATAAAAAAATTAATTCCCCATAATGATATCATGGTGATGACAAATACAATGATCACCAGAATTGCCGGTTTTCTGCCTCTCCAGCCAACAACTGTGCGTTGATGAAAAAGAAATGCAAATAAAAACCAGACCAATAACGTTACAATTTCCTTCGGATCCCACGAGAACATTTTGGTAAAGGTTCCTCGTGCCCATAGAAAACCGGCTGCAAGTCCCAGCGTATAAAGAGGAAAGCCGATCATTATGGCCCAATGATTCACTCTGTCGAAGGTGTTTAGAGAGGGCATCTCTTTACCCAGAGAGGTAAGATTTGCTTTCGTTTTGATTTTGTTGTTCAAGTAAATGAAAGCAACTCCGGCTCCTGCAGCCATTGCCATCAGAGCGATGCTCACAAAGATCGTTCCGATATGAAGACCTATAAAAAGACCTGCCAAATGGGCGGGGAGTGTTACTTTCAAACTTTGCGCGGCAAGAGATGCAATGAACAGCAAAAGAGCCAGAGGTGAAGCCGTCAATGCAAAGAAAGTATTTCTTACTTTCCACCAAAGAGCGAAATAAACAAGAATGAAGCTCCATCCCAGCAGACTGAAATAAAAGAAACCGCCTGTGAGCACTGTTGATTTATACAGAGTTACAGCAAGCAATAGATCTAGAGAATGCAGAGCAAATCCGCCGATAGCGCAGAGATTACCGAGCTTACCCATGACCTGATTGTTTTTCAGGGTTCCTGCGATAAAAAAGGTCATGCCCATCAAATAAAGGGCTATGATCACGTATTGAAAAAACTCAAACAAAGTCATCAGTTAACTCCGGGATGTGGGGAACAAGTTCTTCCGGCAGGATTTCAGCCAACAATTCATGAACCCGGCTTATGTTTCCTGCTTCCAGTTCATCTAAAATCGGAGACGCAACAAGATGCCTGAACAAAGCGGTGTTTTCGCTTGTTTCCTTGCCAAGGTCAAGGACCAGAGGTCGCAATCTGCCCATTAAAGTAAGAAATTTTGCGTAATGATCTCCAAAAATGTTTTGTAGATCACGACGAATTTTTTTCGTAAAAGCCGGACTGTTACCGCCCGTAGATACAGTAAGTGTAAGATCTCCCTGTCTTATTACCGAGGGAACAATGAAATTACTGCCCTCAGGATAATCAGCAATATTGCAGAGAATATTTTTTTGCTGACAAAGATCAGCAATCTGTCTGTTTACAACTTGATTGCTGGTGCAGGCAAAGACTACAAATTTTTCATCTAAATCAGAAGGGATAAATGCACGTTTTTCAAAAATAACACGGGGATTTTCTCCGATGCGGCGCATTTCCGGAGATGGATCACAAGTGTCAATCACCTTGATTTCAGTTGGATGGCAATGCAAAAGGGATTTCAGCTTGCGAAGGCCGACTTCTCCGGCACCGACAAGCAGACATTTCTGATTTTCCACTTTGAGAGAAATAGGATAGTACGTCATAGAGTTTGGGTATAGCAAAAGGGTACCCTCATTGTAAAATGACAAAGCACAGATAAACAGATATATTTTTGCCAGAAGAATTCTGCAACAAATGGAATTTATTATGAAACGAGTTCTTATTGTGCAACTTACAAGGTTTGGAGACCTTGTCCAGACCAAAAGACTTATTCTCACTCTTGCAAAGCGAGGATTTGAAGTTCACCTATGCGTTGACCGCTCGCTCAAAGATTTAGCGAATATTATATACCCTGAGTGTGTTGTCCATGAGTTGATTGCACATGGAACAGGAATTTCTGATAATGGGATGACTTCAGTTTTACCTTTTAATTTTAAGGTGTTCCAGACACTTAAAGATATTAATTTTGATAAGATCTACAATTTAAATTTTTCACCGATGAACTATGTGTTGTCCTCACTTTTTGATCCCCGAAAAGTAGTGGGGCATAAACGGGTTAACGGGCAGACGGTTAAAGATCCGTGGCTTGATCTGGCTTTCCGGTTTTCAACAGAAAGACGTAATAATATTAATCTGGTAGATTACTGGACAGCATTAAGTCCCGATATGATTCCACCTTCACAGGTTAACCCGGTTGCTGCTCCGGGTGGAGGGGGAATCGGGGTTGTCATGGCTGGTAGAGAGTCGCGGCGTTCACTTCCGTTTGATGTCTTTGCTCCGTTAATTCTGTCGGCAAGGTCGGTAAATAAAAATAAAAATATATTTTTATTAGGTAGCAGCTCTGAAAAAAAGGCCGGGGAGAAGCTGCTTAGCAAATTCCCTTCATCCATTGCTAAGGACACCGTTAACCTTGCTGGAAAAACAGACTGGAAAGAATTGATTGAAACGGTTTCAAAGCTTGATCTGCTGATGACACCCGATACCGGAACCATGCATTTGGCAGCTCATCTGGGAACTCCTGTACTTGGATTCTTTCTTTCCTCTGCATGGTGCAGCGAGACAGGGCCTTACGGAAAAGGGCATACAATAATTCAAGCCGATTTTGATTGTTCTCCGTGTGTTGAATCTCAGCCATGCTATAATAATTTGAAGTGTCTTGAACCATTTAAAGAGTCAAATATGGCCAGATTTATCGCGACACGTAAGGCAGAGCATTTGCCACAGGGATTATCTGTTTTCGAATCTGAATGCGATTTTTTAGGAACTGAATACGTTTTAAAAGCAGGGCACGACGCAACTAAAGATCGGCGAGAGAGAATAAGACGTTTTATAGGTTGTTATCTCGGCATACTTGACCTCGGTGAGTATGGGCCTTTTCCTGAACTTGCGGAAAAGTTTTATAAAGAAAAAGACTGGATAACAAGATCGAGGTTATTAAGTTGAAAGAAAATAATATGAATTCAAACAAAATTCTTCGAATACTTGTTGTGTTGCCGCTTTACGGTGGATCTTTGCCTGTTGGGAGGTTTTGCGTTGCAGCTCTCAAAGAGATGGGTCATTTGGTCGAAACTTTTGAAGCACCGGAATTTTACGACGCATACAATGCGCTCGACAATCTCAAAGTTACGTCTGACAGACATCAATATTTGCAGAACAGTTTTCTACAGGTGTTGTCTCAGGCTGTATTAGCTAAAACTGAAACATTTGAACCGGACATGGTCCTTTCAATGGCTCAGGCTCCGCTTACTCATCAGGCATTAAAACGACTTCGCCGCGATAAAGTTGTAACTGCCATGTGGTTTGTGGAAGATTTTAGGCTGTTTACCTACTGGCAGAGCTTTGCTCCTTTTTATGATGTTTTTGCTGTTATTCAAAAAGATCCTTTTTTTGACAAGCTTAAGGAGATAGGCGTTGAAAACACCCTTTATCTTCCATTGGCTGCACATCCTGAATTTCATAAGCCGCTTGATATTAATTCAATAGATACTCGTAAATATGGCGCAGATGTTTCATTTATGGGAGCAGGGTATCCTAATAGACGTATGGCTTTCCGGAAACTTATTCATCACGGGCTCAAAATTTGGGGTTCTGAGTGGGATGGAGATCATGTTCTTGATAAGTATATCCAGTTAGGCGGACGCAGAGTTTCTTCTGAAGAATGTGTAAAAATTTTTAATGCAACAAAGATTAATTTAAACCTTCATTCATCGATTAATGCTGATGAGCTTGTCAGTGGAGGGGATTTTATTAATCCACGTACGTTTGAGCTTGCAGCTTGCGGTGCTTTTCAATTGGTGGATCATAGAAAGCTCATGTCCGAAGCTTTTTCCGATGGTGAATTGGCTTATTTTGACAGCCTTGAAGATCTTGATAATAAAATTGGCTATTTTCTACATCATCCTGAAGAAAGAGATTCATATGCTGAAAGAGGGCGCAAAAGAGTTCTTGCAGATCATACGTATGCGATCAGAATGCAGACTTTAATTGATTTTACAAGTAAAAGGGTTTCAGGATGGCCGAAAGATAGATGTACAGATAATATTTTCGGACAGGATTTTCCCGAAGATCTAAAAAATAATGTCTTAAAATTAATCGAAAAGTTAGGGTTACCTATAGATGTAAGTTTTGAAGATCTTGTCAGTTCCGTGCGAATGCAACAAGGTGAGTTAAGCGCTCTTGATACGGCTATTTTGTTTTTAGATGAATGGAAAAAAATATACAAAAGATAATTAATATATTACTTTTCGTACACTAGCACGTTTTTTACCGTAATTATTGGCTTAAAAGAATGCAAACACGACTACATTAAAATCTTAGAGAGAAGAATTTATGGCGGGACTTTTTTCAAATAGCGGCTTCAGTGGTGGTATAAAAATTTCCACCCTAGAGTTTACTCAACTCAGAGATATTATCTATGAATTATTTGGTATTTTTCTAAATGATAATAGAAAATATCTTATGGAGAACAGATTTTCTGCGCGTATCACAGAATTAAAGCTAAAAAGTTTTAAAGAATACATTGATTTTTTAAAATATGATAAAAATAGAAATTTAGAATTAAATAAACTTGCTGATCTTATTACAACAAATGAAACAAGTTTTTTTAGAGATAATCCTCAGCTTACAGCCTTTACTAATGAATCTTTGATGGAAATTATTGAGGCTAAACGCAAAACGGGACGTAGAGAACTTAGAATTTGGTCCGCAGGGTGCTCATCAGGCGAAGAGCCATACACATTATCTATAATTATTCATGAAATACTAAAAGCAGAACTTCCTAAGTGGCGTATACAAATTACAGCCAGTGATATTTCATCAAGTGTTATCGCCCAGGCTAAAAAGGGTGAATATACAAAGTATGCCTTAAAAACGACGAATGCTGCTATTGCCAAAAAATATTTCACAGAAAAGGAAGCAGGCATTTTTAAAGTCAAACCTGAGATTAAACGTCTAGTAAGGTTCGATAAAATAAATCTAAATGATCTTGTCGCTTTAAAAAAAGTACCTAAATCTGATGTTATTTTTTGTAGAAATGTGATAATTTATTTTGATAAAGAAATGAAAAAAAGAGTGCTTAGAGCCTTTTATGACAATTTAGTAGATGATGGACATTTATATGTCGGACATTCTGAATCTTTACATACGATAACAAATACCTTCAAAGCCAAACATCACACGGGTGCGATTTCTTACAGAAAGGTATAAATCTGGCTTTAACTTAATTTATGAGGTGTTGAGATGCGTAGTGTAGGCATTGATGATCTTGAACCGGGTATGATTTTGGCTAATGATTTGCTTCATTCCGGAAGAATGCTGCTTCCAGCCGGTTCAGTTGTAACAAGCAGTAATATTACTTTTTTTCAACGGCAGGGCATAGAAAATATTACAGTTTTAAGTTCACCCCCCGTTGAACCGGATGAAGAAACCCTTGATAGATCTTTTCGGTATGTTCGTGATTACTTTATGTTTGTAAATCACAATCATCCAGCCATAATAAAGATGTTTGATATCTCAGTATATAGAACAGCCACTAAATTGATGGAAGGCTGGACTCTTCCTTCCTCTGATGAGCAAACAGTTACTGAACTTGATGATATGAGAGATCTTTTCTTTCGCGACGAAGGTAAGGTCGAAGATGTTGTTGATGCTGAAATTAAAATTGCTTCTTTTCCAGATATCTTTTTCAAGGTAAAAAAGGTCGTTGATGATCCAACCGCCTCCGCTCAGGAAATTGCTGCGGTTGTTGGACTTGATGTAGCTATTTCCACCCAGTTGTTAAAGCTCGTCAACAGTCCTCTTTATGGATTCCCTTCCGAAATTAGTTCACTTGTCCGAGCTGTTGCCCTTGTAGGTAGCAGAGAACTTTGTACCCTTGCCCTCGGGCTTTCAACCATAAGCTATTTTAAAGATATCCCGCCGGAACTTATAGATATGCGTTCCTTCTGGATGCACTCTTTATCGTGCGGTATATTTTCTAAAATACTTGCTGAAAAGGTTAAAGGTGTTGTTCCTGAAGTAATGTTTACTGCGGGACTTCTTCATGATGTCGGACGACTCATTGTTTTTAAAAAGATGCCGTGCAGTTCCATTCAGGCAATGCTTTATGCTCGTGAAAATTTTATTCCACTAGTTGAGGCCGAGGATATGACTCTGGGATTCAACCACACAGACGTTGCTAAGGATATGCTTGGCAAATGGAAATTCCCAAATGAATTAACTGATGCTATCAGCAATCATCATTCCCCGCATAATGCGGACTCTAAAGTACAGGCAACAATTCTTCAGGTTGCCGACAATTTGGCGAATGCCATAGGGATTTCAGATGGCGGGATGTATGTTATTCCGGGAATTGAGGAAGGAGCTTGGGAATTGCTTGGAATTGATGCGGACAGCTTAACTTTGATTGTAGAAGATTATGACCGTCAAATCGAAGAACTTTTTCAAGCTTTTTTTACTTAAAAAATTAATCTTTTTCATTACAGCAGTCATTGTTGGCACAAGGTAACTCAATTGTGACTATTGTTCCTTTGTGTTTTCCTTCGCTTTCTATGAAGAGTTTTCCTTGATGTTCAAAAACTATTTTTTTAACAAGTGAAAGCCCCATACCTACGCCTTTCGCTTTTGTTGAATAAAACGGATCAAGAACATAAGGCAGATATCGGGATTCAATTCCTAATCCGTGATCTATTATTTTAATTGATATAACATCATTTTTTTTGAAGATTTTAATTGCAACATCCGTTGAAAGCTCTGGCGTAAAGTTGCTGGCATTCAACAAAAGTTCAACAACTGCTGAAAGAAATAAGTCTCTGTCCACGTTTAGGAAAGGAATATTGTTTTCCAGCTTTACGGTTATATTTTCGCCAATTTCAGATAAAATTTCATTTGTGTTTTCAATTGCTTGTTTAACTAAAAGCTCAATTTTAACTTCAGATGGATTAGCTTTAGGAATAGTCGAATAATTTTTTACAGCCGTAACCAACCCTTCCAATTTTTCTGCTTCTTCTGAAATAGCCTTAATTTCTCTATTTAGAGGATCGTCTTTGGGAAGTTTTCTAGAAATCAAATTTGCGAGTCCGCCGATGACGATGGTGGGGTTTAAAATTTGATGAGCAACAGCTTGTGCAAGACTATCAAGTCCGGCAATTCGCTCTTTTTGCAATTCAACATTTCTAGACAACATTTGTCGTTCTCTTTCTTCCGCCTGATAAAAATCAGTAACATCCTCAAAAAGGAAAACCATTCCCAACGTTTTTCCTTCATCGGTTAGAAAAGAAGATGTTATTGATAATTTTTTAGTACATTTTTCCTTTTTTATACTAAATGCTACACTATGTTTTCGGCCTACCCCCTGCTCTGTGATAGCATCAATAATAACTTGATTAAATTCAATATTATGAGTGTCATCGGTGATAAAAAGTTCTCCCCAACCACATCCAAGATGTTCTTCAATATTCAACCCAAGTATTTCACACGCCGAATTATTTAGAAAAATAATTTTTCCTTTTTGGGAAATAACCATTAATCCAACACTAAGACTAGCAAGAATATTTTCAATAACCATTTTTTGTAACGAGGACATAGTCTTATCCTGATATGGGGTTTATTTTTAATAATACACGCCACATCAAAGACTAGCAATAAATAAGCGAACTAAGGAGGTAACTTATTTTTTGATTCGACCAGATGGTGGATTAATTCGTGGATGAGCAGATCTTTTCTGTCCTTTCAGCCAAGCATTAAGGCGCGGTTCTTCGCCTTGATCTTTAGATTGATAAAAAGAGCGATCTGAAAGTTCGGGAGGCAGGTAATCCTGTTCGACCCATGCTTTAGGATAAGAGTGAGGGTATTTGTAGTTGCGTCCATATCCCCATTCTTTTTGAAGCGCCGAAGTTGCGTTTCTTAGATGAAGAGGAACGGGAAGCATTCCATTTTGCCTGATTTCCTGTTTGATTGTATGATAGGCCGCATAGGTGGTATTACTTTTGGGAGCGAGAGCAAGATATACCACTGTTTCTGAGAGGGGAATAAAACCTTCAGGCATACCAATAAATTCAACAGCTTGCTGACATGAAACCGCCAAAGTAAGAGCATAAGGATCGGCAAGTCCTACGTCTTCACCTGCTGAAATAATTAGTCTGCGAGTAACAAATTTTGGATCTTCACCACTTTCAAGTAAGCATCCCAAATAGTAGAGAGCCGCATCAGGATCACTTCCACGTATTGATTTAATCATCGCAGAAGCTAACTCATAATGAGAATCACCGTCACGATCTCCGCGAATAACTGTTTCGGGCAGAATAGTTCTAAGTTTTTCAAGTTCTCTTTTTTCTTCAGGTAACTGGGAGGTGTATTCGAGTAAATTAAGAAGAGCGCGACCGTCTCCACCTGCCATTGAAGAAATAAGATTCAAACTTTCATCTTTCAGTTCAAAGTCCAGCTCTTCAGTTGCTCGTTTGGCAATATCCGCTAAATCAATTTTGGTCAGCGCACGAAGCCTTAGAACATGAAGCCGGGATAAAAGCTGTTTTGTAATACTGAAAGAAGGGTTCTCAGTCGTGGTTGCGAGTAAAGTTATTTCTCCGGATTCAAGAAGGGGAAGGAAAAAATCCTGCTGTGCTTTAGAGAAACGGTGAAGTTCATCAAGGATAAGAATATCCATTCCGGATAATTGTTTTCTAAGCGCGGCAATTCCAGCTTCCGGCGCACTGACGCGCATGTAATGTCGTCCGGTAGACTGCGCAAGAAGCATTGCCAAAGTAGACTTTCCGCATCCCGGAGGACCAAAAAGCAACAGACTCGGTAATCTTTTTGACCTTTCAAAGGCTTCAATACGTTCACGGAGATGAATCTGCCCGACGAATTGAGATAGACTGGTAGGGCGTATACGATCCGCAAGGGGCTGGTTATCAGTTAACTCAAGCTTCACTTGGTACTCTCCGTTGGCAAGGAAATTTATAAGGATTGTTTTTGCTTTTCAAGATATCCGGCTCCAAGACAAAGGAGAGCCGCAGTTTCCCACCGTAAAATACTGTCTCCGAGACTGCATTTTTTAAATCCGCTGTTCAACAACAGTTCGGCTTCATGTGGACTGAATCCGCCTTCTGGACCTATGACAGCCAGAGTTGATTCTTCTGCAAAAACACCATAGTCGGGCACAGCTTCTTTTTCAGCTTTTTCCCATAAAATAATTTTATTAGAGAACTCTTTGGATTTTTCAATCAGATTTTCAACAGATCCGGGCACCGTTTCAAGCTTTGGCAGCCAGACATTTCCGCATTGTTTCGCTGCTGCAACATTTTTATCATGCCATGTATCTTTAGGATTTTCAGGAACTTTGCCCTGACTGAATTCGCCTTGAAAAAAAATAAGACCGCGAGCTTGAAGTTCAACACTTTTTTCAAGCAACCAATTTCGTCTGTTTGATTTATTCCAGCCGATCGCAAGAGTCAGTCCACGTGAATCGTTCTGAACAGTTTCGCTTACAAGTTGCAAGGTCGCGCGACTTTTAGAAATTTCATCGACTGTAAAAATTCCATCTCTGCCCAGTCCATCAAAAAGACGCACAGTATCACCTTCGCGGGTACGAAGAACTTTGCACATATGCCGGGCTTCGCTACCCTCAAGGACAAAAGGGGTAATCCAATTTTCGGGGGAGATATAAAATGAATTTAGGCGGGACATTATATTTTAGACGACCTGTAAAAAATAGCGGACCGGATTAATCCGGTCCGCTATAAAATTAAGATTCAAGATTAAGAAGATCTTCGTATGTCTCTCTTCTGCGCGCAACAATAATATCATCTCCATCAACAATAACTTCAGCAGCTCTGAGGCGAGAGTTGTAATTTGATGACATCGTAAATCCGTATGCACCGGCAGAGTATACGGCGAGAAGTTCTCCCTGTTTAACTTCAGGAAGCTCACGGTCACGGGCAATAAAATCACCTGATTCACAAATAGGACCGACGACATCAACTTCAACTTTAGGACGTTCGTTTTTCACAACTTCAGAGATGTTGTGAAAAGACTGATAAAGTGAAGGGCGGATGAGGTCATTCATTCCTGCGTCTACGATAAGGAAATTCTTTGTAGGCGTACTTTTGGTATAAATAACTTCTGTCACCAGTATTCCGGCGTTTCCGGCGATAACTCTTCCCGGTTCGAGAATAACTTTTAGTTTTTGACCTTCGAGAGCTTTTGTTAAAGCTTCACCGAATTCTTTAGGATGGGGAGGTTGTTCGTCATCATAAGTGATTCCAAGTCCGCCACCAAGGTCAAGATGTTCAATTTCAATATTCATACTGGAAAGTTTTTCTTTAAATGCCAAAAGCTTACTGAGAGCCTCAAGGAAAGGATCAATACTTGTGAGCTGTGATCCGATATGGCAATCCATGCCGATAGGCTCGATGTTGGACAGTTCTTTAGCGGTCTTGTAGGCGGTAAGAGCTGTGTCCATATCAAGACCGAATTTATTCTTTTTCATTCCGGTAGAAATGTAAGGATGTGTTTGCGGATCAACGTCTGGGTTGATGCGGAAACTGACTCGGGCAGTCTTATTCATGGATGTTGCAACTTCATTGATTCTGTGAAGTTCAGCTACAGACTCGACGTTGAACATTAATATATCTGCTTTAAGAGCTTCAGCAATTTCGTATGCTTTTTTACCGACACCGGAATAAACAATACGGTTTGCAGGAACACCGGCTTTAAGCGCTCTGTACAGTTCTCCGCCGGAAACAATATCCATTCCCGCACCCATTTCAGCTAATAGTTTGAGCACGCTCAAATTAGAATTAGCTTTGACAGAGTAGCAGGTGAGATGATTCAAGCCGTTAAACGCTGAATCAAACGCTTCAAAATGTCTGCGGAATGTTGCAGCCGAATAGACATAAAGAGGGGTTCCGTATTCTTTAGCCAGTTCTGAAATATTTACGTTTTCTGCGAAAAGTTTATTATTCTTAAATTCAAAATGATGCATTTGGGAAGAACTCCATTCTCTAAATTAGGGTGTGACTATATATACGTCAGAAATGACAATTCCAAGAGCTTCATAAACATTTCGCCCGACAACTCTGTAGCGATAGCTTTTTTCTGGATCAAGTCCGCATTCACTGAATACGAAAGTAGAACCGTCTGACTGGATGCCTTCTGATCCGGGGGTGAATTGTTTACGAATAGCAGGGAAGAAAGGACAGGTTGGACAACCTTCTCCCGGTCCACTGCCGTCGGCTTGAAATTGAAGACTCAGATTGTCTACATTTTTAAATGCTCCGTCAACCTTAACAACAATCTTAAGGCATTCTCCGGTTCTGCGGCCGGTAACGGATGCGAAGGTGAAAATGTCATCACTTTTTTGCGGCGCAGGCCACATTTTTACACCGCAGCCAGTTACAGCGAGCAGGGTAACCACTAAAAGAGTGAGCACTAAACCTTTTTTAAAAGAAAAATTTTTCATCAATTATCTCCCAGTGATTTTTTCCACTGATTCAGTAGAGTAATGGCTTCTATCGGTGACAGTCCATTTATATCAAGATGACGAAGTTCTTTAATTATTTCGTGATCTTCAGGTGGAATATCATTTTTATCATTATTGGTGCCGGAACAAATCATTCCCGGCAGGATGCTTTGCACAATAGTCTTCCGTTCCGTCGGGTGCAAGTTGCTATCTTGTGATTTTTCTTCAAGATTCGCAAGAATTTCTCTTGCACGCAGTACAACAGGTCTAGGAACTCCTGCAAGTTTAGCGACTTCAATACCGTAACTTTTATCAGCAGGTCCGGGCACAAGGCGCCGTAAAAAAAGGATATCTCCTTTCCATTCTCTGACAGCAATATTGAAATTTCTAAGCCCGTCAATAACACCTTCAAGAGAAGTCAACTCGTGATAATGCGTCGCAAAGAGTGTGCGAATTCCACCCCGGGCTCTTCGTGAAAGTTCTTCTACAACAGCCCAAGCTAGAGCAAGTCCGTCAAAAGTGCTTGTTCCGCGTCCGATTTCATCAAGAATAACAAGACTGCGCATGGTTGCCTGACGCAAAATACGGGCAGTCTCCATCATTTCAACCATGAAAGTGGATTGTCCCTGCGCCAGATTGTCCGAAGCTCCGACCCTTGAAAAAACCCGGTCTATAAGCCCGATTCGGCCACTTGAAGCAGGGATGTAAGAGCCCATTTGAGCCATTATGCCCATCAGCGCAATTTGCCTTAACACCGTAGATTTACCAGCCATGTTGGGGCCGGTAATCAGCAGAATACGGCGTTTCTCATCGATTGTCAGGTTGTTAGGAATATAATTGGCAGATCCCTGAACAGCTTCAACCACAGGATGGCGGCCTTCTTCAATAATTACTTCCATGCCTGTATGAACTTCAGGACATACCCAGCGATTTGAACGGGCAGCTTCGGCTAATCCCTGCCAGAAATCTATTGCGGCAATAGCATCTGCCATAAACATAAATCGGCTGCGGTTTTCGGCAACTTCATCTCGTATCGCTTGAAAAAGATTATATTCAAGCTTCTTACGCTGTTCAAAAGCTGAAATGAGTTTTTCCTCAAGTTCTTTTAATTGAGGAGAAATATATCTTTCACAATTTACCAGAGTCTGACGGCGTTCAAAATAATCAGGTACCTGACCTTTGAAAGCTTTTGATATTTCAAAATAATATCCGAAAACTTTATTGTATCCGATCTTGAGTTTTGGCAGATCACAGCTTTCTTTTTCGTGCTGGAGAAGTTCAGCAAGCTTAGCTTCTCCATGCTCGGTAAGCTCAATAAATTCATCAAGTTCAGCATTGTAGCCAAGCTTGAAAAGCCCGCCTTCTGTAATGACCGGAGGAGGGGAGTCTACCATTGCTTTTTCTAAAAGGTCAGCAACATCCGACATTGAATCCCATTTTGATACAATGGTTTTCAGTGCCGGAGCAATCGCTATAGAATCACTTTCTTCCGATGCTTGAACAGCGTGACGAAGCTCTTCCTGTATCGGAGGCAAAGTTTTAAGACTCTGTCTGAGACTTATAAAATCTTTTGGATTAGCTCTACCGAGAACAACACGCGTGGAGAGGCGTTCCAGATCATAAACAGTATCCAGAAGCTTACGAATTGATGCTCGCAGTGAATCATTATCGTGGAAAAAAGTTACCGCTTTTTGATTATGTTCAATAGGTGATAAATCACGCCAAGGCTGTTTTAAACGAGTTGAAAGAAGCCTTCCGCCCATTGGAGTTATTGTTTTATCGATAACAGCTAAAAGAGTCCCTTTTCCTTTTTTACCGTCAAGACGCTTGAACAATTCAAGATTTCTTTCTGTAACTTCGTCCAGAACCATATATTTAGATAAATTGAGAGGCTTAAATTCACCTAAGTGATTAAGCTCCTGCATTTGTGTCTGACGAAGGTAAGCAATCAGTGCTCCGCAAGCTTGAGTCAATTGCGGTTTATCTTCTAGGTCAAGTGATTCAAGATCTGCTACTTTTTGGACTTCTAAAACATTATCACGAGCTGTTTTTAAATTAAAATATCCGGCAGACGGAGCAGGAGTTATACGGGCATCTATCTCACCATATTGATGAGGAACAGCTTTTCCCTGTTGAAGAATAAGTTCTCGGGGACCTACTTTTATAGCCCACTGCCACAGATCTGTTTCAGTTTTGCTCTGAATGCCGCTCCATTGACCTGTAGAAAAATCCATCCATGCGAGACCGCCTGCAGACTTGGCTTCGTCCCAGATAAGTGCGGCAAGAAAATTATTTGATTTTGCATTGAGCGTAGAATCTTCAATAACTGTTCCAGGAGTATAAACCCTTGTTACAGCTCTTTTCACTAAACCTTTTGCCTGTTTTGGATCTTCAATTTGATCACATAACGCAATCTTGAAACCTTTTTCAAGAAGGCGGGAAAGATATGTTTTTACAGCGTGATGCGGAACACCACACATAGGCGTTTTTATTTCTGCATTAGGATTTCTACAGGTAAGAGATATTTGGAGTTCACGAGCGGCAATTTCTGCATCTTCAAAAAAAAGCTCGTAAAAATCTCCCATCCTGTAAAAAAGGAGTGCATCAGGATGGTCCTCCTTAATCTGGAGGTACTGTTCGAACATCGGGGTGAGTTTCTGTTTGCTCACAATATTATCGCGTAGGGGCTTATTGGTTCAGTTCTTTGCGGAACGTTATTGAATGCCAACTGCGGCATCGGGGGCAGACAAAGAAAATTTTGTCGCGTTTAAAACCGCAACTTGAACAGGTGAATCGTTTAATTTTGTGAGCAATGTTTACAAAAAAATCCAGCTGATTTTTAAATGATGAAGTTAATTGCTGTTGATCTTGAGCAAGATTAAAAAGTTCAAGTCTGGCCAACCAAAAATTTTGGTTAAGCATCAACGTCTTTTCAAGCCAGATACTGGCTTCTTCATGCTTTTTGCAAAGTTGGAGAAGCCTTGCTCCATAGTAGTGCATGCTGACATCAGGATCTGATGCTTCTATTTCTTCAACCATTACTTTATAAAAAGAATGACTTTTTTCAGAATTGGAGGCTGAAACACTGTTTGGAGTATCACCAAAAATTGAAGATTCTGCAAGAAGTCCTTCAACAAGTACAAATCGTAAATGTTTGGGAACCTTTTGAAGGGCTTCGCGAAATTTTTTTCTGAATTTATCAAGTGATCCAGCTTTTTTGAGCTGAGCTAAAATTAAAAGCCATGATTCTGTGGAGCTTGGATAAATGTGTAATGCTTTTTCAAGAATGTGTTGAGCTGTACTTCCATCACCGTAGCTGAATTCATCTTCTGCGCATCTGGCTAAATAATGAGCTTCCTGAACTGGATGTTCAAGCTTTGAATAATAAGATGCAGCTTTTTCAAATTCTCTGCTGCCGGCAGCAAGAACCGCAAGCTCTGTTAGAATTTCAGGAGAATCTCCTTCAATTTCACGAGCTTTTTCAAAAGCGTTTACTGCGCGGTCTAAAAATCCACCCCGGCTAAAATCTCTGCCAAGTTCATAAAGAGCGCGTGCTTTTGTAGCAGGGGCGAGTCCCGGGCGAACAATCAAACTATTTCTGATTTGCGCGGCCCGTTCAATCTCACCTTGCGATCTATAAAGATTGCCAAGAGCAAGATAAATTTCGACAGCTTCAGGAGTATCTTTTACCGCTTTACTTAGTTCATCAATAGCCGCACGAGTATCCGCAAGGCCGGTTTCTGTTTTAGCAGTACCAGACAAATACGACGGCGCCCGATTATCGGGCGCCGTCGATTTTTTCTTCCTGAATAAACTAAGTAAAGACACTTAAACCTCGTAACAACGAGTAATTAGGATTTGTCATCACTTTCATCTGCGGAGGGATAATTCTTTTCATCAAGTGGCAAATTACGAAGTGAATTAACTTCCTGTTCAAGATTGGACATTTTGGTGCGGCAGGTGCGCAACTGTCCGGAAAGACGAATCTTGTCGGCCATAAAATAAAACAGACAAATAAATGATCCTGCACAAAATGCAACTAGAATCAAAAGATAATATGGAAGAGGCTGGCTTGTAAACTTGAAATCAAGCAAAGCCATAGAAAGCGTAACTTCCTTGGAAAGTTCAGGAGTGTTCTGAATAAAGAACACCATTGAAACGAAAAATAGGATAACCAGAGCCAAAACCTTCAAGTAACGCATGAAACCCTCCTTAGTGTTACTACTCGACAAAACTGTCAAATAACGGCTTGAGTCTACTATAAGTTGAAGACAAGTGTTGCGGAATTACAGTAGTTTCTCCGAACACCGCCATAAACGACGCATCGCCGTTCCAACGTGGAACTAATTGAAAATGAAGATGGGCTGCAATCCCAGCTCCAGCTGCTTCCCCGATATTTAGTCCGACATTTATTCCTTGCGGGTTAAATGCCTTCTCTAAAACACCACAACTTATTGTTATATACTTCATGATCTCGGAAGCTTCTTCTTCCTTAAGATCAGTGAGTTTGCTTACATGCCTATAGGGCGTAACCATAATATGACCGTTATTGTAAGGAAACTTATTAAGCAAAACAAAACAATGTTTAGCTCTAAAAAGTATACATCTTTCTTCGTCTTCATCTGTGTCAGATGGTATGCAAAAAACGCATTCATCAGGCTTAGGGCCTAATATATAATCCATTCGCCAAGGTGCCCATAATACTTCCATAAAAGCAGTCCTTGATTTTCAGGCATTAAAAACCGAGAAAGTTACTATTTGATTAGCTTTAACCTTTAATTTGTCACGTTTAGCAAGCTAAAAATATTACATTTCAATAACTATATAATCGCGCTTTAAATATCAACAGGTTCTGTTGACTTCGTAAAAAAATTACGCCTTAAAATGCGATCTTTACCATCAGCAAATAATATTTATAGATATAATTAATCAAAAGTGTGGATGTTCTACACGTGTTATAGCCCAAGAGCAAGGAAAACTCCGTTTTTTATCAGGATGATGCAGTCACAAAAAACTATCTTGATTTTAACTCCTCAAAGTTTTTCATCAGCTTTATTATTTACCAGATTTAATAACTTTTTTTACAAACTCCAATTGTTCATCCTTTCCTTTAACAAGTGAATCAAGGCAGGCTAATTTAGTTTCAAAAAGTAACTGGGCATATTGAGGTCCGGGAATAAGTCCCAACTCCTTCAAATCATCACCTGTAATATCGATAGTTTGCAACCTTAACGTTGTCAGATATTGCGAAATATATTTTTTGATCATATCCCGTTTAGTTCTAGCCATTATGAAGAGGACTCCTTCAAGTGGAACAGGGTGCAAAATTGTGTATATTTCGCTTGGTTTCAGTTCTTCCCTTATGTTCATGATGTTTCCGGCAGCCCAGAAAATAGTTTCACGCAAATGCACAAATTCACGTTCTTCTGTTTGAGAAAAACTGAAACGATTGTAAATTTGTTCCATTTTAGGTTTAGAAATGCCCATACAAAGACCGAGAAAATATGTTTTCCAAACTGAAATTGTTGGTTCAAGATAGAGCAGGCTGTGCCAGCTGATAACTCTTTCAAGTTCTGTAATTACTTGTTCACGCGAAGAATTAAGAACTAAAAGCGGATGAATTGCTTCTAACACTCCTAGTTCATCCATTCTTTTAATGCTTCCCGGCACAGCATCTTCATTAAGGATTAATTTAAGCTCATGAACAATTCGGTAGCCGGATAACTTATTAAAAAGATTAAGTTTGAGTGCGTTTTTAATCAGATTAAGAGTTTGGCCTCCAATTCTGAAATCAAATCTTTGTTCAAATCTTATTGCACGCATTATACGAGTAGGATCTTCAACAAAACTGAGGGCATGGAGAATTCGAATTGTTCTATCTTTAAGGTCTCTTTGGGCCCCGAAAAAGTCTACCAGCTTTCCAAAGCTTGAGGGATTGATGTGAACAGCCAGCGCATTAACGGTAAAGTCACGCCGATAAAGGTCCATCTTAATTGATGATAATTCAACTGTAGGCAAAGCGGCAGGGTATTCATAATATTCAAGACGAGCCGTCGCAACATCTACCCTTTGTCCATCCGGCAGAATAACAACTGCGGTTTTAAATTTACGATGATATTTAGCGCGACCAGACATTTTTTTCGCCAGTTTTTTCGCAAACTTGATTCCGTCAGTTTCAACGACTAGATCAAGGTCGAAGTTAGGTTTTGTTAATAAAATATCTCTAACAAAACCACCGACAACATAGGCTTCTGTTCCGAATTCCTCCGCCATTTGACCTGCTGTTTCAAGGATTTCGAGGATTTTATTAGGAAGACGGTTACGCATGATATTGCGAATGTTTCGCACCTGTTTATTTTCAGGAAATAAAGATTCAGGGATTCGGGCAGGATCTTGAACCAGCAGATTAATAAGATCAGTTCTTGTAATAACGGCAATGACTTTATCATTTTCAACAACCGGCACAAGCCGTTGCTTCTGACCAAGGATAATCTCCATTACTCTATGTAGATCACAGTCTTTTTTGACAGAGGAGAAAGGATGCTGCATGTATATTTCAACATCAACATCGCCAAGTTGATGTGCAAGAGCTTTGTCGGCAATTTTTTGTTCAAGTATTCCTACGCATCTCATGTTTTCCATGCTGTCGACAACAGGCACTCCTTTTAAACTGAACTGAGTCATACGCTCAACAGACTGGGAAATAGTCATGTTGCGAGGGATTGCCACAGCCGGTTTTGACATCAAATTTTCAATATTTAATTTAGGAGTGACTTTGGAGTAGAGCATTGAGAAAAGCTCATCTCTAACCTCGGCCAAAGTCTGGTCTTTAATTGTGGCAGAAGCAGCGTAAGCATGTCCGCCGCCGCCGAAAGCTGAACAGATAACACCTACATCAACATCTTTTGTTCGTGATCTGGCCACAAGGTGGATTCTGTCATTCATTCTTCCTAAAGCGAAAAGAACTTTGACGTTTTCCATATCCATAAATTTGTGAACAAGAACTGAAAAATCACCTACATAATCAGGTGTGCTTATTTCGGAAATGACAATATCCAAATCATTTATAGTATGAGTTGCAGCCCCTTCGAGAAGTTTGCTGAGAAGTGAAATTTGTTGCGATGTCAGATCGCGGTTGAGCAGATCGGTTATTACATCAAGCTCCATGCCGCATGTGAGTAGCCATTTACCGGCCTCAAAATCATGTTCTGTAGTAGAATTGAACATAAAAGAACCGGTATCTTCATAAAGCCCAAGCCCGAGAATTGTCGCTTCTTCCTGATGCAGGGTAATATTTTTTTTGCGGATTTCATGAGTGAGAATGGCGACGCTTGATCCCCAAGGTTTTTTTATAATAAATTCGGGATTCAGATCGCATTCCGACTGCATATGATGATCATAGATATGAATTTTAAGGCCCGGATTATCAAGAATAGATTTAACGTGGGAAATTCGAATTTTTCTTGAAGTATCAACAACAACTAAAAGTTTGACTGAATCTTTATCTATTTCTTTTAATTGTTTGAAATTAAAAAAATAAGTTGCGCTTTCCATGTAGAAGTTGCGAAGATTTTTTTCCTGACTTCCTGGGAAAATAAGCGTTGCACCGGGATATAGTTTCCCGGCAGCAACAATCGCGGCAAGACAATCAAAATCGGCATTTACATGTCCTGTTATAATTGTTTCAGCTTTTATCAGTTCTTCAGTTTTTGACATATTTTGAATCTCACATTATTGAACGTGGGTGAAAACGTTTATGGAGCTGGACCAGTCTTCCGGCTTGAATATGGGTATAAATTTCAGTAGCACTTATGTCAGCATGTCCTAAAAGTAATTGAACAGTGCGCAAATCCGCGCCTCCATCTAAAAGATGGGTAGCGAAAGAATGCCTGAAGGTGTGCGGTGATATTGATCTTTTTATACCGGCTTCAAGCGTATATTTCTTTATTAGTTTCCAGACGCCTTGTCGTGTCAGGCCGTTTCCTGATCTATTTAAAAAAATATTTTTAACATTAGGATTAAAAGCAGGGCGCCAGTCTTTAATGTATAGGTTTAAGAAATTTTGAGCTGTATAATGAATAGGCACAAGCCTTTCTTTTGAACCTTTGCCGAAGATGATTAATAAACCTGTTTGAGGATCAAAATCTTCGATCTTTAAGTTAATTAATTCAGAAACCCGCATCCCTGCAGCATATAAAAGTTCAAGCATCACTTTATCTCTGAAACCAAGTTTTGTGTTCAGGGCAGGGCGGGCAAGAACAAGGCTGATTTCATCAGTTGAAAGAAATTCTGGAAGTTTTTTGGGAAGTTTCGGATTTTCAAGTAAAACCGCCGGATTTTCTTTTAAAAAATTACGAGAGGTACAAAAGGCAAAAAAACCTCGCAGCGATGAAAGATGTCTTGCGAGTGATCTGCTTTTAAGAGATTTTGACCGCAAATATGTAAGGTATAGTAACAAAGTTTGACTTGTTGTCTCTTCGATTGTTGAGGATCTATTTTCCAGAAACAATTGAAATGATTCCAGATCTCTTAGATATCCATCCAGACTGTTTTCTGCAAGACCTCTTTCTATTAAAAGATGCTCCAGATAACGGTCAACCCATTGGTGTTTACAGGAAATGTTGTTTTTGTTTTCAGTCATACAAAATAATCACTACACGTATGCAACCGTCTGCTCAAGTTGATTGACAGAGCAAACAAGCCCAATTAAACAGTTTCAGTAATAATCTTACTAAAACTTGAAGGAGTATATTAATAATGCCAGAATTTAAACTTGCCGACAGGATTGCATCTCTTCCACCTTATCTTTTTGCAGAAATTGACAGATTGAAATCTGAAGTAGCCGCACAAGGGGTGGACATAATCAGCCTCGGCATTGGAGATCCTGACCTTCCGACTCCCCAGTTTATTATAGATGCTCTCTATGAAGCAGCAAAACGTCCCGAAAACCATCAGTATCCTTCATATGTAGGTATGCTGACTTTCCGTGAAGCTGTTGCAAAATGGTACAAACAAAGATTCAATGTAGATCTTGATCCTAAAAAAGAAGTTGTCAGCCTTATTGGTTCAAAAGAGGGAATAGCACATTTTCCTCTGGCATTTGTGAATCCCGGCGACCTCGTTCTTGTAGCATCTCCTAATTATCCTGTTTATCCTGTTGCAAGCAGTTTTGCAGGCGGCGAAGTCAAAATGATTCCGCTTCTTGATGAAAATGATTTCCTGCCCGATCTTGATGCTGTTGATGCGGCAACTTGGGACAAAACAAAAGTTTTCTTTATAAATTATCCTAATAATCCGACTGCTGCGACCGCAACACCTGAATTTTTTGCAAAAGTTGTTGAAATCGCACATAAACATAATGTAATCATTGTTCAGGACGCAGCGTATACTGAAGTTTATTACGATGAAAATAAAAAACCGATATCCATTTTGGAAACTCCCGGCGCTAAAGAAGTTGCTATTGAGTTCCATTCTCTGTCAAAGACATACAATATGACTGGATGGCGCTGCGGAATGGCCGTAGGTAATGCGACCTTGGTTGCCGGACTTGGCAAAGTTAAAGAAAATGTAGATTCAGGTATTTTCCAGGCTGTTCAGGAAGCTGGTATTGTAGCTCTTCAGCATGGTGAACCTTATGTAAAAGAATTTCGTGCAATTTACAAAGAACGCCGCGATGTAGTTGTTGAAGCTCTTAGAAAAATTAATATTTCTTGTAGAGTTCCTGATGCATCCATCTTTGTATGGGCTAGAACTCCTGAAGGTTACACTTCATCCGAGTTTGTCTCTAAATTGCTTAAGGAAACAGGCGTCGTTGTTACACCCGGAAATGGTTTTGGTGATTCTGGTGAAGGATATTTCCGTATATCCCTGACAGTAGACACCGAGAGACTCAAGGAGGCAGTATCACGGATTTCCCAACTATAAAGGTCTATGTCAGTCTTGGTTCCAACATCGGCGATACCGATGAGAACTTAAACGAGGCTGTTGCAAGGCTGGAAAAATACGAAGGCATTGATCCTGAAGTTTGGTCGGAAATTTATATGACCGAACCGCAGGGGCTTAAAGAGCAAGCGTGGTTTGCTAATCAAATTGTTCGATTTGCTGTTGATCCAGAACTTTGGGCGCCGCATGGGTTCCTTTCAACGCTTCAAGCTGTGGAAGGGCAGATGCAGAGAGTTAAAGATCAGGTCAACGGGCCTCGAATCATTGATCTGGATCTTATCCTGTTCGGCGATGAGACGGTAGAAGGTGGAGACTATTTAACAGTTCCACATTCTCGTGCGAAGGAACGTGCATTCGTTCTTTACCCGCTTGCTGAACTTGACTCTGAACTGGTTTTTCCTGATGGCAGCAAGATTGCTGATATTTTATCAAAAATTGATTACCGGATTGAAGGTAAGAAAATTTATCAGGATTAATAATCAGGTTATGCCCGTTTCTTTCGGGCATAACCTTTAAATTTTCAGCCCGTAAGTATGCGGTTAAAATCAAGGCGGAATCCAATATGCTTAAGTTTGTTGTGATTGCTGTGGCTGCTTTTATTATGTGGAAATTATTCACTGGAGAAAAAAAGAATAAAGAAAAGCAAGATAGCAAGCAGCATGATAAAAAGGTCAAAGCCGGAGAAATGGTTAAAGACCCTATTTGCGGAACTTATGTTCAAAAAGACAGCGATATACGAGTCAAAAACGGTGAAAAAGTTGAATGTTTTTGCTCTTATGAATGCCGCGATAAGTATATTAAACGCATTGAAGCAAAAAATGATGATTAGCTTTATTTAGCAATAATCATAATTTTATCTTTTACACCCTTTCAGCTAACCAGTTGAAAGGGTGTTTGTGTTTTTTAAACTGACAAAAGGGGAGTTCTTAATGAAAATTTTTCTCGATTCTACTTCAATAGACGAAGTTAAGAAGGCAATTGATTATAAGCTGATTGATGGAGTTCACTTTGGTTCTGATTTTTCGACCATAAAAGATATGAATTTAAATGAAGATGTGATGGAGATTTTAAAAATTGTTCATGGTCCAGTAGTGATAAAAACTTCAGAACTTAACTCGCAGTGTATTCTGGATGACGCCAAATGCATAATTGGATTTGGTCCAAACGCTGTTGTGGAAATACCGACGACACTGGAAGGACTGAAAGCTGCAGGCATTCTTTCTGAGCGTGATATTCCAGTAAGTATGGTTTCGAGACTGATTTCTGTTCAAGCTGTAATGGCGGCAAGATTAGGAGGAGATTTTGTAAATTTGAAATTGCACGAGACTGAACAGGAAGAGGGTGCAAGTGAGTCTCTAGACAGCATCGTTTCAATATTTAAAAATTATGATTTCAAATCAAAAATTATTGCATCCGGTTTAACTGAGGTTAAGCAGGTTTCGGAAGCTCTCAGGATTGGAGTCGATATCATTTCAGTCTCATATGAATTGCTGATAAAGCTTGTCTAAAAAATGGATATTGCAAGCAACGCATTAAGATTTAGCATTCAAGTTTAGATTCACTCATAGCAAGAGCGAAGAATGCTTATTGCTTACAGATTTTAAAAGTTTTTACGACCAGTTGTTTCATGTGAGCTGCTATATGCGCTTAGAACGTAATTTTGAATGAAAAGTAAAATGTAGCTAGAAATAATATCATCCCGGTCCGCATTAAATCCCGTATTTAGGCTAAAAATGGTCATAATTAGTGTTTGTTTGACGCAACACATTGTAATAATTGTGTTTGTATTAATGTCTCATAATGTAAATTATGTAAACTTTGGAAGTAGTACTGTTTGATTTAGCTCCGTTATATTGGGATCGTCAATCCTTCATCGATAAGCCTAGGTATTAAATAGTCTTAATGAACAACGGTTTATGCCTTATCGATATCTTTTAAAACTCTAAACTGCTCATTAACGATTCTTTGAAAGGCTGTTTTACAGTTCGTTTCCTTAGAAATGTATATATAAGGTTCAAAATTTCATTTAAATAGATTCAAGCGTTTGCCTCTTTTAAAGCTTTTCATTAATTGTTTCTGTGACAGGATTTTTTGATTAATCAATTTTGAATAAATGAGGATTTCATGATTTCAAACTTTTGCAGACATAAATTTCGACCGCTGCTAATTGCCCTTTTTTTAATTTTTATAACCTCAACATCATCTAATGCTGTTGAGGCTAAAAATGGTGAATCTTATGATTCATGGCTTGAAAAATACGGAGCATGGGACGTTCTTGAAGAAAACTATTCTGGCAGCGGAGATTCTCCAGAGTTAATTATAAAAAGAGCTCAAACTGCCTATAAGTTAGGTAGGTATTCTGCCTGCATGAATATTTTACAGGGAACACCTGCTTTTGATGATAAATATCTCGAAACATCACGGCTCTGGCTTGGTGGACAAACGCAACGAGCTTTAGGTGATCCTGTTAAAAGTGTCATTTGGTTCAGTCAGGCTGCCCGCTTTATGAAGCAGGATTTTATGACTGATAAGTTTAAATCTGAACCAAATCTCAAAACTGTATGGTTTGATGTTTGGCGATCTCTCTATTGGTCGGTGCTAGTAACTTCAGGGTCCGCTCGTGAAGCTCAGAATATGATTCTAACTCAATCTTTTGAACAGGCTGAGAAGGTTTGGCCCACTACTTATTTTATAGTTAATACTAAACCTGTTTTTAAAAGCTCGCTTCAAAAAGGTCTCGATTTCAAACCGGCGTTGCGCAATTCAACCATTATTAATGATAAGGATCGTGAGTTGATTGCAATGTCTATTGCTGCATCAAGTTTGAGCGAATGGAACAAGTCCAACTCTATTCTTGAGGATATCAGTAATTCAACAGTCAAAACTTTTTGGAATTCGGTAAACAGCTATTTGGAAACTGGTAAAAATCCGGCTGGTGTTGATTCGTTTCAAGATGAAAATCTTGTTAACGCATGGTCTTTTTTCAAATCAGGTGTACTTGAACCTGCTTATGCATCCCCCACTTTGTGGAAAATGGCCGCCCCTGCCTCCCCTGCTTGGAATGCTTTCCGTAACAAACTGATGTCTATGTCTCCTCGGGAAGCACTTGATACCATTGATCGCGAAACAGGCTCGCTGCTTCTTTCAGAAGAACTGGTCAGTGCTTTGCAAAATTATAAATTGGCATTTGCTCTCTTGACCAGCGATATGGAATTAGCAAAGAAAGTTTGGGGGCAACTTGACCCTAATTCATTACCTATGAGTCTTCGTGTTGCCGCGGGAATAGTTTTTAAACCTGACTTTTCTAAAATTTTAAGTACTGCAGATGCAGGTAAAAATTCAAATCTATTCATAATATCCGGGCTTTGTGATGCCGCAGGTGTTGAATATTTTAACGATATCAATTCTCCTTTTTGGCAATCTCTTTCAGGTAATCAATTTAATGCACAGGTTAACAGCAGACCATTAGATCGATTGCTTTTATTTTCAGAATTAGCAAAGGACAGCTCGAAGAAGATGGATAAAAGTATAGCACGTAGATGTGCTATGTTATTTCCGAACTCTGACTTAGGTGCCAGAAGCTTTATTTACCTTGCAGATAATGCTGCTCAAAATAGAGACTTCAAGCTATCAGCTTTTTATTTAAAAAGAGTTGATCCAAATAAGTTTGGAGCCGACATGCATCTAAACTGGCTTATTGCCGCCGTTGAGTATGATCTCGCGGTTGGTAATGAAGCCAAAGCCCTTAAAGCGTACAATGAAATTTTAGGATCTGGAGGCGCCCTTCCCCCTGAGAAAGAATTGAGATTAGCGCTTTTAATACAGCAAAAAGGTGATCTTAAAAAAGCTCAAGCTATACTTGAAAGAATATGGAGCGGGCAGGATAAGTTAGATGATGAACTTAAAGCGGAAATATTATTCTGGATTGCCGAAGGTGAACAGGCAATGGGAAATAAAGATAAGGCTCTGAAAAGTTATCTGGAATTAGCGTTTAAATTCCCGAAACAAAACATTTGGGCTGTAACCGCTATGTACAGAATTTCAATGATATATGAACATAGAGGTCA
Source organism: Maridesulfovibrio ferrireducens (assembly GCF_900101105.1). Lineage (NCBI taxonomy): Bacteria > Pseudomonadati > Thermodesulfobacteriota > Desulfovibrionia > Desulfovibrionales > Desulfovibrionaceae > Maridesulfovibrio > Maridesulfovibrio ferrireducens. Next base: position 603,021 of record NZ_FNGA01000003.1, read on the forward strand.
ATTTGAAACAGCTAAAAAGTTTTTAAATACTGTTATTAAAAATGCTGACAGAAAGGCTCAAAAAGAGGCTGCAAAAGCAAGGCTTAATGCAATTGACACCAAACTTGCCAAAACAGGAAACGGAAAAGAAGCTTCCTTTCCGTTTTAGCTTTTTATTAAATAGTTTGTATCGATTTAAAGTGTCCTTTCAGTTTACGATAAAAAACCCGGTTGTGAGATATATCTCACAACCGGGTTTTTTATTATAGAGCGTAGAAATTGGTATTTAAATTTTAGCGTGATTTGGCTTTTGGGTGAAATTTACTTTCTCCAGAATTCAGGAACACAAAGTACAATCACTGTATAAATTTCAAGTCGTCCAAGTAGCATACAAAAAATTAACGCCCACTTACCAACTTCGGGAATATGAGAGAAGTTGTCAGCCGGACCGACAGTTCCAATTCCAGGACCTATGTTTCCGATACAAGCGAGAGATGCTGCAAATGAGGAAACAACGTCTACTCCTGTCGCCGCAACAATAAGGCCGCAAAGCACGAAAAGGCCGATCCAGAGTACTGCGAACCCGAGAATATCATTCATCGTTTCAGGCTTAATGACTTTTTTTCCGAGTTTTACTCTATTTACTGAGCGCGGGTGAATAATTCTGAAAATTTGCTGATAAGACTGTTTCAAAAGGAGCATAATACGAAGATGCTTCATACCGCCGCTGGTTGATCCGGCGCATCCGCCTAAAAACATGCACAAAAGTAGTAACCCTTGAGCCAGTGCCGGCCATAACTCATAATCCGCAGTTGCAAAACCTGTTGTGCTCATAATTGAGGCAACCTGAAATGATGTGTACCTGATAGTATCAGCAACGGTTTCATAATTGTGGGCAGAATAAACAACGACAGTAACTATAACCGTTATTAAGGCTGTAATGGATGCAAAAAATCTAAATTCAGGATCACGCCATAAAATTAAAGGCCGCCCTTTCAACATTTGGTAATGAAGACTAAAATTGATACCTGCGACAATCATAAAAAAGGTGATGACATAATCGATATAAGCACTGTTAAAATATGCAACTGAAGTGTTCTTGGTTGAGAATCCACCAGTGGCGAGCGTTCCGAATGTATGGCAAAGAGAATCGAAAAAATCCATTCCACCAAGCATTAAGAGTATGGCTTCTATGGCTGAGAATAAAAGATAAACTTTCCAAAGTACTATCGCGGTGTCTTTAATTCGGGGTTTTAATTTATCTGGAACAGGACCGGGAACTTCTGCTTTATAAAGCTGCATTCCTCCGACCCCGAGAAAAGGTAGAATTGCAAGAGAAAGAACAATGATCCCCATGCCGCCAAGCCAATGAGTAAGACTGCGCCAAAACAGAATCCCTTTCGCAACACTTTCAATGTCAGTCATTACTGAAGAACCTGTCGTGGTAAAACCGGACAAGGATTCAAAAAAACAGTCAACATTACTTGAAAAAACATCTCCGAAATAAAAAGGAAGACTCCCGAAAAAGCCGGCTGCAACCCATCCTAACGCAACAATAGCCATTCCTTCTCTATGACTTAAGCCTTGATTTTCATCCTTACTGCGAAAAACAAGAAACAACCCTAAACCGCAGAGACAGGAAATTAACATGGACTGAATCAAAGGCATTATTCCTGAATCTTGATAATACAATGAAAAAGCAAGTGGCATTATCATTGTAAGGCCGACGCACAAAATTAGTGCTCCGATAATATGCAGAACGACCTTCCAGCGCATTAATAATACTCCAGTTTGGTGGTAAGTGCTTTCTCTATTTCAGGTATATTTTTACGAGTTGAAATAATTAAAAGTCTGTCATTGGGTTCAATTACAGTGAAACCTGAAGGAATTATTACTTCCTCTCCGCGTTGGAAGCAGAGAATGAGTGTTCCTTTAGGAAGATTTAAATCTTTAATCGGTTTACCGACAATTCCTGATTTTTCTTGAGCAATTGCCTCAAGAGCTTCAGCTTCTTCACCTTTTATCGAAACGGCAGAAATAACTTTTCCTTGTCTGACAAAATGTAGAATTGAATTAATTGCGGAGAGTCTGGGACAAACAAGATGGTCAATCCCAATAGGTTGAATCAAAGGAATATACGCGAAATTGTTAATGCGGGTAATTGTCTTACGGGCGCCTAAGTTTTTAGCAAGCAGGCAGGATAAGATATTCATTTCTTCGTCGCCGGTAACTGAGATAACCATATCCAGTTCACCGACATTTTCTTCTTTTAGTAATTCCTGATCAGTTCCATCTCCATGTAAAACAATAACACGGTCAAGTTTTTCAGAAAGTTCATCACAACGATCAGAATCTTTATCCAGAAGGCGTGTATGAAATTTTTTGTTATCAAGAGCTTGAGCTAAAAGGAAGCCGACATTTCCGCCGCCGACAATAAGAACTTTTCTAATGGGATCTGAAAGAATTCCAGCTTGTCTAAGTAGAGATTCCTGCTGGTTACGCATGGATGTAAAATAGACAATATCCCCTTCTTGAATGGTATCTAAACCGCCGGGAATGATGAGTCTGTCTTCGCGAACCAAAGCAGCAATGACGACATTAATGCCGACAAGATGCTCTTTGATATTCATAAGAGTTACCCCTACAAGAGGGCTCTCTTTTGGAAGCTTAACCCCGATAAGGCGAACTTTTCCACCAACGAAGTCATTAATTTCCACAGCCCCGGGTACACTCATGACTCTTAGTATGGATTCAACAACTTCTTCATCAGGATTGATCAAAGTGTCAATTCGAAGGTCACCTTCAGTGAACATTTCCGGATATTTAGTATAATCTTCATTCCGGATGCGTGCAAGTTTGATGATTTTGGGAGCAATACGGTTCGCTAGAAAAGTTGAAATTAAATTTATTTCATCTTTATCTGTAACCGCTAAAAAAATATCAGCATCTACAATCCCGGCCCGTTTCAAAATTTCCGGGCTTGAACCGGAGCCAAGTATGGTTTGAACATCTAATGTATCAGAAACCCTACTTAATGCTTTGGAGTTTGTGTCTATAACAACAACTTCCTTACTTTCACCGGAAAGGCGTCTCGCGACGTTAAACCCAACTTCTCCGGCACCAACGATTATAACCCTCAAAAGCAACTCCTCATGTAAAATCAAATCACAACTAAACGCGAAATTGAAAACACAGTTGAAATCAGCAATTACTCTTTGCTTTGATAGCGCAAAGACAGTGATATTGCCATCGACTTTTTATATAAAAAGTTAATAGAAAATAGTTAAACACAAAAAGCCCGCCGCATTATGCGACGGGCTGAATATTTCTTTACAAAAATAATATATTGTAAGAGTTACGCCATCTTATTTACGGCAGCGTGAAGACGAGAAATCCTGCGGGACGCTGCGCGTGCGTGGATAACTTTCTTTGTTGCTGCTGCATCAAGAATGGAAGTAGCTTTACGAAGAGCTGTTGCTGCAAGTTCAGTGTCTTTCAAATCAACTGCTGAATGTACTTCTTTAACAACGTTTTTGATACGAGTACGTACCATGTTGTTGCGTGAATTACGAACGAGGCTCTGACGATGTCTTTTGAGTGCGGACTTATGATTAGCCAAGGTATTTCTCCTGTATCTTAAATTTGTATTTCTTTCTCCGGACAGCCGGAGTTACGTTCTAACAAAATGGGTCATTAACTAAAATCAGTTATAATTGTCAAGCAATTTAAATGTTTTTTTGAATTAAAAACCATTTTAATCACTGTTTAACATAACAAAATTATTCAGATAAATCTGATTTAAACCTGAAGAGCACCAAAATCAGCCAACCTGCTAAGTCTGTCTACCAGGGCTTGAAGCAAGTTCAGGCGATTAATTTTTAATGATTCATCATCGCTGATGACCATTACGTTATCAAAAAAGTCATCCACAAATGGTCTTAATTCTCCAAGAATTCCAAAGAGATTCGTGAAATCGTCATTTCCCCAAAGTTCTTCGAAACGATCAGCGGTATCATCCAGCTTTTTAGCAAGGTCTTTTTCCTGAGGTTCAATCAGTTTTTCAACTTCATATCCTCCAGTCAAAATGAGTCCTGCTTCACTACCCTGCTTTCTGATAATGTTTGATGCTCGCTTAAAAGTAAGCACCGACTGCTCGAATCCTTCTTCTTTTGCGAATTCAGATAAAGCTTCAACTCTAGCTTTTAGAGCATTAACATCTCTGAATCCGGCACCTAAAGCAGCATCAACGACTCTTGTTTCATACCCTTGGCCTGTAAAATAGGCGCGGAGTCTGCTGGAAATAAAATCTCCAAGCTTTTCAAGAATCTCTGCTTTATCAAGTTTCCATTTAATATCCTTAGAGTATCCGTCATAAGCCATGTCGAAAATTTCGAGGATGTCGACACTTAATCTGAATTCAAGGATCATCCGTATAATACCAAGGGCAGCGCGCCTGAGAGCGTAGGCATCGTTGGCACCGGTAGGTATTTTATTTAATCCGAAGCAACCGACGAGAGTATCGGCTTTATCGGTCATGGATATTATTGCTCCACCAATTGTAGAAGGTACAGGACTTTCTGGTCCTGCGGGGAGATATTGCTCACTGATAGCTTTGCATACAACATCATCTTCGCCCTTTTTAAAGCCGTAGATTCCGCCCATCAAGCCTTGCAGTTTATCAAATTCATTAACCATCTCAGATACAAGGTCTGCTTTGGCAATTTTACCGGCGCGAGCCATTTCAGTCTGCAAATCAGGATCAACTTTACCTGCGATCAAAGCAGCCAGATTTTCAAGTCTACGCGATTTGTCTCCCATGGTTCCCAAAGGACCAAGGAATACTACGTGTTCAAGCTTTTCAAGCCAGACACCAAAATCTGTATCTAAATCTTTAGCCCAGAAGAAACGAGCATCTTCAAGTCTTGCTTTAAGAACTTTTTCCCATCCCTTACGAACCAGATCCATTTCTTTAGGCTTCAGATTTAAAGTGCATAGAAAATGAGGAAGCAGGTTTCCGTCAGAGTTCTCAATACCGAAACATTTCTGATGGCTTTCCATGCTTGTCAGCAAAACTTCTTTAGGAAGCTCAAGGAAAGATTCTTCAAAGTTTCCAATGATAGGCATGGGGAATTCAACAAGGTTACTGACTTCTTGAAGCAGACTGTCCTTCCAGACAACAGAACCGTTAAGCGCGGAAGCAAGTTTATCTCCTTCAGCGCGAACGAGTTCTCCTCGTTTTTCCGGCGAAATAACTACAGAACATTTCTGTTCAATAGTATTGAAGTAGTCAGAAGCAGAAGCAATATCCCATGGACCGGCACCCATGACACGATGTCCGTAGGTTTTACGTCCTGAAGTAAGTCCGGCCAATTCAAAGTCTACAACTTGGTCACCGCAAAGGCACAACAGCCAACGCAGCGGTCTGCCAAATGTGAACTCGAGACTGCCCCACTTCATCTTTTTAGGAAATGAAAGCTTTTTAATTGCGGTGATACACATCTCAGGAAGAATAGAAACAGTTGCAGCTCCGCCGACTGTTTTTTTAGCTCCGAGATAATCACCTTTATCAGTCTTGATGAGATAAATATCTTCGGGTTTGATCCCTTGAGATTTAACAAATCCGTCACAGGCTTTAGTTGGTTTTCCGTCAGCATCGTAAGCTATTCTAGCAGGAGGCCCTGAGACTTCCTCTTCAACTTTTCTTTGATCAAGTGCGATGTCTGTGACGAAAACACTAAGTCTGCGAGGAGTGGCAAAAGCGGCTACTTCTGCAAAATCAATCATGTGTTCTTTAAGAAGGTCACTGAATATATTTTTAATATCCTCGCCCAGACGTGGAACAAAGCGGGCGGGCATTTCTTCAATACCTATTTCGAGAATAAAATCGGCCATATCTAATTCCGTTTTTTTTAATCGTTTTCAAGCATGGGGTAATTTAACTCTTCGCGCTGTGCTGAATAAAGTCTTGCTGCAGCGGAAGCTAAAGTACGCACTCTGCCTATATATGTTGCTCGTTCGGTAATGGATATTGCACCGCGAGCATCAAGCATATTGAAAGTGTGAGAACATTTCAGGCAATAGTCGTATGCGGGACGGGGAAGCTTCTCTTCGCATAGTCTCAAACTTTCAGCTTCATATTTATTGAATAGATCAAGAAGCATGGCTGAATCGCTGAGTTCAAAATTATATTTAGAATTCTCAACTTCGTTCTGATGGAATATTTGACCATAAGTGATCTTGTCGTTCCACATCAGATCATAAACGGATTCTTTGCCCTGCAAGTACATGCAGAGTCTTTCGAGACCGTAGGTCAGTTCAACGGAAACAGGGCTGAGGTCAAGTCCTCCGACCTGCTGGAAGTAGGTAAATTGAGTTACTTCCATACCGTTAAGCCAAACTTCCCAGCCAAGTCCCCATGCACCCAGTGTAGGAGATTCCCAGTCATCTTCTACAAATCTGATGTCATGTGCAGCAGCATCTAAACCGAGAGCTTCGAGACTCTTGAGATAGAGGTCCTGAACATTGTCAGGGGAAGGTTTTAAAATAACCTGAAACTGAAAGTAGTGCTGAAGCCTGTTTGGATTTTCTCCGTAACGTCCATCAGTAGGACGGCGGGACGGTTCCACATAAGCAGCATTCCAAGGCTCAGGTCCGATAACTCTGAAAAAAGTTGAAGGATTGAATGTTCCGGCCCCTACCTCAATATCAAGAGGCTGAACTAGACAACAACCATAATCAGACCAAAAGTTTTGCAACGTAAGTATAACATTCTGAAAATTCATTAAATTCCTCACATCTAGAAAAAAACCAAACTTTCTATAGAGTCATTTTTTACATAAATACTATTTGTACGATATAAAAAATGTCCGACTTCTTAACAATTAATAACAGAAATATTTTAGACTTTTTCAAGAAATTTTAAATTAGAATAAGCCTCAAGATTAAGCGCAATGTTTATAGCTGCACTTTGAACCAGATAGACATTTAACTTCACTAAATTTTTCGATAACCACTTTCTTCCCAGACCAATCCCATATGATATGCCATGAATTTATCCATTACTGAAAAACATTCTTGTCTTATTTCATATGGAAGGTTCAGAGGCATCCAATTAGACGGTCCTGTATCCTGAATCCATGCTAAAGTTCGTATGGTTCCAGAGCCAACAGAATCCCCTCTCCTGCCGTTGTCACATTCTGAGCAGGTGATAACACCTTTCTCAATATCAAAAACTACAGGTCGTGCGCTGAACAGAGGTTTGCCGCATCGCGCGCAAATTGTAAAGTCAGGATTGTATCCTTGTTCAAATGCAACCTTTGCTCTGAAAAACAATGGGAAAAAATCATCCGGTTCTGAACTTTCGATAACATCCAGAGTTTCAGATAAAAGATCAAAAACTCTTCGACTGCTTTCTTTTTCTGTTCCGGCTGATTCTATAAACTTTAAACAATTAGCAGCAAGCCCGGTTTTCCGGAGGTTTGTTCTTATTTCAGGATAGCTTTTCATAAGGCTTCCTTCTTTAAGAACCTGATAAGCACCCGTTTTATTGGTTTCGATCTTAAACAAAACCTGTGAAAAAGGCTCTAAACAGCCGCCGAATCTTTTACGACTTCTGCTTCCGCCAAAGGCAAAAGCTGTTTGAACACCACGAGAAGCTGAAAGAAAACGAACCCAAAGATCATTTTCTTTAAATTTTCCTGTTTTAAGAATTAAAACTTTATCCGTTGTTTCCATTTTTTAAACACTGAATTTCCTATTCGGAAATCGGAAACTCGATGGTTTTAACTTTTCCTTTTGCAACATTAAGAACCAAAGGCTTACCGTCAGAAATAACCTCGACTCCGCCGGCATTCCCGAATTTAATCTTTAAAGATTCTTTGTATGGCAATGAAATGCTTTCAGTTTCTTGCAGAACGAATTCTTGGTTATTACCGTCAGTAACGGCCTCTAACCAACAAGCTTCTCCAGATTTAGCTGTAATAACAACTGTATTTGTTACTATTGGTTGAATTGCAGCAATAGGAAGTTCTTTTCGTTCGCTTGCAGAAGCTGATTCTTCCGGTTCAGAAATAACGACAACGTCTTCACTTGAGCCTACAATTGGAGCTTCTTTCTGTACTGTTTCAAGTGCCGCTTCAATTGGAGTCTCGGTGGAAATTTCGTCATTTTGTTCAGGAGTAGTTTCTTTTTGTTGCTCATCAACAGCTACATTTTCAACCACTTCTTCAGTTATCACAATCTCTGTTTTTTTGGTGTTCCAGAAATCTAACAATGCGTTATCATGAAGATAATACACAAGCCCTGCGAGAACTGCGATTAGAATTAGAATTAAAAAGATTGATGACATCGATGTTTTGGTGGAAACATCGGAGTAATCACTTCGAGCCAAGTTTTCGTCAATGCAAGGATCCTGAATATTCTTATCAGCACTACCATCAACAGAATAAAATTTTGAAAATTCATTTCCAATTTCTTCTGAATCAAGCCCAAGCGCTTTGGCGTAATTCTTTATAAATCCTTTAGCATAGACAGGGTGTGGAAAATCTTTTTTATTGCCGTCTTCAATCGCGTGAACATTCACACGGCTTAATTTGGTAAGCTCCATCATATGTTCAACGGTAAGCCCTTGTCGTTCTCTTTCCGCTTTTAATCGGGATCCAAGCTCTTTCAAATCCATACGGCCCTCATAATGATAGTCTGGCTGTTTTATTCAAAGACAAATTCATTTCTTTAAATTTGTCTTTCGACAACAGTTTTTCATTTAAAAATGCAAAAAATATCCGCTTATAGTTTTTCTTAAAAAAATCTACTTTATCTCGATAACGGCTTTCTCTCTCAGTTTATTTATAAAATCAACAAAGACTGCGTCCTGTTTTTCTCTATAAAGACGTTCATAAATATTGTCTCTGTTGTCAGTGAACGAATCAGTTTTATTTTTTTCAAAAGAATCAAGCTTAAGCAAAGCAGTTGATTTCTGAACTTTAAACGATTGACTTACATCTCCGGGGTTAAGCCCATTTAATGCGTCATGCCACGTTTTAGCAAGATCATCCCATTCCAGCACACCTAGATCTCCACCTGTTCCGGCTCCAGGGCCGACAGTGTATTTATCTGCGGCTTCTTCAAAAGTTGTTTCTCCAGAAATAATTTCTTCTCTGATTTTATCTGCCGAAATATTTTCAGGAAAAAGTATCAATTTCAAGTGAACACTCTGTTTAACCTCTTCTTGTTGAGACTGAGTGCTGTTCCATACTCCTTGAACTTCTTCTTCCGTGACTACTACTTTATTTTTAACTTTGTATGATAAGAGTCTGTTCTTACGAATATCTTTTCGTAAAGTTTCTTTAAAATCTTCTAAGTTTGTTTTTTGCAATGCAAGTTGACGCGCAAATTCTTCATCGGAAAATTTGCTTGTTTCTTTAATACGTTTGATTTCACCTTCGATATCTTGTTCTGAAACTTCGACTTTGAGTCTTTTTGCTTCCTGATCAAGAATCATTTCGTTAATCATGCGGTCAAGTATCTGTTTTCTGATATTTTTAATTTGCTCAGCATCTACAGCAGAAATAGATTGCCCATTAAACCGCTTCATGATGGGAGCCATCTTTGCGTTCATTTCATACATTGTAACGATATCGCCGTTAACGACAGCTACAACGCCATCAACGACTTTTTCTTCTGCTCCGGCAATGGATACAAAAGAACTGATCAATATGATAAAAAAAACAATAATTACACGCTTCAATACGGCATCTCCCATAAAATATATAATATCGGTATGTTTCTTATTCGACAATTGTTTTAACTAACTAAACCCTTTCATGGAAGTATGCAAGATTAGCAAAACCCTTAATATTTATTCAGTCTTTGTGTTCTTATTCTCAACAGGGACAGGCTTTTCAGTTTTTTGCTGTGGTAATAATTCTTTGCTAATTTTAATATTAGAATTAGCCAGTTTATTCTTAAGCCATAATTCAAATTTATCATCCAGTTTGCGTTCAAGAAGAACTTTTTCTACAGCGGGATAAGCTTGAAGAGGTGTTAACAAGGTGGCATCTTTCTTTTCTTTTAAAATTAAACAAATAAATTCTTTTTCCTGTGTTATTACAGGACTTGCTTTTCCGGGGTCAAGCTCTTGAACAAATGGTTCCCAAGTCGTCGGTAATTGTCCGTTTCTAACCCATATTTCTCTAACAGTAACCTGCTTCAAGTTGTTTGAAATTTCTTCAGGAGAAACTCCTTTTCTAAATTGTTCAACCCCCTTAGTCACTAAATCGCGGCTGAACCCTTTTATCATTATAAACTTAAACCCTGCCTGCATATAGAAGTCAGATAAATGAGTGCGGTAGTATTCTTCTGCTTCTTTGTAATCAATTTTAATTTCAGGACGTAATATTTGGCTAAAAAATTTATCCATTGCTAATTGATATTTGAGCTGACTGCGCCATGAATTGAGGTCAATATATTCTTCGATTAAAATTTGCTCAAATGCATTTTCAGGGTAATCAGAACGGACTTCGTCTTCCGCCTCTTTCAACTCTTTATCTGATACAGGAATATTCTGTTCTTCAAGTTCCTGTGAAACAAGTTCCTGTACAATAATATCACCTAAAATTTGACCGTATTCACTTCTGACCTGACTGACAGAAGGAATAAACCCTGCACTTCCGTCATGCATCAAATCATATTTATAATCCAACTGCGAAAGGTAAACAGGTTTACCGTTTACTCGTGCAACTATACCCGGTTCTTCTTTCTTGTTTTTGCATCCAAAGACAAAAAGAGAGGTCAGCATTAAAAGAATAATTATCTTTTTCATTTATATTTTCCGTACGTTATCACTATGATTTAAATTTGTTCAACTAACGGTTCAAGGTTTTTACAAATTTGGTTAAGTCCTGCTGCTATTTTAATATCTTTTTCATAACGTATTTCAATACTTACAGGAGGTTTAAGGCGTGCTGAATTTTTATCATCAGCAATCCATTTCATCAATTTAACAGGTTCTACAGGATTTCGACTTTCTTCCCATGTCAAAACAACTCTGGCAGGAAATAAATCCGCTCTTGTAACTCCGAGACGTGCTAAAGTTCGTTTCAGATAAAGTACTGTTATAAAATTTTCAACTTCTTCGGGGAAATGTCCGAATCTATCTTTGATTTCAGAGGCAAGTTCTTCTATCCGAGCTTCTGTGTTTGCCGAGGAAAGAGCCCGATAGTATCTCAACCTTTCTCTGGCATCAGGAACATAATCTTCAGGTAAATGGGCTTTGAAAACAAAATTCATTTCAGGATCTGTCATAACGGTGCTGTCATCACCTTTGATTCTACGTACTTCTTCGTCAAGCATTTCAAGAAACAGGTCAAGCCCAACCTTTGCCATCTGTCCTGATTGAACTTCTCCGAGAATATTACCTGCACCGCGCAGTCTTAAATCTTCCATTGCAACTTTAAAACCTGCTCCCAAGTAATCAAGTTGAAGAATGATTTGCATGCGCCGCTTAGCTTTTTCCGACAAAGAATCAAGGGATGAAACTACAAAATATGCGTACGCCTGTCGTGTGCTGCGTCCAACTCTGCCTCTCAGCTGATAAAGCTGTCCAAGCCCGAACATTTGAGCCTGATCTACAATTAATGTGTTGGCATTGGGGAAATCAAGGCCGGATTCAATAATTGCGGTAGCGATAAGAATATCTAGTTCTTTGTGCCAGAATTTATGAATAGTATTTTCTAAGTTCTTCTCTGACATTTGACCGTGAGCCATGCCGATTTTGGCATCAGGGGCCAATTTTTTAACAAACTCAGCAACCCGTTCAAGCCCTTGAACTCTGTTGTGCACCCAGAAAACCTGTCCGCCTCTTTCAAGTTCACGTTTAACAACAGACGCAAGCATTGCTTCGTCTCGTTCAACTAAAGCTGTTTCAACAGGTTTGCGATCGACTGGAGGCGTTTCAATTGTACTCAGGCTTCGCACTCCGGATAATGACAGCTGCAAGGTACGGGGAATCGGGGTAGCGGTCAGAGTCAGCGCATCAATATTTTTACGCATTTCTTTAATACGTTCTTTATGCCTTACTCCAAAGCGCTGCTCTTCATCAAGAATGAGCAAGCCTAGATTCGGAGCTTCTACATCTTTGGATAGAACTCTATGCGTGCCGATAAGAATATCGAGGGTTCCAGAAGATAATTGTTCGAGAACTCTTTTCTGGCTGGTCTTGGTAACAAACCTGCTGAGCATTCCAACTACAACCGGGAACCCTTCCATGCGTTGCATAAATGTTTGATAATGCTGTTCAGCCAGAACGGTCGTAGGGCAAAGCAGAATAACCTGTTTACCATCTAAGACGGCTCTGAAAGCGGCTCTTAATGCAACTTCAGTTTTTCCGAATCCGACATCACCGCAGACGAGTCTGTCCATCGGTTCAGGACTTTCCATATCTCTGAACACATCTTGGATAGCTTTTTCCTGATCCGGAGTTTCTTCAAATCCGAAAGTACTTTCAAACTCCCAGTACATGTCATCCAAAGGACCATAGGCATATCCTTTAGCAACTTTTCTGTAAGCGTACATTTCGACAAGTTCACCGGCTATTTTTTCAATAGCCTTGCGAGCTTTATCCCGGGTTTTAGACCAGCGTGTGCCGCCCAGCTTATCCAGAACAGAACAGGAACCTTCCGGGCCTTTATATTTTTGAACAAGATTAAGCCTGTCGACCGGAACATATAATTTATCATCTGCATCAAAAAACAGCAGAAGATAATCATTAGAAACATCCCCTACTTTAAAATGATGCAGTCCGCCGAAACGGGATAATCCGTAATCTCTATGGACAAGTAAATCTTCGGGAAGCAAATCTTCATAACTCGTCATTCCTTCAAAGGCTTTATCCCTGATGCGGGTACCTTTTGCGGCTTGCGGCTGAAGAACGTCTTCTCCTAATATGATGGTTTGATTCCACTCAAGTTCCATCCCGTTTTTAAGGGGCGAAATAAGTGCGTATATCCCTCTGTTCAGAGGTGAATACTCAGTTGAAATAGATAGCTGTTCCGATTCAATGAGCGATAGAAATTTTTTCCGAGATCTGTCGGTTTTAAAGCTGAGCACTGTTTGGAATCTTTCAGAACTCCATTCTTTTAATCCTGCAACAAGGGCAGCCCATGGCCGCTTCATCTGTTCAGGTTTCCAAAAAATATCGGTGAATGCAGTCAGCGATCTTTCAGAAAGATCAATTCCGTCTTTTTCACGACCTATGACTAGATCTTCATATACAATCTGTCTTTCATCGCGCCAGATGGATCTTGCTTTTTCTTCATTCCAGCAAATTGTATTAACAGGCCATTTACAACCGGAATGAGCAGATTTGTCATGAAGAAAGGTTTTCCAGCTGTATTCATGGTCCTGAAGACGTAATCTTAAATTTGAAGCTGACGAAAGAACATAAACAGCTTTTTTAGATAAAAATGACTTGAGGTCAGTACACTCAGGATAAAAAAGTCCGGGCCAGATCATTCCGTCCGCGTTGCCAACTTTTTCAAGAAGTTTTGCATGCCCTTCAGCAGAAATTTCTCCCGTCTTTTTCAAATGCTTCCATAGTGCGGCGGCATCATCAATGTTGTTTCCGGTCAGCATTGCCGGAGCGACGGGAAGCAAGGTCATTTCATCTAAATCGGCCTTGGAACGTTGGGATGAAGGGTCGAAAACACGAATTTCTTCTAATATATCACCAAAAAATTCTAATCTTAGCGGAAGGTCATATCCCGGCGCATAGATATCAAGGATATCCCCGCGCATGGACATTTCGCCATAGCCAGAAACCAATTTTGTTCTGGTATATCCCCATGAAACTAATTGTTCGATGAGGAGTTCCGGCTCCATCTCTTCGCCTTTGGAAAGATTAATATAATTATTTTCCAAAACTGAAGGCATAGGCCATTTGGGCAGTAAGTTGTCAACAGTCATCAGAACAGACTGTTTTCCGCCGCGCGTTAAAGCATGCAGGGCTGACCAGCGTTCAGACCATTCAGATGCAACAGGATTTTTGCAAAGATAAGGAGGAAGGAAAACCCAGTCTCTTTCCCATGCAGGAATAATTTTATTGTTTTCAGCAAGATCATTGCGGCTGAATAAAGTAATAAGAGCCTTCAGTTCCGCATATTCCCGTGCTCCCGGAGCAATCATTACAACTGATTGACCTCTGGAGTGTAAATTATGCGCAGTAAACGCCTGTGTCCCGGGACCACTTTTAAAAATTCGTGCAGTGTTTCCGCCTCCGGCAGCAAAAGCGGTAAATTCGGAAGGTAAAGACAATTTGGCTCCAAAATTATTATGAAAAGGAAAGGCCGTCCTCCCGATAATTCAGGGGACGGCCTTTTTTTGCAGAGAAACTGTTCTGTTGTCCAGTAAATAGACGTAAATCGCAATATTTACTGGTGGCAGACACATCAAATCATGGCAATATGCAGCTAACTATAGGACCGTAATCGTTCCTTAATTATACATAACAAACCGGAAGATTTGATTAAACCTGTGCTAATAATTCCTGCTCATCACCTGAAAGAAGTCTGTTAAGATCAAGTAAAATAAGCAGTCTGTCTTCAAGTTTACCTACCCCGCTGATATATTCAGACTCTAGGCCGGAAACAACAGGCGGCGGCGGTTCAACAGTGTTTGCCGGGATTCTGAGAACCTCGGAAACGGAATCAACCACAAATCCAACGATCATGTCGCTAATTTCAATAACGATAATACGAGTATTTTGATCATGCTCTCTGATCTCGAGACCAAACTTACTTCTTAAGTCAATGATTGGAATTACCTTCCCGCGAAGGTTGATTACGCCTTCAACGAATACAGGAGCTCGGGGAACTTTGGTGATTTCCATGGTTCGGATAATTTCCTGAACCTTAAGGATATCCACTCCGAACTCTTCTTCGGCAATGCTGAAGGTGACTAGCTGGATAAGTTCGGCGTCTTGCCTTTTCTTATCTTCTTCCATTCATGCCCCCTGTTAGTTGCTATTGCAGTGCACAATCAAAATATTTTGATCATGTAAAAATATTTTTAAAAATATTCTATTCATATTTAATCCGTATATTATTATTCATCTGAAATATTTGCAAGCTAATCATAAAATTATAAAACAATTTAATCAAAATTTTTTATTCAGAGAAAATTGACTACTGGCCCAGAAATGACTACCTAGAAAATTGATTAGCAGAAAATAGCAATAAGGCGAAGACTCAGGAGGGTATGAACTCGCATGGCTCAGTTTTCCCCAACGGATAATGTTACCTTGGAAGATCAGATTAAATCATTAGCAAATGATGAGTTGCTTGATTTCTGGGAAGAAACCCAGTTTCTCGCGAAAATGTTAAATCAAGAAAACCAAGAAGATGTTCCATACAGCCCCGAATATGAACGATTAATTTTGCAGGAACTGCAACTTAGATCGTGTATGAAATCGTTATCACCTTAGACAAATTTAAAGGCCCGCTTTAAGCGGGCCTTTAAATTTTGAATTAATTAAACAGAATCCCCGACCGGTCTGCGTCCAACACTGAAGTAAGCAAAACCGTTACTGCCTAGGTAAGACGGGTCGTAAAGATTTCTACCGTCAAATATAACCGGAGCAAGCAAGGCTTCTTTTATTTTATCAAAATCAGGATTTCTAAACTGATTCCAGTCCGTCACAACCGCAACAGCATTTGCCCCTTCAAGAACTTCATACTGATTATGTACGATCTCCACCAGATCATTATCACGCAAAATTTCTTCTGCTTTTATATGAGCAACAGGGTCAAAAGCTTTAATTTTCATTCCTGCTTCAGTCAGCTCGGAAATGATAGATAAGGCAGAAGACTCTCTCATATCATCAGTGTTGGCTTTAAATGCAAGTCCCCATATTGCAAGGGTTTTACCTCTAACTCCACCCTGAGGTTCAAAATAATCCAGAATCTTGCGGGAAAGCATTTTTTTCTGTCTGTTATTAACAGAATCCACGGCTTCAATAAGCTCAGGTCTGGCGCCAACCTCTTTAGCTGTATTGATCAGGGCCTTCACGTCCTTAGGAAAACATGATCCACCGTAACCTACGCCGGGGTAGATGAAATAATATCCAATGCGGTGATCAGAGCCTATGCCGAGTCTGACTTCGCGCACATTAGCTCCGACGAGTTCACAAATACTGGCCATTTCATTAATAAAAGAAATTTTTGTGGCCAGCATGCAGTTCGCTGCATATTTAGTCATTTCCGCACTTCTGGTACCCATAAAAATGAGTTTTTCTCTACTGCGGGCATAAGGAGCGTATAAGGTCTCGAATTCCTTACAAGTTTCTTTCTTTTCAGTGCCGACAACAACTCTGTCCGGCTTCATAAAGTCGCTTACAGCATCCCCTTCTTTTAGAAACTCGGGGTTTGAAGCGACATCGAACTCAAGATCCAAACCTCTTTTTTCAAGTTCTGCTTTAACTATTGAGCGGACTTTATCAGCAGTTCCGACCGGAACGGTAGATTTGTCTACAATAATTTTAGAATCGGTCATGGTCTGCCCTATTTCGCGGGCAACATTTTCCACAAATCTCAGATCACAACTTCCATCTGAGCTGCATGGAGTTCCGACAGTAATAAAAACAAAACGGGCTTTATCCAGTCCATCTTTAAGACTGGTGGTAAAGAAAAGTCTTTGATCTTCATAGTTTCGTTTAACCAAGTCTTCAAGACCCGGTTCAAAAATATGAATTTTACCCTCTTTAAGAGTCTTAATAACGTCTGGATTTACATCAACACACCAAACATGGTTTCCCATTTCTGCAAAACATGCTGCGCTGACAAGCCCGACATATCCGGTTCCTACTATACATATGTTCATTATTTGTTCTCTCGATAATTCTTTACGTTTAAAAAAACGTCACTAACAGTCCGGTCAAAAAAGTCAAATCAAGCAGATCGTCTGCAAGCTGTGACACAGCGGATAACGCCAATATATTTTTAATGTCAACTAGCAAAGAGTTGCGCCAATATGACAGTTGCCATCAAACACCAATGACTATATTGTCCTTCAACAAAGTCGGATTATACTAATATGCTATGTAAAAACAAATTAATTCCGGCAATAAAAATAAAGTTTGTTCACCGGAGGATATAACCATGCCACTCTTATGCGTCAATGTTGATCATGTTGCAACAATCAGACAGGCTAGACTAGGAACAGAACCGGACCCGATAGTTGCCGCCGCCATGTGCGAACTGGCAGGAGCAGCCGGAATCATCATGCACCTGCGTGAAGACAGAAGACACGTTCAGGACAGAGATATTGATCTTATTGCGCAGACTATTCAAACAAAATTTAATTTTGAAATGGCTGCAACTGACGAAATGCAAGCCTTCGCACTCAAAATAAATCCCGTCACTGTGTGCCTTGTCCCTGAAAAAAGAGCGGAACTCACAACCGAGGGCGGTCTAAGTTGCGCCGGACATGAAGATAAACTGAAAAAATATCTTGCTCCGATCCATGCTGCAGGAATCAAATCAAGTCTTTTCATCGATGCAGATCCGGCACAGATTAAAGCCTCACATGAGATCGGTGCCGATTATGTTGAGATTCATACTGGTCATTATGCAGATGCTAAAACCAGATCAGAACAAAAACTAGAGCTGAACAGAATCATCGACGGTATAAAAAGAAGTCAGGATCTAGGCCTTAAAGTTAATCTTGGACATGGTCTTAATTATACCAATATCCTTGATTTTGCTAACGTTCCTGGAATTTGTGAATATTCCATCGGGCATTCAATTATGGCTCGTGCAATCTTCGTCGGAATAGATCGCGCTGTAAAAGATATGGTTGAAATTATCAGGACATTTGTGGACTAAAAATGATAGTAGGCCTCGGAATAGATTTAACAGAACTTGATCGCATAGAAAGCTCACTGGAGAAATTCGGTGAGCGTTTTATGCGTACTTTTCTTACTGAAAAAGAGATCAGCTTAGTTCCCGAAATAAAGAAGATCCAACATCTTGCAGCTAGATTTGCCGCAAAGGAAGCCGCTGTTAAAGCCTTGGGAACAGGATTTGCTGAAGGAATTACCTTTAAGTGTGTTGAGATTTTAAATCTTAAATCCGGTGCTCCTGAGTTGATATTTAATGGAAAGGGGCTTGAGCGATCCCGTGAATTAGGTGTAGAAAGAATACTCATATCAATTACACATGGACGGGACACTGCTGCGGCTGTTGTAATTCTTGAGAAATAACATACGGAGGTAATTATGTTTTCACCGCTTCCTACGCCTGTCGAAATGTCGGGCTGGGATCAGGCCGCAATTAACGATATAGGTATCCGTGGCGATATCCTTATGGAAAATGCCGGTCGTGAAGCTGTAGCCACCCTTCTCAACGAATACGGTTCTGTTAAAAACAAATCAGTCCTCATTCTTTCCGGTTCAGGAAACAATGGCGGTGACGGTTTTGTTATAGGCAGGCATTTGGCTGACCTCGGCGCAGAAATACTGATTCTGCACACCGCGCCTAAAAATAAATATAAAGGCGAAGCTGCATATCATCTTAAGCTCGCAATAAAATCCGGCGTTCAGTTAAAATATTTTCGTATCAGTGATAAAATCAATATTCCTGAATCTGATATTATCATTGATGCCCTGCTTGGAACCGGTTTTGATAATGAATTGCGCCCGTTTGCCAAGGCCGTGGTTGATGCAATAAACATGGTAAAACAGCAATCTTTTATCTTTGCGATTGATATTCCTTCCGGTCTTAACGGACTTACCGGAAAACCTCATCCTGTAGCCGTCAATGCCCATGCTACAGTGACATTTGAAGCTGCAAAAGTTGGGTTGAGTCTTCCCGAAGCTAAACCTTTCACTGGAACTCTTATTGTCAAAAAGATCGGTATTCCAAATAAGGTTAAAGAAGATCATCCTGTTGCTCATTATTTAATTAATGATAAAATTTTCGATCAGCTTCCTTCTCTTACTCCGACCATGCACAAAGGAACTTCCGGTCATGTTCTTATAATCGGAGGGTCAATCGGGCTTACCGGAGCTTTGCAGCTTTCAGGGCTTGGAGCTTTAAGAGCCGGCGCGGGTTTAGTTACCCTAGCCTGCCCTGCGGGTCTCGCTTCTCAAGTGAAAACATACATGCCGGAACTGATGACTATGGGGCTTGGTTCCGGTGATCATTGGGATGATCAGGCCGTTGAAGAACTTCTTCCGCTACTTGAAAATTATGATGCGATAGCTATTGGTCCGGGGCTGGGCAGAGCTGAAGGAGCCATGAATCTTGTTGAAGCAATAGTTTCTGCAGGACATCCTCCGGCTGTTTTTGACGCGGACGCTCTTTATGCTTTATCCAGAAGATCACACCTTTTGATCTCAATTGACGAAAATTCTATTTTTACTCCACATCCCGGCGAAATGGGCCGACTGGTTAATAAAAGTATCGCTGAAGTTGAAGATTCACGCATTGAAACTGCTCATCAGTACGCAGTTTCAAAAAAAGTGATACTGGTCCTTAAAGGTGCCGGAACCGTGATAGGGTGTCCTGACGGTAAAACTGTAATTTCACCTATTTCCGCGCCTAACCTTGCTGTCGCGGGTTCAGGTGATGTGTTGGCCGGAATTATCGGAGCATTACTTGCCAAAGGAATTCCCGCTATGCAAAGTGCATGTATGGGGGTATACTTACACGGAAAATGTGGGCTTTATCTCAAAAAAAAATTTCCACACAGAGGAAATCTCGCATCTGAAATTGCTAACTCACTTCCCGAAATACTTAAGGAGGAATTATGTTAACTGCTAAAGACATTATGACATCCGGAGCTCTTACCCTCACACCCGATTCCGAAGTAGCTCTCGCTGCAAAATTGTTGCTGGAAAAGCATCTGAACGGTGTTCCGGTTGTTGATTCAAATGGAGATCTTGTCGGTGTAATCTGCCAGAGCGATTTGGTAGCTCAGCAAAAAAGTATTTCAGTACCGTCTTTTTTCACAATACTTGACGGTTTCATCTCTCTGTCATCAAGTGATGATTTTGAAAAAGAAATCACTAAGATTTCAGCTACTAAGGTTAAACAAGCCATGACTCCTAATCCTGTAACCATAACACCTGAAACAAGCATTGAAAAAATTGCCGACCTGATGGTTGAGAAAAAACTTTATACTCTACCTGTTTTGGAAAACGGGAAGCTTATAGGTGTTGTCGGTAAAGAAGATGTTCTTAAGGTGCTGACTAAATCCTCATGACAAAGAACCAGTTGATCATAAATCTGCCGGATGTGGAGGCGACGCTGAGATTCGGCTCTTTTCTGGCAGATTTCTTCCAAAAAAAGAAAGAATTCATTCCAATTTTTCTAAATGGAGATCTTGGAGCAGGAAAAACAACTTTTGTTAGAGCTTTTGTAGAATCTCTTCCCGGTGCGGAAAACGCAGAAGTAAGTAGCCCAAGTTTCAATATTCTTAATATATACCCCACAAAACCGCAGGTTGAGCATTTTGACCTCTATAGACTTGAAGGGCAATGTCCTGATGACGAGTTTTTTGATCTATTAAACAATAAAAACACTTTGACAGTTGTAGAGTGGATTCAGTATCTCAATATTGAATTTTGGCCTGATAACGCACTGCTCTTCACTTGGAAAGCTACCCCCACCGGTAGAAAAATCGAATTGACCCTTCATGGTTCAGCGACCCCCCTCTTCGAAGAGATTGCCACACTTCTCGATTCTTTTTAATAACTTACGTTGAATAAATGTGGTAAGGAGATAATGTTCAAATGAACATAGTAGTACAAAAGTTCGGAGGAACCTCAGTAAGGAACCTCGAATGTATGAAGCAGGTACTTGAAAAAGTCATGGTACCTTACGAACAAGGCAACAAGGTCATCGTTGTTTTATCTGCAATGTCCGGGGAAACTAATAGATTGATTGCTCTTGCAAAAGAATGGTCAAATGCTCCCGACCTTGCGGAAATGGATTCTCTTGTTTCAACAGGTGAACAAGTTTCAACCGCTTTGTTTACAATGCTCCTTAAAGATAAAGGGATTAAAGCCCGCTCTCTTTTAGGTTTTCAGATTCCCATCAAGACAAATTCATATCATTCCCGTGCTCGAATTTTAGAGATGGACAGTGATGAAATTACTAGTCTTTTAGAAAAGCATGATATTTTAGTAGTCGCCGGCTTTCAGGGGTGTACGGAAGATAAACGTATCACAACTTTGGGACGCGGTGGCTCTGATACATCCGCGGTTGCTATGGCTGCAGCTGTTAATGCCGATGTATGCGAAATTTACACTGACGTTTCCGGTGTTTTCACTACCGATCCTAACATCTGCACTCAAGCGCGAAAGCTGGACATGGTTTCTTATGATGAGATGCTGGAAATGGCCAGTATGGGAGCAAAAGTTCTACAGATACGCTCTGTTGAGTTTGCAAAAAAATATAATGTAAAAGTTCATGTTCGCTCAACTTTCAGCGATGAAATAGGGACATTTGTCACTCAGGAGGATGAAAAGATGGAATCGGTAATGGTTTCCGGCATTGCATATGATAAAGATCAGGCTCGCGTTACTCTTGCAAAAGTTCTTGATAAACCGGGTGTTTCCGCGACTCTTTTTACTCCTCTTGCAGAAAACGGCATTCTTGTTGATATGATCGTTCAGAATCCGAGCCGTGACGGCCGTACCGATATGACCTTCACCGTTCCAAGAGCTGACTTAGAAATTACTCTTGAAGTTCTTGATAGAATTAAAGACGAAATGGGCGCAGAAGAAATTCTTTATGATCAGAATGTATGTAAAATTTCTGTCATCGGTGTTGGAATGCGTAATCATTCCGGTGTTGCTTCTAAGGCTTTTCAGGCCCTCCGTGATGAAAACATCAATATCCTGATGATCAGCACATCTGAAATTAAAATTACTTGTCTTATTGAAGAAAAATATACTGAACTTGCCATCAGAACGCTCCACAACACGTTCGGGCTTGATAAAAGCGGGTCCGAAGAAAATATGCTGTAATTATGAAAACAATAAAGATATATGACACTACCCTGCGTGACGGAACTCAAAGCGAAGAAATCAACTTAACCGTACAAGACAAAATACGCATTACAAAAAAGCTCGATGAGCTGGGCGTACATTATATTGAAGGCGGATGGCCCGGATCAAACTCCACAGATAAGGAGTTTTTCGAGGAGATTACGAATTATCACCTTGAAAATGCCAGAGTTTCGGCTTTTGGTTCTACTCATAATACCCGGGTAAAACCGGAAAATGATCCTAATCTGGCTGCCCTTGTTGATTGCGGAGCTAAAGTTGTAACTCTTTTTGGAAAAAGCTGGGACTTTCACGCTACGAATGCTTTAGGTGTCAGTCTTGAACGAAATATTGAATTGATCAGTAATAGTATTGGATTCATGCGTAAGCATGTCGAAGAACTGTTTTTTGATGCTGAGCACTTTTTTGATGGATTTAAAGATAATCCAGAATTCACATTGGCGTGCTTGAAAGCTGCCCATGATGCAGGATCTGATGTTCTTGTCTTGTGTGATACTAACGGCGGAGCGTTGCCTGAAGAAGTTGCTGAAGCTTGTAAGATTGTGCTTTCTAAGATTCCCGGATCAAAGATCGGGATTCATACCCATAATGACTGCGAACTTGCCGTTGCCAACGCGCTTACAGCGGTAACAAATGGAGCTGTGCAGGTTCAGGGAACCATAAATGGGTATGGTGAAAGGTGCGGTAACGCTAACCTCTGCTCCATTATCCCGAACCTTGAACTTAAAATGGGTTTTAATGCTATTGGTAAAGATAA
The DNA here is from genome assembly GCF_900101105.1 of Maridesulfovibrio ferrireducens. Taxonomy (NCBI): domain Bacteria; kingdom Pseudomonadati; phylum Thermodesulfobacteriota; class Desulfovibrionia; order Desulfovibrionales; family Desulfovibrionaceae; genus Maridesulfovibrio; species Maridesulfovibrio ferrireducens. Next base: position 625,817 of record NZ_FNGA01000003.1, read on the forward strand.
TTTGATTAAGCTTAAAAGTGCTTCAAATTATGTTACCGAAATTGCGAACTTACGTCCGTTTCTCAGACAACCGTATGTCGGCGCCGCTGCTTTTGCTCACAAAGGCGGAGTTCACGTCAGTGCGGTTATGAAAAACTCAAAAAGCTACGAACATATTGATCCGCTTTTAGTTGGTAATGATAGACGAGTTCTGCTTTCCGATCTTTCCGGAAAAAGCAATATTCTCTATAAAGCTAAACAGTTCGGGTATAATCTTGATAAAAATGATCCAGCTGTAAGAACAATTCTTGCAGATATTAAAGAACGTGAAAGTATCGGTTTTGAATATTCCGCTGCCGAAGCTTCTTTTGAATTGCTGTTTTTTAAAGCCATGGGATGGTCCAAGAGATACTTTGAGTTCATCAACTTCTTTGTGGTTGATGCCAAACGTAAAGAAGACAATGAGCCATTCTCCGAAGCAACTGTAATTGTTAAAGTTCACGGTCAGGAAAATCATACAGCTGCATCAGGTGATGGCCCTGTTAATGCTTTGGATAAGGCATTGCGTAAGGCTCTTGAGCCGTTTTATCCTAGTTTGAAAGATGTCCGGTTACTCGACTTTAAAGTACGCGTGCTTACCGGAGCAATCAGAGATACCGAAGGCACAAGCTCAAATGTCCGCCTGCTCATTGAATCTTCAGATGGCAAGAGTCAGTGGACAACAATGGGAGTCAGCAACAACATTATCGAAGCAAGCTGGCAGGCTCTCGTAGACTCAATTAATTACAAGCTCTTCAAGGATGATCCGCAAAAATGGCCAAACTCAATGTAAACGGTGTAACGATTGATAAGCCTAGTAAGATTTCGATCTTATGTGACAATACCACCACAAGTGATTCTCTAGGTAAGGAATGGGGGCTTTCTATGGCCTTAAATCTACCTCAAGACGATCTTTGGTTGTGGGATTGTGGTGCAAGTTCACTTTTCCTGCAAAATGCACAAGAAATGAAAATTGACACAAATAAGGCTAAAGGGATTGCTCTCAGTCATGGTCATTGGGATCATTCTGGAGGCATGGATGCTCTTATGGAGACTGATTTTTTAGGTCCGGTCTATGCGCATCCCAAGTTTGCTGCAAAACGGTATTCAGTCCATGCTGAAGGTGAAGTCAGAGATGCTTCTTTCCCTTGCGAATATCCGGGAACCATAATCGTCCGCGATTATACTGAGCTGGATGAGGGTTTATTCATGATCACCGAAATTCCTCGCATAGCCGGTCTTTTTGAGGCTACCGGGGGACTGTTCACCGACCCTGAATTGACCCTCACAGATCATGTCCCGGACGATGCCTTTTTGTTAATGATGACCAAATCCGGTCCGGTTGTTATTTTAGGTTGTTGTCACAGTGGACTTGCCAATAGTTTGTATCATTTGCGTGATCTGACAGGGCTTGAATCAGTACACGCTATTATCGGCGGACTTCATCTTTTTAAAACTGATGTTGATGAATTTGAAAACACTGCCAAGGTGATTGAAGAATTCAATCCTAAACTTGTTGCTGCCGGACATTGCACAGGTGAGAAGGGTTATGAATTCCTGAAAAACAGGCTTTCATGTGATGTTCATCAGATGGGATCAGGCTCTGTATATGAATTTTAATCATATGTTCTGATCAGTAGTTTTTACATAATCAAAATGCCCCTTGGAAAAATTAATTTCTAAGGGGCATTTTTTATAGACTTGAATATGCTAAAACTACAAATCAAATCCAAGTAGTTCGCTCAGTTCAGCAGAAACAGTTCCATTCTGAGCCTTATCCCAATAACAAGTTTGCAGTTTCCAAATATTTAAAGAAAACTCGATTGTTTTAGCTTTGCTCAACACTTCAGCAACTTTATCCCACATGAACACTTGATTATGCAACATATCACAAAGAGTAGTGGACATGCGCTCTGTCAGGGCTGCTGAATCAGGGTGATCACGGCCTGTTTCTTTAATAAAAGCTATAAAATCATCACAGGCCAAAACGTCTGTAAACAGATAGGTCCAGACAAGAGGTGACCAAAGTTCTTTCCATTTTTGTTCCCAGATTTGCGTTGATTGATAATCTTCATACCCTAAGAAAATATCAGGCCCATATTCGATGACAGGTAACAGTTTTCGATCCCAGCTGTTATCAGATACGCGTTTAACCCAAGCCATTGAAAGAGACTGTCTTTTTTTCCATGATAACTGATCAAGCTTGAAGACTTCACTGTATCCGTTTTTTATTCCTTTAATCTGAACTTCACCGGATATTACGCTAGGTTCTTTAGTCCATTCCCATTTATAAGTATTAACAGCGGATTCAAGGGCCCATCTGATTGCGGCCTCTCCTTTCAACCTTGAACCCAAATTACTTTCAAGTGTTATCGAAACTGAAGCCCCGGGCCAATCTACACGCCCTTCTTCACCCGGAACTGGGAATGCGCCTTCTGCGGAAAGTCTTATAAGACCCTGCGCTATTAAACTTCCCGAAGTATCTTTTTGTGGTTTAATTTTACTGTTCCAGAGATCCACACCTGAACCGTATCTTTCTTCGTTGGATTTGGCTTCGGCCATAATTTGTAAAAACTTCTCCTCAAGACCGATCAGCCCAGTACTTTCGGCTATCTCCATAGCTCTAAGCGCAAAGGACATATCATTTAGCGGTTCAAGTCGAGCCAGATCATCAAAGAACCATCCACAGCTTGCAAATGAAGATAAAGCCCATTTCTGCATGGATAAAAGCTTCCACCCTAAATCAGCCTGAAGCGAACCTTCTTTGCACTTAAAGTAAAGCTTGAAGAAATCAGCTTGATTTATAGATCCGCTAAGCACCGCTCCATATTCAACTAAAGCTTTGCGGGGATCATTAAATACATTCTTACCAACTGCAAAAAAATGCCTGTCCATCAACGTTTTAATTTCATTCAACCCGTCTCTAAGAGGCTTTCTCCATTGCTGATTCCACCCATCATGACCTCCAGTGCAACAGCCGCAATCAGAACGCCATCTCTCAACGCCATGGTAACAGCTCCATGATGAATCTTCACGTATTTTAACTTTTCTGGTAGGCGGATTTTGCGCAAGATATGCACCGTAGTTCGTCAGATTAAGGTCATCCCGGCCAGTAGCTCCTTGCGATAAAATATAGGCCAGAGCCATTTCTCCGAACTCGACATGATGACCGTAGGTTTCACCGTCAGTGCCTATTGAAAGTAGTCCCTCACCCGAAGCGCCGGAAAGTTTATTCCAGAAATCTTCACCATTTTTAAGGAGTCCTTCAAAAGCAACCGCTTGCGATAATCCTCCGTCGTAGAAAAAAACAGATATAGTTTTGCCTGACGGAAGTTCGACAAGATAAGGTTCTTTAATATTAAGTGATCCTTCGTCTACTTGATGCCAATCATTTGAATTCAGCTCAGCAAGGGCTTCTGCCTGACGCGGAGCAAGCAATGTGTAAACGACACCCTGCGCGGCGAGAGCTTCAAGGGAGGCGGTGTTACAGGCCGTTTCAGAGAGCCACATGCCCTCAGGTTTACGATTAAATCTGGATTCAAAGTCGGCTATTGCCCAAGCTACTTCAGTTTCTTTATCAAGATCGGATGCAAGCGGCATGATCACATGGTGATAAATCTGGGCTATGGCATTTCCATGTCCCCAGCGTTCAAGACTTTTTGCATCGGCTTCAATAATTTTTGCGTAAAGTTCAGGCTCAGCTCGCTCAATCCAGCGAAAAAGAGTCGGGCCGACATTAAAACTCATCCATTCATAACAATTTATTATATCAAATATTCCTTTGTCACCCATGCGTCTTGCCCAGGCTAAAGGACCGTAGCTTTCACTACAGATTCTTTCATTCCAGTGCCTGAAAGGAGCAGCACTCCCTTCTGGAAATATCATATCCAGCCAAGGGTCTTCGCGGGGGGGCTGATAAAAATGCCCATGAACGCATAAAAATTTTCCAGACATTTGGACCTCACTATTCATTATTTTATTAGTTATATATCCTAAATTACGTTTCAAATCCATTCTTAGTGATTCAAAGTATACTTTTAAATTATAGAATCAAACCCTATCACACTCAATAATTATAACAATAAATTCAGCGCCGAATTACTTTTTATGTTTTGATTATTATTGCTACAAAAAAAAGCCTCTTGTTTATCACAAGAGGCTTTATAAAAACATATTAATATTGATTACTTAACACTGAAAAGTTTTAATGGAGGCTTAGTTTTTCTTTTAGGTTTTTGATTTTTATCAGTGACTCCTTTAGGAATCTTTGCAAATAAATTTTCACAACTATAACATTCCCAGTGTTTGTCTCTTTCTTGTAATCTGATTAAAATACCTTCCTGATCATAACAGACCTGACAGTAAGGACCGGTTACATCAGAATCCTCTTTGATCCAATATTTTTGACCATCAAAATCCATGCACTCGGCAAGATCCAGAATATCAGAAACTTCTTTAATTTGAGAGCGTAACTCTTTGTTTTCGCTATATAGATCGAGGTAATCTTCTTGAATAATTTTTAAAAGATTTATTGCTTCTTCATTGCGTTCTTCCCGGAAGAGTTCAAGAACTTTGCGGAAATTAGTGGCATGAATGGTTTTATTTCTCATGATATACGCCCTCTTTTGCTTACAATATACAAGGCAACTTAAATATTATATCGGCAGAGTGAGAATATCCTTTAGATATTGAACTATATTTTTTGCTGCCATTGACAGGTTGTTGCAGGATTCATATATCAACAATACATTTTTTAGCGAAATCAGTTTAATTTTTGCTAAAAAATATTGCTTTCAACAATGAACATTTTTCTTTCTAATAAAGAGGAATGAGATCAGGAGTAAATATGGACGAATCAATTAACAAATTTAAAAGAGTTCTTGAAGAACATCATGAATGGCCTTGCGAATACACATTTAAATTTATTGTCCCTTCAAAGTCGCTTGATGAATTGAAAAGCCTTCTAGAAGGCATTGCCCATTCTGAAAAAGATTCCAAGACGGGCAAATATACCAGTGTAACCGCGACAGTTACCGCGGATTGCTCAGATTTTATTTTGAATTTTTATCAGAAAGCTGCAACCATTGAAGGGCTTATTTCTTTATAATTAAATTGTAAGAATTCACCGTTATGCAGGATGAAGGTTGACTTCCTTCTGTCCTTGTTTAAAAATGACGCGGCTTCATTATACATATATATAATAAATATATATTTTCGAGTTTGCTGTTTAAGCACTCTACTTAAGTTCAACCTACTATCATCTAAAGATTAATTATTAAATTAATGGTCTTTTTCGATGAAGTCGGGTGTTCTTAATTTTGATATTTTCGACAACTTAATAAATTTATCCAATGTTTTAAAGATACTCCCGGAGGATTTTCTAAGCGATGAGCGATTACAAAAAGACCCTGTGTCTGCCCAAAACAAAATTTCCAATGAAGGCAAACCTCAAACAGCGCGAACCTGAAATGCTTAAACGCTGGGAAGAGACCGGGGTTTATAATAAAATGGTCGAGGCTAATAAAGATGCAGAGCAATATGTTCTGCATGACGGGCCTCCGTACGCCAACGGGCACATTCACATGGGTACTGCCATGAACAAAGTGCTTAAAGACATCATCGTTAAATCCCGCAACATGCAAGGCCAGAAAGCTGAATACGTTCCCGGATGGGATTGTCATGGTCTGCCTATTGAACACAAGGTTTCGCAGGATCTTAAGAAAAAGAAAAAAGATCTCCCTACTCTTATTATACGTAAACTTTGCCGTGAATACGCACTTAAATATGTAGATATTCAGCGTAAGGAATTTAAACGTCTTGGCGTAATGGGCGCATGGGATAATCCATATCTTACACTGAAACCAGAGTATGAAGCAGCAACAGCCCGTGAACTCGGACGTTTCATGGAAAATGGTTCTGTAGTAAGAGGGAAAAAACCGATTCACTGGTGCTGCTCATGTAAAACAGCTTTGGCTGAAGCAGAAGTTGAACACGAAGATCATACTTCTCCTTCAATTTATGTCCGCTTTCCTCTAAATGATCCGAAAGTTCTGGAAGTTCTTCCTTCTGACATTTCATCTAAGATGGATTTGTCCCGTACATTTGTATGTATCTGGACCACTACTCCGTGGACATTGCCCGACAATATGGCAGTGGCTCTGCACCCTGAATTTGATTATTGCGTCGCCGAAGTAAATGGTGATTTTTACATACTTGCTGAAAGACTCCTTCCTGTTTGCGCAGAATCTTTCGGTTGGGATAAATATAATGTCCTCGGAACCTTTGAAGGTGCTAAACTTGAGGGCGCTGTTGCGGATCACCCTTTCTACAACAGAAAGTCTCCTATAGTTTTGGCTGATTATGTAACATTAGACAGTGGTACAGGCTGTGTTCACACGGCTCCCGGCCATGGTCGCGAAGATTTTGAAACAGGAAACCGCTACGGACTTGAAGTTTATTCTCCTATAAATAATGACGGCGTTTTCCTCCAGGAAGTTGAATTTTTCGCGGGACTTAATGTTTTTGAAGCTAATCCTAAAGTAATCGAAAAGCTCGAAGAAGTGGGCAACCTGCTTGCACGGGAAAACATTACTCATTCCTATCCGCATTGCTGGCGTTGTAAAGAGCCGGTTATTTTCCGCGCAACCACACAGTGGTTCATTTCAATGGAAAAAAACGACCTGCGCAAAAACACCCTTAAAGCTATTCAGAATGACGTAAATTGGATTCCAGCTTGGGGCGAAAATCGTATCTTCAAAATGATTGAAAACAGACCTGACTGGTGTATTTCCCGTCAGCGTAATTGGGGTGTGCCCATCATCGCCTTGATTTGTCAGGACTGCGACGAAGTATATAATGAAGCTAAATGGGTTTTCTCTATAGTAGACGAATTTGAGAAGCACGAAAACGGTTGTGATTACTGGTTTGAAAAATCAGTTGAAGAACTGGCTCCTGCCGGACTCAAATGTCCTAAATGCGGTGGAAATCATTGGGCTAAAGAAACCGATATCCTTGATGTATGGTTTGATTCAGGAACCAGTTTTGCCGCTGTTGTTGAAAAAAGACCTGAACTTAGATTCCCTGCGGATTTGTATCTTGAAGGATCAGATCAGCACAGAGGCTGGTTCCACAGTTCCCTGCTCGCCTCTATGGCAACTCGCAAAACACCTCCTTACCGTACGGTTCTGACTCATGGCTATGTTGTTGATAAACATGGTAAAAAGATGTCTAAATCCATCGGTAACGTTATTGCGCCACAAGAAATCATCGACCAGCATGGCGCTGAAATTCTGCGCATGTGGGTTTCAGCTGTAAACTATCAGGAAGATGTCAGAATTTCTGACGAAATCCTCAGCCGTCTGGTTGATGCTTACCGTAGAATCAGAAATACCTGTCGTTACCTGCTCGGTAATCTCGACGGTTTCAATCCAGAAACCGATGCAGTCTCTGTTTCTGAACTTCTGCCTACTGATCATTTTGCACTTGATTTGATCAAAAGACAGCATGAAGTTATTCAAAAAGCTTACACAGACTTTGAATTCCATAAAGTTTACCATACCCTGCATAATCTTTGCACGACTGACCTTTCAGCTTTTTACCTTGATATCATTAAGGACAGACTTTATGTCTCCGGTGAAAAAAGTCTGAAACGTCGTTCAGCACAGACTGTGCTTTGGCAAACAATGATGATGTTGCTTACGGATATGGCTCCAATCCTTTCTTTTACTTCCGAAGAAGTTTTCTCACATCTTCCTGAAGAAATGAAATGCGGAGTTGATACTGTTTTTGCTATCCGTCCGAAACTTCTTACCCCTGCTCTCAGCAATGATGAGAGAACTAAATGGGAACTCCTGTTGGATGTTCGTAGAGAAGTAACTAAAGCAATTGAACCTTTGCGCAGAGAAAGAGTTATCGGTCACTCACTTGATACTCAAATTACTCTTTTCGCAGATGAAACAATCACAAAAGCTCTTGAAAGTGTTGATATGAGAGAGTTCTTTATTGTTTCCGGAGCAGAAGTTAAACCTTTAGCAGAAGCTGACAGTGACGCAGTTAAACCTGAAGAACTTGAAGGACTTGCTGTTGGAGTTGTTAAATCCGAAGGTGAAAAATGCAGCCGTTGCTGGAGATATGACACCCTTGGATCAAACGCAGAACATCCTGAACTTTGTCCGCGCTGTACAGCGGTACTTGCGGGCGAATAAGTCTAATCTTATTCATAATTAAAAAGACTACATGCCCCCGCCCCCATAATTGAATGAGGACGGGGGCATGTTTGCAAAAAGGGTCTGCAATGAAGAAATACTCACTGGCTGGAATTATTGCTGCAGTGATCATTATCCTTGATCAGGTTACCAAAATAGCTGTTCGCAACAATCTGGAACTGTGGTCTTCCAAAACATTGATTCCTGACTATTTCAATCTTGTTTACGTGGTTAATAAAGGAGCCGCTTTCGGTTTCCTCAATCGCGGTGATATAAGTTGGCAACGAACTTTTTTTATCGTTGTGACGATCATTTCATTAGGAGCAATCACCATGTTGCTCAAATCAACAAATGATAAAGATTTTTTTCAGATATCAGGTCTTGGCTTTATACTTGGCGGAGCGATCGGAAACTTAATTGATAGAATTCTCTACGGTGAAGTTACGGACTTCCTGGATATTTATGTCGGGACATATCATTGGCCGGCATTTAATGTCGCAGACATTGCTATCTGCCTTGGAGCTTTAGCCATGATTATTTCAATTTACCGGAACAAGTCTAATGCACCCGATACTGTTTAACATTGGATCACTGCCGATATACAGCTACAGCGTATATCTCACAGCTGGCTGTTTGATGGCAATGGCGTGGACAATGAGAGAAGCTCGTCTCAAAGAGTTGCCCTTCACAATGGCTCCCGTTGCCGGAATTATTGCAATTGTCAGCGGACTTGTCGGGGCGCGTGCTCTTTATGTGGCTCTATATTCACAGGAGTTCATTCATAATCCTGTTGAAATTTTATACATATGGCAAGGTGGACTTGTTTTTTCAGGGGCTTTTTTATTCGGATCACTCAGCGGGTTGCTTTTCTTGAAATCTCAAAAACAACCTTTATTACAATGGTTGGATTGCATTGCTCCGGGAGTAGCTCTTGGGCAGACAATTGGACGTCTAGGCTGTTTTTTTGCGGGATGCTGTTACGGAAAAACAACATCTCTTCCGTGGGGTGTTACTTTCTCCGATCCCGGCTCACTTGCGCCGATAGGACATTTATTGCACCCGACTCAATTATACCATAGTCTGGCCGGGTTATTAACATTCGTTATTCTTCTTATAGCTAAGAATTTTATAAAAAGTGAAGGCGGATTAACAGGTTTATTTCTTATATTGTTTTCAGTGTGCAGATTTATTATTGAATTTTTCAGAGCTGATTACAGAGGCGAACTAGGCCCTTTCAGCTTAACTCAGTTTTTCACTTTGATCTTTTTTTCAATTGGAATTTATCTGTTATTTATACATAAGCACAGGAGCGCATAATGTTTTTGGGAAATATACCAACCCTTCCAGCCGAAACATGGATGATTATCCTCGGCAGTGTCGGTTTTTTTGCACTACTTACCCTTTTTGCAATATGGGATGCATTTAAAAGAGAATTCCCTTCAAATATGGAAAAAGTAGGATGGATTCAGCTTGTAATTTTTATTCCTTTTTTGGGCTGTCTGGCATACTTTATTCTCGGACGAAACAGGGGGAAGAAATATGAAGAAAAATAATTTTATACATCGCCTGCTTATTTCGATTTTGACTCTTTCCGTAATTACGGGGATGAGCGGATGTGTCACCACTTCTGATATGGAAAGCCTCAGAATGGAAGTAAGACAAAATAGAAGTCAGCTTAATAAAAAAATTGACTCCCTTGATCAACAAATGGATCAAGCGGATAAGTCTATTCGAAATGAGATAAAAACATCCAATAATCCAATGCAGACCCGTCAGGCAAACATCTGGGTTGAAGTTAATTCCTTAAAGATGGATGTCGCCAAATTACAAGGATCGTTAGATTCTCTTACTCTCACCGTTCAAGAAATTAATGGTGGAGACTCTAACAGTACTATTTCACTTCGTGAACTTTCTCAGCAGTTTAGCCATATGCGCATGGCCCTTGAAAGCCAACTTGATATGGACTTAAACCTGATTAAACCTCATAATGAAAAGAAACATCCTGCATCGGTTTCAGCGACAATAAGTCAAGCAACTGGAATCGCGGCAGTCCTGGCTTCTTCTACTAAAAAAGAAAAAACGGCTGATCCCGCTCAAGCTCTCTATAACAAGGCTCTTGAATCCTTTAAAGCTAGAGAGTATAAAAAAGCGATTGTAGATTGGTCAGAGTTCACTAAAACCTTTCCTAAAAATAGCCTTGTACCGAATTCTATATTTTGGGAAGGAGAGTGTTACTACCAACTTAAAGACTATCCTAACGCCGCATTAAAATATCAAGTTGTTATCGCTAAGTATCCATCGAGCAACAAGTTTAAATCGGCGATGCTTAAACAAGGAATTTGTCTTATTAAATTAGGAAAAACAAAATCCGGTAAATATATTTTGGAAGACCTTGTAAAAAAAGCTCCTGAATCAGCAGAAGCTAAAAGAGCGAAAGACGTTATCAAGAACCTAAAATAGCATACCTTTATAAATCTTTTAATTGGAACAAATAAAATGACTGAAAACAAAAATTTCAATAAAATAGTCCACTTGTCATTCCCTCCAACCGTTTCAGGTCGCCCTGTTATCTGTAACCTTGGTAAATTATATGATTTAAGTTTTAATATTTTAAAAGCAGACATAAACCCTCGCCATGAAGGGAATATGACTCTTGAAATTACCGGACCTGAAGAAGAATTTCATAAGGGAATAAATTACCTGAAAGAAAATAGAATTAAAATCATACCGGTTACACAAAAAATATCCAGAGACGAAGAATCATGTATGCACTGTGGAATGTGTCTTGCCATGTGCCCTACCGGAGCTCTTTCATTGGATATGCAGTCTCGCAAAGTTCTTTTTGAACTTGAAAAATGTACTGCATGTGGATTGTGCACCAAAATATGCCCCGTCAGAGCAATGGAAATTGATCCGCAGGAGAAAGAAAATAGGACTACATAATGGACCACACCACTAATTATTCAAGCATAAAAACCCGGATCAAAGGATACGGAAGAATCTCTGCGTCCCTTAGCAATCAGCCTCTTTTTAGAGGATTCGGGGGTGGGAAAAAACATCCAGCTGAAGATCTTGATGACTCTAAGGTTCCAGAATGGTTGAGGGTTTATCTTATTGAAATTGATCGAAAACTTGATCAACTTCTTGGTGTTCAGAGTGTAAAAGATATTTCTCAAGATTTTCCAATTGATATTGAAGTTCTGGAAATTTCCGGTAACGGAATAACATTTAGAACGGATTCCAAATTAAAGCCCAAATGTGTCATGGAGGTTGTTCTTGTCTTGGATAAATTCCCTCTGCGTATGGTCAGTACAAAAGGAATAGCTGAAGCAGGACAGAATGCAGACACATGGTCTATGAAATTTAAAAACATAAAAGAACATGACCTTGAGGCTATAATTAAATTCGTGTTCAGTGAACAACGCGAACGAATTCGGACCGATAAAATATCCTAAAAACGAGATCCCCGAAGGAGTGTACTGTGGTTAACGATGATCAAATCGTGCGAGACATGATGGAAAAAGTTTCTGCGGACCTGACTAAAAGCTTGAAAGAAAGCATTACATTAGCGATCCAGAAAGAAATTTCCAAAAGCATGTCTAAAACACTTCTTGAAGGGGAATTTTATCGTCGAATTAACGAAGATCTTCAAAGCGGACTTAAAGATATTTATCAGGAAGTCGCAAAAGCTAAGAAAGGTCCAACATCATCTATATCAGTTTCAGTTGATGCGAACCCCGACGATTTGTTCAACGAAGCATCCGATCAATTGGATGCCATCATGCGAACAACGGAAAAAGCCACTCAGGATATAATGGATATTGTTGAAAAACTTCAGGATATGCAGTTCGCCCTTGCAGCCATTGTTAAAGGCTTTGAATCTGGCGGAGTAAAAAAAGAACAACGTGAAGAGCTTGGTAAGATTAATCATACTCTTGGCGAAGATCTCATGAACATTATGACAACGCTCAGTTTTCAAGATCTCACAGGACAACGAATCAAAATTATTGTTGATACCATTAAAAGCGTCGAAAAAATCGTTTTAGATTTGTACATGTCTACCGGACTCAAAATTAAAGCTCGCGAAAAGACTCCGGAAAAATCACTTGAAGAATTGGATAAATTGGCCGAAACTCAGATGAGCGAATTACAAGGTCCAACAGAAGAAAGTGATCAAGGGGAAGTTGACGATTTACTCGCTTCTTTAGGCTTATAGTTACAATTTTATTAAAATATTTATTCACAGATAAAGCCCTCTGTTTTATAAACGGAGGGCTTTATCTGTTTAAAATAAAAAAAAGTAACTGGCTTTAACTAGCTCTTCATAATTTCTGCAACCAATTCCGCGCAATCGGTCATGGATTTAATTTTAATAAATTCCTCGACAGTGTGCACCTTGCTCATACCAATTCCGAGCGTCAAAACTCCATACCCTTTTCCATAAAGAATATTGGAATCACTGCCGCCTCCAGTTGAAACGCGACTGGAAGCAAGACTTATATTCTTACAGCTTTGTTCCACTTTAGCCAAAAGCATGCTGCTTTCGTCTACATGAAGAGCCGGATATGAAATTTCATAGTCAAAGTCGCAAGCTCCACCAAATTTGTCAGCTGCATCCACACAACATTTTTTCATATGATCAAGTTGACTCTGTAAGGATTCTTCGTTTGTGGAACGGGCTTCAGCAGAAAGCGTAACCTGCTCAGTTACAATATTTGTCGATCCGCCGCCTTCAATACTTCCGAGGTTGGCTGTAGTTTCTTTGTCGATGCGAAGCAGATTCATATGAGTGACAGCCTCAGCTGCAATCTGGATAGCACTTATTCCTGATTCAGGAGTGATGCCCGCATGAGCTGATTTACCTTTAAAAACAATCTTAATTCCAGCCTTAGCGGGAGCTTTAATAACAATGGTACCAACCGCTCCGCCTGAATCGAGCACAATAACATTTTTAGCAGGCAATAAAGTGGCGTCCATGTTTTTTGCGCCGTGCATGCCGGACTCTTCACAAATAGAAAACATTAAATAAATTTCTGGGTGAGGAATGGACTCTTCTTCAAGATGTTTTAATGCCTCAATCATTACCGCCAGCCCTGCTTTATCGTCGCCGCCTAAAACAGTGTCACCCGAGCTGTACACAACGTCGTCTTTAACAACAGGAACAACTCCGCAACACGGATTTACACAATCCATATGAGCAGAAAAGGCAATCGATTCTCCGTCACCCGTTGCAGGAATTCGAACAAAGATATTCCCGGTATTTCCGCCGCAAGCCTTTCCGGCATTATCCTTTATGATGTCATATCCTTTATCCTGCATCAAAGAGCAGAGATAATCTGCAACATCTTTTTCTTTGAGGGAAGGACTATCAATTTTAACCAAATCTAAAAATAAATTTAAAATTCTATCTCTATTAATCATATTGTACCAACTTTGAGTCTAAATATTTATGATATGCAAAATTATCATTAATCTTTTAAAATGAACAAGAGAAATAACGGCTTATTTTTTTTCATATCCTTCGCCTTTTAACACTTCTCCATCATACAGAAACTCTTCATACTCCACTCCCCATTCCCGCATACTTTCTAAGACCGGAATCAAACGTTCTCCTATGGGAGTTAGCGTATATTCAACTTTAGGCGGGACGACCTTATACACTTCGCGATGAACCAGACCATCGGATTCAAGTTCACGGAGTTGTTTTGTCAGCATTCGTTCAGTTACTTCCGGAATTCTTTTTCTAAGTTCTCCGAAGCGCAAAACTTTCTCTCGAAACAAGAAGTATAAAATTATAGGTTTCCATTTGCCACCAATAACAAGTAAAGTAAGCTCAAAAAAGCATTTATACTCTTTGCCGTTAAGATCTTTCATACTGCACGTCATAATAAAACCTCTTTATACTATCTTTTGTGTAAGTACATAACAAAAAAGTTGGTACTTGTAAAAAAATAAGAATGAGGTATTGTTTTTAATCTTTGAAAATCAATAAGGAGAAATCAAATGTACGCTTTAGCTATCAACGGTAGTCCTCGTAAAGGAGGAAACACTGAAATATTACTGAACACCGCTCTGGAACCATTAACAGAAGCAGGTTGGGAAACTGAACTTGTTCGTGTGGGCGGGAAACCTATGCATGGATGTATGGCATGTTATAAATGCATGGAAAATAAAGACAATAAATGCGTGATAAAAACAGATAATTTCAATGAGATCTTTGAAAAGATTATGAGAGCTGATGCCCTGATTTTCGGATCACCTACATATTTCACAGATGTTTCGGCTGAGCTTAAAGGAGTGTTAGATCGCGCTGGGATTGTATCCATTGCAAATGATCAGATTCTACGTGGTAAAATCGGAGCAGCTGTTGTTGCTGTTCGTCGCGGCGGAGCAACTCATGTTTATGACACTATTAACCATATGTTTCTCATGAGTCAGATGATTGTTCCCGGGTCGGTTTACTGGAACATGGGCTATGGCAGAGAAAAAGGTGATGTGCTAAATGATGCGGAAGGTTTACGCAATATGAATCATCTTGGAATGGCGATTAACTGGCTTGGCAAAGCTATAAAGCCACACCTTGATTCTTATCCTGCTCCGCGTGACTAAAGTTTAAAAAATAAATTACTGTTTCAGTTATTATAAAGCCCGTAATCTTAGAAATAAGATTACGGGCTTTATCTTTCAGAAAGAATCTTGAATAAAATCAATCAAAAAAGTTTTATACTTAAAAACCGCAAGCTTCTGGCTTTGTTCCGTCAGCCAGACTAAGCATTTCTCTTAATATTTTAAGAGTTTCTTCTGCTTCAGATGTTTCCAGTTTTCTTAACGCAAATCCAGCATGAACTATCAGATAATCCCCTACCTTAACTTCATCAGCCATAAGCATCAATGAAGCATCAAGATATGTTTCACCTTCACCCACGCGACAACGGGCAACCTTGTCGTTAATGGACTCAATTTCAACAGGAATAGCTAAACACATGAAAAAACCCCTTATTTACGGTTGGTGCAGACTTATGCTGTTTTATAGGAACCGCCGGCAGCGATAACTTCTTCAAGCACTCTTTCTTTCATAATAGGAAATTGTGCTTTAACAGTATCAGAAACATGCTCGCACATAGTCTCGTAATCAAAAGGCTCAACACCTACAACAACACAATCAGGACGGCTGTCGCATAGATCACATAAAACTAATGTATCAAGTAAGTCAGTCTGATGCATGGAATCTTTAAATGCCAGACTCCTACGCAAATCCTCTCCTGTCAAGCGATAAACAGACCCGGGCTCACCGTCTCCGAGCACAGCATCTACCACTATAAGCATATCACATTCCATTATAGGCCCCATAAGAACGGTTCCCAGAGTTCCACCATCCATAAGAGTGACGTTGGGAGAAAAAGAAAATTCTTTTTGCAGATCGGTTACAACCTTCACACCGATACCTTCATCGGTGAAAAGAATGTTTCCAACTCCTAGAACTAAAATTTTTTTACTTTCAGACATCTTAATCCTTTTAAATAGAAAACGGGAACCCGGAAAAGCCGGATTCCCGTTAAGTAGTCGGAAACTCAGGGCCTTACATTACTTTGAACTTATGAACCTCATTCGTTCTTGCATCGATAACATGCACACCACAAGCAATGCAAGGATCGTATGAATGAACAGTACGGAGGATTTCAACCGGACGTTTAGGATCAGCAATCGGAGTCCCAACAAGGGCTTCTTCAACCGCAGACATTTTGTTCTGATTACAACGGGGTCCGAGGTTCCATGTTGAAGGAACAACAAGCTGGAAGTTCTCGATTTTTTTGTCTTTAATCTTAATCCAATGAGAAAGAGCACCACGAGGTGCACCGACGAATCCGACACCTTCAGCTTCATCGGGCATATCCCACTCAACTGCGATGTCTGTGTTGCCGGAACTGATGTTGTCTTCGAGGTTATTAACCCATTCTGACATGGTGTTAGCCACAACAGTGGTTTCAATACCGCGAGCTGCAGTACGTCCAAGAGTGGAGAACAGAGCATCTGCTCCGACTCCAAGATGACTGAGAACGCTGTTAACAACAGGTACGAAGTCTTTATGTCCTCTAGCGTATGCTGTGAGAACGTGAGCAAGAGGACCAACTTCCATGGATTCGCCTTTATAGCGAGGAGCTTTCATCCATGAGTAGCGGTCTCTGTCTTCGTAAGAAGTATACTGAGGATCAGTTTCGCCTTCATAAGGATGGAGTGAAGACTCTCCCTTATACCAGCTGTGTTTAATATCTTCTTTGATTGATGCAGGATCAAAATTCATAACGTTTTTAAGGTCACGATTCATGATTACACCCTGAGGAATGAAACGGCTGTCGATATCATTTTCAACAGACGGGAATTCACCGAAGCTCAGGAAGTTACTGGTTCCGCCGATTCCAGCCCAGTCTTTATAGTAGGAAGCTACCATTAACAGGTCAGGAATGTAGCATTCATCAACGAATTTTTTAGTTTCATTGTAAAGATCTTTAAACTCTTGAATACGTTCTTTTGATAAAGACTCGTAACAAGTTACACCACCTACGATGGTAAACTGCGGATGCGGGTTCTTTGCACCGAAAACAGCCATTGCGCGAGCTGCTTTAACCTGAAGATGCAAACCTTCGAGGTAATGAGCTGTTGCGATGAGGTTTTCTTCGGGTTTCAGATAGTAGGCATCATGACCACCGAGGAAGTATGCATTGGTGAAAATGCCAAGCTGTCCGGAATCAACAAAAGCTTTCAATTTTACTTGAACAGCTTTGAGATCTTCAGGTTTGGTCACACGTGATGACATGCTGTTAGCGAGCTTTGCAGCCTTAACAGGGTCGGCCTGAAGGCCGCTGACTACGTCAACCCAATCAAGGGCATGGAGATGATAGAAATGAACAATATGATCATGCAGATACTGAGAACCCATAACTAAGTTACGGATAATTTTAGCATTTTCGGGTAGAATTTTATCTACGCCTATAGCATTTTCTACAGCGCGGGTGGAAGCGAGAGCATGTACATAAGTACAAACACCGCATGAACGCTGTGTGAAATGCTGAGCATCTCTTGGATCACGGCCTTTGAGAATAATTTCAAGTCCGCGGAAGAGCTGAGCACTACTCCAAACGTTGCTGACTTTACCATTTTCAACTTCAACTTCGATTTTCAAATGTCCTTCGATTCGAGTAAGCGGGTCAACCGTAACGGGACCAGTGTAGTTCTTATCGAAGGGGGTGGCCATTACAGCAGGCCCCGACTTTGACTTGCAACCAGACATATACAATCCTCCAGAAAATAGAATGTAACTTCAACAAACTTCCATATAGAAAGATGATATTAACTCGGTTCGTAGAACGGACTCATCTCATCCCAGAAGTTTGGCTCACTACAGCCGATGCATGGATGTCCAGCTTCAACAGGCCAGTTAGTCTGATTAAACTTGACTTTCGGGCAGTTATTGTAGGTGTCCGGTCCTTTACAGCCCAGCTCGTAAAGACAGTAGCCTTTTCTAGCTTCTTCGGAACTAAAGGATGGTGCAAATTCATCAGCTTCAAAATGTTTGAGTCTAGGACAGTTGTCGTGAACTGATTCGCCATAAAAAATGACGGGGCGTCCATCTTTATCAAGTTCAGGAATACCTTTGGTCAGGTAATGAACAACTGTTCCTACGAAATTATACGGGTTTGTCGGGCAGCCTGGAAGATTTACAGTAGTAATTCCGCCAAGAGCTTCACTGACGCCCTTTGCCTGTGATGGATTAGGTGCTGCGGCCTGAACCCCGCCGTAACAGGCACATGTGCCGATACAGATGGTAGCCATTGCTTTAGGAACTATTTCCTGACAAATTTCAAGCATTGATTTACCGGCAACCTTACCCCACGCACCATCTTCAATAGTAGGAACTCCCCCTTCTATTACACAGATAAATCCTTCTGGTGCGTTGATTGCTTCATGCAGTGCTTCTTCAGCAGCATGTCCGGCGGCAGCCATAATCGTTTCATGATAATCAAGAGAAATCGTGTCGAGAATCAAAGAATCAATGTAAGGAGAAACCGTACGAAGAACTGCTTCTGAACAGCCGGTACATTCGGCCATGTGCAGATAAACAACAGAAGGACGCCTTTTTTGAGTAAGAGCTTCAGCTATAGTAGGAGCAAAAGCCGGTCCCATACCCATAACAGCGGCAGTTGTTGCGCAGAACTTCATAAAGTCACGGCGGGATACACCATTCTGCTCCAGGCGTTTTTCCGCTCCATCCTTTCCGAGTCCCACAGAGAATTTCATAAAAACCTCCATCCTCTAGTTAAAAATCAGTGAGAGTTACCCCCTGACGACACAGTTTTTAAGGTGGAATTAGAAACATATCCAATTCCTAAAAACGTGAATACAAACCCCGTGATCAGTTTACAGTTGCAACTTGATGTAATGCGTATGCAAAAATCAGTTCTCTAGTCCAAGCAACTGCTTAGCTATTGAATATTTCAATTAGAAATAAACCATTTAACTATGACTGCGTCAACCATAAATGCAAAATTATGGATTTAGATGACTTAATGCGTCTTTTATAGACAAAAACAGCACCATATAATACTAATTTGTATTTGTTATGCATTAAGGATTACGTTTGTGATAATTATTATCTCTAAAATAAAACACTTGATATTTAGAATAACATGCAAAAAGATATTACACATGGCATATTCGTGTCACTAGATAAAAAAACAGTAGCCCTGCTCCTTAAGCAAGGAGCAGGGCTACTGTAATCTTCAATAAAATAAATATATTGGATAATTAAATTACTAAATTTATAATTATTTTTTACCTTTTTCGATAACTTCTAAAACTTTGTCTTTAATTTGAGAAAATATTTCATCTGGCGTCTGATCAGCATTAATCACAAAAATTCTTTCATTATTAAGTGCTGCCCATGTCAAATACCCTTCTCTGACTCTGGAATGAAATTCAATTGATTCAGCTTCAAAACGACCTTCTTCCTGAATTTTATTTTCATCTAAATTTCTGGTTGTAGCTCGTTTAAGACCTAATTCCGGTTCAATATCAAGTAGTATTGTTAAATCCGGCCAGCATCCTGAAACAGCTACTTCATTAAGTTCACGTAACAGTTTTGGGTCGAGACCTCGTCCATATCCTTGATACACTATAGTAGAGTCAGCAAAACGATCAGAAATAACAATCCGGTCAGCTTCAATGGCTGGACGAATCACCTGGCTGACATGCTGGGCTCTGTCTGCAAGGTAAAGAAAAAACTCACACTGTCCTGTAATATCGGTACTATCCATATTAAGAAGAATCTTACGTAACTCTTTACCTATTCTGCTACCGCCCGGCTCCAGTGTTACATCTACTCCATGTCCGGACTCTTCTAGAAATTTTACCAAACGCTTTATCTGCGTTGTCTTTCCCGTTCCTTCTATGCCTTCAAAGGTAATGAACATTGAGCCTCCGATTTTTTAATGTCAGATTGGGTGTTGTTATCACATGGTGATTTTTCCGATCTATATAGA
Organism: Maridesulfovibrio ferrireducens; assembly: GCF_900101105.1. Classification (NCBI taxonomy): domain Bacteria; kingdom Pseudomonadati; phylum Thermodesulfobacteriota; class Desulfovibrionia; order Desulfovibrionales; family Desulfovibrionaceae; genus Maridesulfovibrio; species Maridesulfovibrio ferrireducens. The sequence goes on from NZ_FNGA01000003.1 coordinate 645,576, forward strand.
TATCTATCAAGAAAACGCTGATATGGGGTCCAGTTGCTTTCTACTCCTTCCAACTTATCAAGTTCAGCAAAAATCGTATTCATTTTAGCGTCAAGATTATCGGCAAAATGTAAAATGAACGCTTCAGGAGTTTTGGGACGTTTCGGCGCACCGTACTCATATTCGCCGTGATGAGACAAAATTAAATGCTTAAAGTGAAGCTTTAACTTCTCGTCCAAGTCTTTAGATCTTTGGAGAAAAGGTTCTAAAACTTCAACCCCGATATGTATATGCCCAAGAAGACGACCTTCATCGGTGTAGTCATTTTTCAAGCCGCCGGAGAGTTCCCAAGCCTTGCCTAAATCATGAAAAATTGCTGCGGCAAGCACAACCTGTCTGTCAACTTGCGGGTAATTATTGCAGATGGACATACAAAGTTTAGCAACAGCAAGAGTATGCTCTAAAAGACCGCCGACATAAGCATGATGGACAGTCTTTGCTCCTGTTGCGCTAAGTAGTCGTTTATGAATTTCTTCATTTTTTAAAACCTTACGGCAAAATCTTTTCCACGGTGGATGAACCATATGTTCTGCCACCATGTAATCTAATTCCTGCATCATTTCTTCAGGCTTTTGCGGGCTTGAAGGTAAAAAGTCCGATATTTCAAGCTCAGATTGATCAGGATCAAGTATTTCAAGCTGTTCAATTGTAAGTTGCGGTTGATCTCTATATGAACCGACCATACCTCCGGCAACAACAAACATCCCCGCTTCAAGGCCTGCAAATGCCTGACTTAGCGGACTCCAGATCTTAGCTTCTACTGAACCGGAATTATCCTGCAACTTTAGATTCCAGAAAGGTCCATTCTTGGATTCCCTAATCTGAGCATCAGAAACCAGAAAAACATCTCTGATTCTTAAGCCATTAATAAGATCTTTAATATATGTAGTTTTTTGCGACACTTCTTGCTATTCCCGAGTTGCTTTGATACCTCGCCACAAGGCGTTTGTTTTTTACTGTAGCTGTTGGCATAATGTAAACTGCTTCTAACTTGTATTCATAGACAAACCATTAGAAGACTGTCCAATTTTTTTTTCAATTGAAAAATATTATGAACATACTTTTGACAAACGATGACGGAATTCAAGCCGTCGGCTTAAGAGCCTTATACCGCAGCATGAAGAACGCAGGTCTGAATGTTCAGGTCGTTGCACCTGTTACAGAGCAATCTGCTGTAGGACATGCCGTATCTCTTTCTTCCCCTCTTCGCGTTAAAATGTTTGAAGAGGAAGGTTTTTCAGGGTTTGGTGTCTACGGGACTCCCGTTGACTGTGTTAAACTTGGTTTGACTACCCTGCTTGATGTAAAACCGGATATTGTCATATCCGGCATCAATAACGGAGCCAACACCGGTGTTGATATACTCTATTCCGGAACAGTTTCAGCCGCTACGGAAGGAGCTCTCATGGGAATATCGGCTTTGGCTGTTTCTTATGACAGCTTTAATCCCACAGATCTTACTGAACAGGCAGACTGTTGTGTTGAAATGTTGAATAAAATTCCATGGTCCAAACTGGCTGAAAAAACAGTTTTGAACCTTAATTTTCCGGCTTTGACAATGGCTGACACACGTAAAATTCAATTTTGCAGACACACCAGAGTATCTTGGCAGGATTGGTATGATGTCCGGAAAGATCCGCGCGGTCATCCTTATTACTGGCTGGCCGGAATTATGCCGAAAGAAAATATAAGCCCCGGTACTGATCGGGATTTACTTACAAAAGGTCATATCACAATGACCCCGCTTCATTTCGATTTTACTGACAGAGAAGCCATTGTAACTCTTGAACAATCATTCGACATATAATCGATATGCTTTTAAACTGTTTATAGACATTTAGTTTCTACCTAGTGTACATATTTAATATTTGGAACCAAAAAGCGGTAAATTTCTCTGATTCATAAGCTCTGTACTCTGTATTTTTAAGATTATAGCAGTTGCTGTTTCAGTTCAGCGTTACCATTTTTGCAAAGATTTTACTTCATTCATTCTACCAAGGAGGAGTTTATGCCACTCGTTTCACCTAAAGAGATGTTCGAAGGAGCCTATGCCGGTGGTTACGCCATTGGAGCATTTAATGTAAACAACATGGAAATCATTCAGGGTATTATGGAGGCGGGTAGCGAAGAAAACGCCCCTGTTATTCTTCAGGTTTCCGCAGGCGCCCGCAAATATGCAGGCCAGAGATACATCATTAAGTTGATGGAAGCCGCTCTTGAAAAAACTGATCTGCCTGTTGTTCTCCACCTTGACCACGGCCCTAACTTCGAAATGTGTAAAGAAGTAATTGACGGTGGATTTTCATCTGTAATGATTGATGGTTCACATCTTCCGTTTGAAGAAAACATTGCCATGACTAAAAAAGTCGTAACATATGCACATGATAAAGGCGTATGGGTAGAAGCTGAACTCGGCAGACTTGCCGGAGTTGAAGAAGATGTTTCCTCTGATGAACATATTTATACCGACCCTGATGAAGCTGTTGAATTCGTAGAACGCACAGGTTGCGATTCTCTTGCTATCGCTATAGGTACAAGCCACGGCGCATATAAATTTACCGGGGAAGCAAAACTTGACTTTGATCGTCTTGATAAAATTGCTTCATTAATCCCTGGTTTTCCAATAGTATTGCATGGCGCATCAAGCGTTGTGCCTGAATTCGTAAAAATGGCAAACGAATTTGGTGGCGATATAGGCGGAGCAAAAGGAGTTCCTGAAGATCTCCTTCGCAAAGCAGCTTCCAAAGCAGTTTGTAAGATTAATATTGATACGGATATCCGTCTTGCGATGACTGCGGTCATTCGCAAATTTTTGGCTGAAAATCCCGCAGAATTTGACCCCAGAGGATATCTCGGCGAAGCCCGCAAAGCAGTGAAAGAAATGGTTCGCCATAAAATCACAAATGTTCTGGGATGCTCTGGAAAAGCATAAACTATACTATAGCCGCCTTTATTAAGGCGGCTTATATTTTAGAAGGAGTAAATGATGGCTGTAAAAGTTGGTATTAATGGATTTGGAAGAATCGGTCGCTACCTCACGAGACTTATTCACGATAGCAAAGATTTTGACCTTGTAGCAGTAAATGCGCGCGCTTCTAACGAAGACCTTGCTCTTCTTCTAAAGCATGATTCCGTACACGGAAAATTTAATGCTGAAGTTGTAGCAAATGAAGATGGATTTACTATCAACGGCAAACAGATCAAAGTGACCCGCTGTGCTCCCGGTGAGTGGATTTGGGGAGAACTCGGATGTGATCTCGTTGTTGAATCTACAGGTAAATTCCGCGATCGCGAAAGCTGTGAAAAAGCTATGGCCTGCGGTGCTAAAAGGGTTGTTATCAGTGCTCCCGGAATCGATTCTGACATAACAGTTGTTATGGGCGTTAACGACGGCGACTTAAAGCCTGAGCATAAAATCGTGTCCGCAGCTTCCTGTACTACCAACTGTCTTGCTCCGGTTGCGAAAGTAATAAATGATGCTTTCGGAATTGAACGTGGTCTCATGACTACAATCCACGCATACACAATGAGCCAGAGAGTTCTGGATGGTTCTCATTCTGATATCCGTAGAGCAAGAGCATGCGCTGTCAATATGGTTCCGACAACCACGGGCGCAGCAAAAGCTGTAACGCTGGTTATTCCTGAACTTAAAGGAAAGCTGGACGGCATGTCCGTTCGCGTTCCAACTCCTAATGTGTCACTTGTTGATCTTACCTGCGACCTTGCAAAAGAGACCACAGCAGAAGAAGTTAACGCAGTTCTTAAAAAAGCCGCCACTGAAAATATGGGCTATACAGAAATGCCTCTGGTTTCCACCGACTATCTCGGTGACACCCACGGTGGAGTTGTTGATGGTCCTTTGACTTCAGTAATGGACGGTAAATTGCTGAAACTCATCATCTGGTATGATAATGAAGCCAGTTTCTCCAATCAGCTTGTCCGTTTGATGAAAAAAGTTTCTGATATGATCTAGCTTCTAAAGCTAATCACTTGATATTAAAATCCCCTCCGACTATTTAGTTGGAGGGGATTTATTACAAATTAGCCGCTTGTATATGCATCCAGTCTCTATTTTTTGTGCGTCCCAGACTTGTCCAACCGTCTTCTTCCCAGAAACGCCACCAGGCATCATATTCAGGCTTTGCAAATAAAGCCTTATCGCGGCCCCATTTAAGCTGGTTATGACCGGGGTCATAGTCAACTGCAATTCCCCAACTGTGAGTAGATGGTTTAGCTCCGCCTCTCATTGTCCGGACATTTAAGCAGCCGCCCCAAAGATTTAGATTCAATTGGTCAATTTTTTCATTTCCATAGTGCAGCAATGTACGAGTCAGCACTCTTTTGAGACTGTCATGAACTTTCTCATGGCATAAATATGAATTCACAATCTTATCCGTGTTCCACGCTAATTTATGAGGATATGGTAGAGTTATACGGGTTTGATTCTCTCCAACCTGCCCATAATAACGAAATAACTCTTCCGTCGAAGAATTGGGCCAAGTTGGAATTTTAAAATTTTCTTCATTATCATTTTTAGAAAGAAGTAAATCGTACGCAGAAGATGTTTTAATTCCCCAATAGCCATCAAGCGGACCACATTCAACCCCACTGCGAGTCGCAATAAATTGGATATATCCCACTAAACATCTTTTTTCTGTCCAATCTTCTGCGACAGCTAAAACAGCTTTTATGGCGGAAATGGTTGCCTGACCTGCAATACCATCAATAATTAAATTCGCGTTATCTTTATTCAAACATTGTTGAATAAAGGTTATTTTTTTATTATTCACAAAGCCCTCTGATTCTGTAGTATTATTAATTTAAAGATTTAAATTAATATAATTAATTATTGAAAAAGAATAACCAAGCTACATCTTTTCAATGTAAAATAGATAAATTCAACTCTTAATCACTATAAATAGCGTCAGTGGCTGCCTAAGACTGTCGTTATTTATTAGTTATAAAAAAATCAACTCTAGATTTGTACTGTAATTAATAGTAATCATAAAAAATATGTTCAAAAACAACTCCACTACTCAATGTGCCCCAAAAAGAAGACTATTTTTTTTGGATCTCTTTCTTTTTATTCTATTATTAGCTGTAGGCAGCTTTTTTTTATATCAAGGAACTGAAAAACTGGGTTACAATTGGCAGTGGTTCAGAATTCCCGGTTTTATCTTTACATATTCAAATCACGAATTTGTCCCCGGCCCTTTGTTAAAAGGACTTATGGTCACTTTAAAAATTACGGGACTGGGATTTGTTCTTACTTTTATTATAGGACTTGGAACTGCTATTTTACGTCTTTCCGACTCTTTTGTGGGGAACAGCATTGCCCGCCTGTATCTCGAAATTGTTCGTAATACTCCACTGCTTATTCAGCTTTTTTTTATATACTTTGTCGTTTCTCCGATACTGAATATCAGCGGATTCTGGTCCGCAGTTATCGCCTTGAGTCTCTTTGAAGGAGCCTACGCGTCAGAAATCTTCAGGTCTGGAATTACTTCAATTGATAAAGGTCAATGGGAAGCTGCATTCAGCTTAGGAGGAGATACAAAATTTGCCTATATGAATGTGATTCTTCCTCAAGCAATTCCTCGAATAGCTCCTCCGCTTGCCGGACAGGCCATAGCTCTTGTCAAAGATTCAGCCCTTGTCAGCACTGTCGCAATTTATGACCTGACAATGCAGGGACAATCAATAATATCAGAAACATTTCTAACTTTTGAAATTTGGTTTACAGTCGCGGCAGCATATCTTGTTGTAACGCTTTTACTTTCGTGGACGCTGGACAGGCTTGCTCAAAGCTTCAAAAGTGCATGGTAAGTATCATTCTTAAAATGGAGGAATTCTAATGACTTTGTGGAGAACCATTAACACAGGGCTTGCAGCCGTAATCCTGATCATAGGGGTTTCAACTGCGGTATGGGCCGGGAATGTCAGACAAAATCTGGCACAGGAAAGCACACTTGAAACCATTCAAAAAAATCAAACTCTGCGCGTAGGATTTTCAACATTCAAACCGTGGGCAATGAAAGATAAAAACGGCGATTTTATTGGCTTTGAAATTGATGTGGCCAAACGCCTTGCAGAAGATATGGGCGTAAAAATCAGGTTTATTCCCACAAAATGGGACGGTATTATTCCCGCCCTTCTCACAGGTAAATTTGATATAATTATCGGCGGAATGGGAATTACTCCAAAACGAAACTTAAAAGTTAACTTTTCTGATCCCTACGAATTCACCGGAATGTCCATTATTGCCAGTAAATCCGCGGCTTCTGGTAAAAAATCACTTGCGGATTTCAATAACCCGGCTACAAAGGTTTCTGTTCGTCTAGGGACAACGGCGGAAAAAGCTGCTCAAAACTTTCTGCCAAAAGCTACCCTTCTCAAATTCAGTGATGAAGCTGCGTCAATTCAGGAACTTCTCAACGGTAGAGTGGCGTGCCTGATCGCATCCAACCCGCTTCCTGCCAATCTAGTTCAAAAATATCCCGGTAAACTTTACCTGCCGCTTAAAGGTGACTTCACGAAAGAACCTATCGGTTTTGCCATTAGGAAAAGTGACCCTGATTTTCTCAATTATCTCAATAATTGGATTAAAGTTACCAACTCAGAAGGCTGGCTCGAATTGCGTTTTAATTACTGGTTTAAAACAGCCAAATGGGAATCCCTCGTAGAGTAACTTACTAAGAATGAATAATACGCAAAAAAGGATAACATCCCTTGATATACTGCTTCTTGCAGTTGTCATAGGGGTGTTATCCACTCTTTCCTATCATGTTGTTACGCAGCTTAATTACCATTGGAACTGGTCTGTAATACCCAATTATATCATAAGATATGATCAGGTTACAGAAACGTGGAAAGCTGGACAACTCACGCAGGGACTTTTGGTGACGCTGCGCCTTTCCGTATGGTCAATTATTTTTGCACTGATTATCGGTACGGTAATGGGCATTTTCAGAGTAAGCCCGCGTCCACTCTATCGCATGATTTCAAGCTCTTACGTCGGACTTATTCGCAATATTCCGCCATTGGTGTTAATCTTCATCTTTTATTATTTTCTAGGCGATCAACTAATGAGCCTTACGGGAATAACAGAGCTTTCGTACTCTCTTGATGATAAAGATTTTCCGTTTCTAACTTTTTTATTCGGTCCCATTGAACAACTCCCCGCCTTTCTTTCGGGAGTACTCACCATGTCCCTGTTTGAAGGGGCATACATCACTGAAATTGTACGTGCAGGAATTGAATCAATTGACGTCGAACAGTGGGAAGCGTCTAAGGCTCTAGGATTCAACCGCCGCAAACAACTCATTTATATAATCCTGCCGCAAGCATTTTCACAATCTTTGCCGACTCTTGCGGGACAATTTATTTCTACAATAAAAGATTCCTCAATAGTTTCAGTTATTTCGATACAAGAATTAACCTTTGCAGGACAGGAACTTATGTCTGCCACATACCGTACTTTTGAAATTTGGTCCGTAGTAATAGTTCTATATTTTTTGCTGACATTTCCGTGCTCAATTGCAGTAAGAGCTTTAGAAAAAAAGATGAATCGCCACAAAAGTCTTTAAATATTATCTTTTAAATGAGTTATACAGTTTTAATATGTGCAATTAAATCATCTTCATTCAAAGTTCGCATATCAGACAAATATTTTCCAACCTTATCGGAAATCTTCATAAAAGCTTTAACAACAGTCGGATCCAGCTGTGTCCCGGAGCACCATTTAATTTCTCCCAAAACATGTTCAAAAGCGATTGCTTTTCTATAAGGGCGGTCCTGCATCATAGCAGACAATGTATCTGCAACCGCTATTATTCGCGACCCAAACGGAATATCATTCCCCTTTAATCCAGCAGGATATCCTTTACCGTCAAATCTTTCATGATGATGTAAGATCATCTTTGCGATGCCGTTATCTCCAGAAAAGACAGTAACCGGACCGACAATTTCCGCGCCTGTTACTGGATGCAGCTTTACCACTTCATATTCTTCATCAGTCAAAGATCCCTTTTTCTTTAAAATTGAATCAGGAATTCCAATTTTACCTATATCATGAAGATGTCCGGCAATGTGCAAAGCCTTGCATCTATCTGAAGTAAGTCCCATTTGCACTCCGATTGCCTGCGAGATTACAGCTACATCTTCTGAATGTGAACTTGTACAAGCATCTTTAGCATCAATTGCATTTCCAAGGGATTCAGCAAATTGATGAACAGTCAGGTGAACTATATCCTGTTCTTTTTTTTGTAACTCAACATGTGCTCCAACAATATCAATAATATCTTTCATAGCTCCTCACGCTCAAATAGTAATTTTTTTTATTATCGCCTGCACATTTATTAGTGAAGTTGATTTTCATTGTCAACCACATGTTGGACATAATTAAAGCTTATGATTATTAAATTTCACACCATAAATTTCCAATTTGTAACAATAATGACACTGCGGTCAGGTATGGGAGAAATCGTAGAGTCTTATCTGGCAAGAACAGCAGAAGAACTTGAAAAATTAATCGATAAACTCAGTTCACCAGGCGGGCAGACAGTTTAAAAGCCGTTTCCAAGATTGTACATTGCAGCCTCAATTTTGGAAGCTTCAGATTCCAGTATTTCCGGACTGAGTTTTTGATCAGTAACCTTGAAAGGCTTATCCATGAATACCTTGCAACGGCTGAAAGGCTTTGCCACCTCAAAATGATCCCAGGATTTTTTAAAAACCATAGGATTTTCAACATATCCGCGCATAGGAATAATAAGGGAGTCTGTTTTTTGCGCAATGGCTAAAATACCCTGCTTAACTTTATGACGCGGACCTTTAGGGCCATCGACGGTAATTATGCCTATACAACCTTCCCTTTTCATCAGGCGGGTCATACCGAGCATTGCTTTAACCCCTCCACGTGTTGAGGAACCTCTTGCAACTTTAAACCCTAAGCGTTCCAAAGTCTCAGTAATGATTTGACCGTCACGACTATCACTAGCCATGGTAACGTATGGAAAACCCTTAGTCATTCCATAGGATGTCAATGCGAATAGCTCATTATGCCATAAAGCAAGCATGACAGGCTCTTTGCGATCCATAATCTCAATGAGATTTTCAAGACCTTCAACTTCAAAGCGAAGAGTTTTAGTCAGAGCCTTATAAAAAAACGCCATAGGCGCGGCAACTAAAGAGGGTTTAACTTTTATCTTCATAGCAACTACTCAAGTATCTTGAAACTGAATGTTATGAATCCTAATATTCAACGGATAAAAAACACGGCAATAGTCTATAATTTACTTTGAACCACGGTAACCGATACGTACAAAAAAATAAAGTATGCTCACGACAAAATCAAGGTTGTGATTAAAATCCACTACCTAGGTTTTTCATTTCATCTTCTATTTTATCAGCTTCCAGTTTTAGTTGTTCAGAGCTGAGTTTTTGATCGGTAATCTGAAACGGGGTTCCCATAAAAATTTTGCAACGGTCAAATGGTCTTGGAAGTTCAAATTTATCCCATGCTTTTTCAAAAACGATCGGGTTTTTGAGATATCCTCTCATGGGAATAATAAGAGAACCGGTTCGTTGAGCAATCGCCATAATCCCCGGCTTAACCTTATGCCGGGGCCCTTTCGGACCATCCATGGTAATGATTCCTACGCGCCCTTTTCTCTTCATTACACGAGTCATGCCGAGCAATGCTTTTAGCCCGCCTTTTGAAGAAGAACCGCGTACAACCTCATAACCTATGCGTTCCAAAATATCGGTAATAATCTGACCATCATTACTATCGCTGGCTATGGTCACATAAGGAAGATCTTTTACAATGCCATATGCGGACAAAGCTAGAAGCTCATTGTGCCATACAGCCATAATGATTGTTTTTTTACTGTCTAAAGCTTTAGTTACATTTTCAAGACCTTCAACTTCAAAGCGAAGAGATTTTGCCATCAGCTTGTAACAAAATGCCAATGGAGCGGCAATAAGCGCCGGATTAACTTTTATTTTCATTGAGCCTTCTAAGCATCCTGGAACTGCATGTTATATAGTTTGATGTATAAAGGACAATTTTGGAGCAGTTCTTTATGACTGCCTTTTGCGACAATATTACCCTTTTCCATAACAACTATAACATCAGCTGTAAGGATGGTAGAGAGCCTGTGAGCAATTACAATACTGGTTCTATCTTTCATCAAGTTTTCAAGAGCCATCTGAACTACCCGCTCTGATTCTGTATCAAGGGCGCTTGTAGCTTCATCAAGTATAAGCAAAGGAGGATTTTTAAGCAATGCGCGAGCAATCGTGAGTCTTTGCTTTTGACCACCTGAAAGCCTTACTCCTCGTTCGCCGACAATTGTATCATATCCTTCCGGCAGTCCTTCAATGAAATCATGGGCGAATGCTGTTTCGGCAGCCTTTTTAACGTCTTCAAAAGGTGCATCCTGATGAACATAGGCAATGTTCTCACGAACAGTAGCATTGAAAAGGAAAGTTTCCTGAGAGACCATACCCAGATTCAAACGCAATGATTTAAGTGAATAATCCTGAACCGGATTTCCATTAATTTTAAGACTGCCCTTCTCAGGATCATAAAAACGAGGAATAAGATTAACAAGAGTTGTCTTTCCTGATCCGCTTGGTCCCACAATGGCAATTTTCTGTCCGGCCTTAACTTTTAAATTAATATTGTTAAGGACAGGTTCGTTGGAAGATGTATAGCTGAAGGAAAGATCTTTTATATGAAGTTCTTTAAAAGGAAGGTCAAATTCCTTTGTTCCTCCTTTCTCTACATTAATAATAGGAGAATCTAATATTTCAAAAACTCTTTCAGCGCCGGCAAAAGCTCTTTGAATTGTTAAATTTGCACTGTTAATTTTTTTGATTGGTTCATAAAGCATGATCAGTGCCGCAATAAATGAGAAAAAAGTACCCGGAGTTGACCGTCCATCAATAACCTGCGCGCCTCCATACCATAAAACAAGACCGATTCCGAGCGCTCCGACAATTTCCATTATTCGAGAAGAAAGCTCACTGTGCAGAACCTGATTAATCGCGATTTTAACTAATCTATGATTTTCAAGATCAAATTTTTCAGATTCAAGTTTTTCATTAGCAAAAATTTTAATAACCTTAACACCGCTAAAAACTTCCTGAAGACGAGCATTGATATCTGAAATTTTCACCTGATTTTTACGGCCGAGCTTGCGCAGTTTTCTGCCGAAGTAGAAAAAAGGAAAAATAGCCAGAGGAAGAACCAGCACCGCCCAAAAGGCCAGATAAGCGTCACGATAAAAAACCAATGCGATAAGACCGATAATCGTGATCACTTCGCGAATCATCATAATAAAAGACGGTAAGCTTTGCCTTATTTCCATGACATCATTAAGTATTCTGGACATAAGCATGCCCACCTGACTCTCTTCAAAAAAGTTCATGGGTAAACATACTATTTTTTGAAAAAGATCATTTCGAAGATTTTCCAGAACAAGTAATCCGGTGGTATTCATCAGATAGGACTGGAAAAATCTAAAAAATCCCTTAACGAGCATAACTACGACAAAAGCGATAGGGATTAAAAACAGAGCTTCGCGGTCTTTATTAATAAAAATATCATCCATAGCCGGCTGAATAAGATAAGCCGTAGCCGCTGTAGCTGCTGCAACAAATCCCATAGATATAAATGCTATGAAAATTCTGAATTTGTACTGTTTAAAATAAGATAAACACCTTTTAACAAGGTGTTTATTGTTCAAGTAATTATATTTATCGCCTTTGGGCAAAGTAATCTCCTTTATTTGGGCTTAAAGCCGAATGCGATATTCTCCATACTTCTCATTTGAATCAATCGCAAGCACCGATTATCATGTAATAGATATAACCGATATATCAAGACTTAATGGATAGTATTATTCGATTTGACCACTTGCGCCCCCTGTGATTGAACATAGTTTCAGGAGGATAGTAAGCTATGTCAGTAAAAATAGAATGTCAGGGGTTACCCTGCCCTCAGCCAGTTATTAAATGTAAAAACGCCATTGAAGCTGATAATCCGGAAGAAATTATTATTCTTGTCGATAATGAAGCCGCGATGGAAAATGTATCCAGATTTATGACAACAAGAGGATACGAAGTCCATACAGAAAAAAATGATTCATTAATTTCCATTACAGGTAAAAAATCTTCGGAAAACAATATTCCTACAGCTGCAACTTGTGAGACCTGCGTAATAATGAGCGATGATGAATTGGCGCAAATAGGCAGTAAGACACTGATTTTCCTTAATAGTGATTACTTAGGTCACGGAGACGATGAACTGGGCGCTAAGCTGATGTTTAACTTTGTCGCAACGCTTTCAGAGCTTGGTGATTCATTGTGGCGCATCATTCTGGTTAACGGCGCGGTCAAGCTTGCTACAGCCGGACACACCTGTCTGGAGACACTGCAAGCATTGGAAACATCAGGAGTTTCAATCCTTGTATGCGGAACTTGTCTGGATCATTTCAACCTGCTTGATAAAAGAGCTGTCGGTGAAACAACCAATATGCTTGATGTGGTCACAAGTCTGCAACTTGCCAGCAAAGTCATTAAAGCTTAAACAGAAGTCTGGTTGCTGTCAGGAATGTTTCTGACGCTGCAACTATAAAGATAAACGATCTTTCTGTTTAAAGGACAATATGGCTGACAGCACAAAAAATCCCGAAACAATCAGGCTTAATAAATTTATAGCTTCTGCCGGAATAACATCAAGACGCGGCGCAGATGAGCTGATTAATCAAGGAAAAGTAAAGATAAACGGCGAACGTGTTGATTCTCCAGGTGTTCAGGTTGATCCTGAAAATGATCTGGTGGAAGTTAACGGAAAGCCCGTAAAACATGACTCACAGGCTGAGAATGTTTATATTTTATTAAACAAACCGATCGAAACTGTAACAACAGCTAAAGATCCGCAAAAGCGCAAAACCGTGCTTGATCTTCTGCCGTTAAATTTTAGGCAGAAACGAGTTTTTCCTGTGGGCAGATTGGACTTCTATTCAGAAGGACTGCTGATTCTGACCACGGACGGAGAACTCTGCAACCGGTTGACTCATCCGAAATGGCATTTACCCAAAGTATATGAAGTTATAGTGCGCGGCCCTGTTTCGCCTAAAAATATAGCAATCATGGAAACCGGAATGTGTTTATGTGAAGGTGACAGGCTCGCACCGGTGAAAGTGAAAATACTAAGCGAAGGTAAAGATACGACCAAGATTGAGATGATTCTTAATCAAGGTGTAAACCGTCAGATAAGACGGATGTTCAGAGATTTCGACACGACTATTTTGAAGATTAAAAGATCAAGACAAGGAAAAGTAGAACTTGGAGATCTGCCTGCTGGAAAATGGCGGGAGCTAACCTCGGATGAGGTTAAGTCTTTAAAGAAAGACGTAGGACTGTAAACGAGAAAAGGGAGTGCTGATTTAAATCTGCACTCCCTTTTTTTTAGAATATATTTCTATTAATTTTTAGTATTATCTTCCACATCCACACCTTTAGGTGGAGTAAATTCGTAAAGTGAATCAGCTACTGCTGGATCAATCTCAATGTTTCTCAACAGCACTTCATTTCCGTTTCCGTAAAAGTCCACAACTAGAATCTTTGTAAGCATTTTTTTATCAGGATCAACCCACACATAAGCTAGGACCAGCCCTGTTTCAGGTTCAAAAGGCATAAGCTTAAGTTTGATCAGCCCCTCTTCTTCCCCTTGATTTTCTACTATAAAATCTTCTTCCAGCTTAGCTTTACCGGAAATAAACTTAATCATAGTTTTTGAATTAAAGAGCTGCTTGGTGCGATATTTAAGAGCAAGTTTCTCATCCGGGAAATAATCCCACACAATAGACTCACCAACTATCAGCAATTCTTTTTCGGGCGTAATTGATTCCCAGTGCAACAGAGAGGGTTGTTTAAAAGTGATTTTACCGGACCGGACTTCACTCTCTTTACTCGCGGCATTAGTCAAAGTCTGACTGAAATCAGCTTTAAAAGTTTTAATGGAATCATATGTTTTTTGTATTTCAGTGGTCAGCTCATCTGCCGAAGCAATTGAACCGATTGATAATAAAACTGTAAGTATAAGTATGCAGAACCTAAAATTCATTGCGTTCCTCATGGATCAATTTTAATGTTAATTTACACATTAAATATAACCCCGTTAGGTGAATTATGAAAGAACAACCTGTCGCAGCAATTTCCCGCCGTAAAATCGAAGCTGAACTTTATGGACAGCTTTACGAAACAATATCAAATAAATCAGGCAAAGAAAAAGCACTGGAAATAATAAGAGAAAACCTTAAGACATCCGCATTTCAGGCTGGACAAAATTTTGCAAAAACGGCCGAAAACGAACCTAATCTTAAACACTTTTCATCTATCGTTGAAGTTTGGAAAACGGGTGATGCCATTAAGGTTGCAGAGATGTCTATAGAAGACAACCTGCTCAAAATTGACGTCATTCGCTGCAATTATCAGCAAGCCTACTATGATATGGGGTTACCGGATGAACTTTGCAAACTGTTGTCCTGTTCCCGCGACGAACCATTCGCCAAAGGTTACAGCAAAAATCTGCGTATGGTTCGCGAAACGACTCTGGCTGAAGGAGGAAAATGCTGTCCGTTCAGATTTTATTGGGATTAATCTTTCGTAACGAGAATTATACGAGGCTTACTGCCATCTTGAGGCCCGAGAATCCCGTCCTGTTCCATTTGTTCTATAAATCTAGCCGCACGGTTGAAACCGATACGGAAACGTCTCTGTAATAGAGATATGGACGCCTTACCCTGTGTAAGAACAAATTCAACAGCTTCGCCATATATCGGATCATCAGACTCTCCGGGCATACGTCCCTGAGTGGAGCCGGACGAAGTCTCTTTCCAGTCGGTAAAATCAAGCTCAAAGTCTTGCGGATATTTCTTTTTCCAGAAATCGACAACCAATTTTATTTCATCATCTTCAACTAAAGCACCGTGTAATCTGCGAAGTTGTGCTCCACTCGGTTTAAACAGCATATCCCCTCTACCAAGCAACTTTTCTGCACCGCCCATATCCAAAATAGTGCGGGAGTCATGTTTTGAGGTAACCTGAAAGGAAATTCGTGTTGGAAAGTTTGCTTTAATCAAGCCGGTGACGACATCTACAGAAGGTCGCTGTGTGGCAAGAATAATATGAATTCCGGAAGCACGCGCCAACTGAGCAAGCCGCACAATACTGATTTCAACGTCTTTTCCGGCTGTCAGCATAAGGTCAGCAAGTTCATCAACAACAATAACTAAATAAGGCATATGTTCAAGATCGGCCAAATCTTCCGGCATTTCGCCTTCCATCTTGATCAGCTTCTCATTGTAGCTGGCAATATTTCTTACCCCGAGGCGAGCCATCTTCTGATAACGCTGGTCCATTTCATGAACAGCCCATTCAAGCGCACTTTTTGCCAAAGCCATATCAGTTACAACAGGATGAACAAGATGCGGAAGACTTGCATAAACAGCAAGTTCAATTCTTTTGGGATCTATAAGCAGAAGTTTTACTTCATCAGGTCCGGCACGATAAAGCAGACTCATGAGAAGTCCGTTTAAACAGACACTTTTCCCGGCTCCGGTCGCTCCGGCTACAAGTAAATGCGGCATCTTTATAAGATCCGCGACAACAGGTTCACCCTGAATATCTTTACCCAGCGCCATTGTCAGAGGTGATTTGGCATTCTTAAAACAGTCTGCTTCAAAAATTTCACGCAGATAAACAACCTGTCGCTGATCGTTAGGAATTTCTACCCCTACTGAATTCTTGCCGGGAATCGGAGCTTCAATTCTGACGGAAATTGCTTTCAGAGCAAGGGCAATATCATCAGTCAGTCCTGCTATTTTACTGACTTTTACACCGGGAGCAGGACGAAATTCAAACATTGTAACAACTGGACCGGGAATAACATTCTTTATTTCGCCATCAATATTAAAATCTTTAAGACAAACTGCGAGACTTTCAGTTTTATTCTCTAATACTTTCGGATCAACCTTAATACCGGTAACTTTAGGCTCCACCAGCATATCAAGAGGAGGAAAAGGAGCGGTTGTATCTATCTTTTGCGGCTTAGGTTTAACTTTTTTCTTAGGGATAGCCTCTTTAAATGGCTTTAAAACAACTTCAGAATCACTTTCCTGTTCTTCAATTTTCTTTTTAGGTTCGAAATTTTTAGAAGCTGTATCAGTCTTTACAGCGATCTCTTTTTTTTCTGCTTTTTTGCGATCTCGTTCAGTTTTTACTCTTTTAGCTCTACGGTCATAGCGTTCTTTATTTTTGAGACCGAAATCAATAAGTATAGTTCTGATTCTCTTGCAGATGGAAGCCCAGCTCAAATTAAGAGTCAGCTGAATTCCGGCAAGAGTTGTGAACATCCAGAAAAGGAAAGCTCCGACAGGCTTAAGATAACGGAATGACCACTTTGAAAGCAGCGCACCGATAAACCCGCCTTCGTGAATCGGCAGATTTTTTTGATATTCAGTCAACCAAGGATGAGACGACCATGAGAGAAGACAGACATAGAGCAATACTAAGCCAGCCCATCTCCACCAAGGCTGCTTTAAAGCTACGAGAAAAGATGCAAGACCTAAATACAGGCAATAAAAAGGTATCAACCAAGCACCGATTCCGACCATATCTATCATTAAACCTGCGGCATATGATCCGGCTGGCCCTATTAAATTCTTTATTTTCCAGTTCGAACTTACAGCTTGATTAAGAGTAGGATCGCCCGGATGGAACGAGTACATGCTTATAAAAAGAAAGGCGGCTAAAAAAATCCAGAACAAGCCGGAAATTTCTTTTGCGAATTTTTCGCTGGGCAGTGTCTCATCCTCCGTTTCGCTCCATTTTTATATAAAAGGAGCTGGTTTAAATACTCCGGGCAGAATTAACCACCCGGAGAAAATACTAATCATTAATACAGCGGAAAAAAGGCTTATTTTTCACGGCCTAAATATTCTTTGGAGCGTGTATCTACTTTTACTTTATCATTTTCATTAACAAAAAGAGGAACATTGATGACAAGGCCTGTTTCCAGAGTTGCAGGCTTTGAAGCGCCACTGACTCTGTCACCCTGCACACCGGGATCAGTCTGCGTAACTAACAAAACAACAGAAGCCGGCAATTCCATTCCAATAACTTCTCCATTATAAAGAAGTGCTTTGTTACTTTCGCCTTCTTTAAGAAATCCACCGGTATCACCGATGATTTCAGCTGCAACAGTCATCTGTTCATATGATTCGAGATCCATAAGTACAAAAGCGGTTCCATCTTTATAAAGGAACTGCATTTCTTTTGTTTCCATATCAGGCTTTTCTACTTTTTCTCCAGAGCGAAAAGTTTGATCAACAACTCGTCCTGTAAGCATATTTTTAAGCTTTGTACGAACAAAAGCGCCACCTTTACCCGGCTTAAAATGCTGAAATTCTACAATGTCATAAGGCTTTTTATCAATTTCAATTTTCAATCCTGGTCTAAAATCTTTAGTAGATATCATTTTAACTCCGCTAAGTATTAAGTGTACGAGCCTTTAAAGGTACGTCGAAATATTAATCCCGAGCTGTCTGCTACAGCGCTAAGACAGCATGAATCATCAATGTATACTAGTTGTTTATATTGATTCTTCACAATAACAGCCGATAAGTTCAATAAACATCCGCTTAAAAAGTTTAATTTAATCGGCTGTCACATGACAAAACAATGCCTGAACGGCAAACACATAACTCAGAATTCCAAATCCGGCAATTACTCCAATGCAATGTTTCCCCATGAAACTATGCTGCCTAACGGGATCTTCTGTTCGTGCCCAGATATTACTGATATGAACTTCAACACATGGGACATCAATCCATGCGAGTGAATCAGCAATGGCAAGGCTAGTGTGTGTATACGCTCCGGCATTAAAAGCAATTCCATCAATTTTATCTTTTCTGGCTTTTTCAAGTCGGTCAATCAACGCGCCTTCCGAATTAGCCTGAAAAAATTCAAATTTTATTTGATCAGCATTTTTGCCCATATTTTTTTTTAATAGATCAGGAATATCTTCAATTTTATCAGAACCATATATTTCTGGCTGTCTTTTGCCAACGTGCCCCAGATTCGGACCGTTCAGTATTAAAAAGGTGTACATCTAAACTCCTTTATTTTTTCAAGGTTGACCAAAATGTATTCTTGAAAGATTATCTAACTTGACTCACTGAAACAAATGGGTGATCAGTGTTCCTTACTTTAAACATAATATTTAAGGACCATTCCTAATGAATAATACTCTCAAATTGATGCAAACCGTTTACGAGATCGATCAACTTGAACAATTGCCTGTTCCTCAAATCATTCTTGCAGGGCGTTCCAATGTAGGAAAATCTTCACTGGTCAACTGCCTTGCTGAAAGAAAGAAACTTGCGAAAATCAGCGCAACCCCCGGTAAAACAAGAAGCTTGAACTATTACGAAGTCGTACCTCATGGCTACTACATAGTTGACTTGCCGGGATACGGATATGCCAAATGTTCAAAAACAGAGCGGGCCAAATGGGGGCAACTTATTGACCGCTACCTAGAAGGAAACGCTTACGTTGCCGCAGCAGTCGTGTTACTCGACAGCCGGTTGACTCCCCAGAAAAATGATATCGACATGATATCGTATTTTAGACAATGCAATATTCCAATTCTGCCGGTTCTGACTAAGTCAGACAAAACTAAACAAGGTGAACGTGCCAAAATTCAGAATAAATGGCAGGACATTTTACATGTCAAACCTCTATGTGTATCCAGTAAGAGCGGCATGAACCGCACCAAGCTCTGGAATCTTCTGGATAAAACAGCAATGCCTGAATTAGCTCATGCTCCGGTTTCCATAGAAGATGTCGAAAGCAATACAAACGAATAGTCAGTTAGA
This sequence comes from Maridesulfovibrio ferrireducens, assembly GCF_900101105.1. Classification (NCBI taxonomy): domain Bacteria; kingdom Pseudomonadati; phylum Thermodesulfobacteriota; class Desulfovibrionia; order Desulfovibrionales; family Desulfovibrionaceae; genus Maridesulfovibrio; species Maridesulfovibrio ferrireducens. The sequence continues at coordinate 664,565 of NZ_FNGA01000003.1, forward strand.
ATAAAAAACAAGTAATTGTCATTTTTTTTAAGACCAAACCATCACGTTATATAAAACGGATTGTTTGGTCTTTTTTATATTCGAAAAGTTTTAGCCCCAGCCTATTTAAGTCTTTTATTACGACCCATGTATTTACCGGCAGATTCAGGGATAAGAACCCATGCGATGCGAAGCCCTGCAAGTGTACTAATCACAATATTACCGATCCATGCCGCTACAATTGGCGGCAAAACCCCGGACTGCCCCGCTGATGCTCCAATCATGAACAAAGCATAATAAGTAAACGTCAGCGCCAACCCGAGCCCTATATTCAGATAAATGTTTTCTGAAATTGTAACCAAAGCGAGTGAAACAAGTGCCATTGCCAGAAGAGAAAACGCATATGACCACTTGGAATGCCATGCGGTTATTAAACGATCAACATTTGAACCGGATGTTTTGAGCTGATCAATTACTTCCGCCAACTGCCATAATGGAAGCTGAGCCGGATCTGCCCCCGGATCAACTGCTTTAAATACTTTCAGATTCAGCTTAAGAGGCATCGTATAAATTGGATGTTTCCGCGATGAAAATTTATCAGGACTGAGTTCCACAGCATTTTCAAGCTTCCAGCCATACTTTTCACTGACTTCAGCGCTTTCAGATGTAATTACCTTTAATATCTGATTATTATCTTCGGAAAATTCATATACTGTAACACCCTTCGCTTTATTACCGAAAGGCATCACTTCATCAGCTTCAACAACGTATTTTCCTTCTCGGAACCAGATGTTGTGGAGCACCCTTTTATCCAGTTGACTTTTGCGCACATCTTCTTTCCAGATACGAAAAGCTTCCTGCTCTCCATAAACTCCGATGACCTGCGAAAACATAAGTTGTCCCATGCTCCAAAAAACTGCGTAAATAATAAAAAAGCGCACAAACCAGCCAAGAGAAAGACCTCCGGTTCTAAGTGCGAGCATTTCTTTATTTTTAGCCATTACACAAAGTTGTATCAGCATGGAAATAAGAAAGACTGCTGGTAATATCTGTGAAAAAATAAGCGGCATTTTAACAAGAAAATAGCGGAGAATTAACCCTATTCCAAGTCCGGCTTCTATAAAATCATCAAGCCTGTCAAAGAGATCGGAAAGAAGATAAATCCCCGTTCCGACACCAAGACAGACCATCATCAAAAACAGATTCTGTTTCAGTACATATGTCGCCAGATATCCGGGAAGCAATTTACGAATCATACTGCCTCCCTGCGTTTTTTCTTGAAAAATGACAGTTTAATTCGAAACGAGCGTTCCATCACAGCCATTTTTAATAATAAAATTGAAATAACCGCAAAGATTGTATTAGGAGCCCACAAGCCTACAACCGGTGACAAAGTCCCGCTTTCTCCAAGGGTTATACCAAGTGAAAGCATGGTGTAATACACAAGGAAAAGCCCCATTGAGATAATCAACCCGTACTGCTGCTTCAGCCCTCTGAAAATACAGGCAATAGGCATGGCAAACATACCAAGCACCAGACATGCTACGGGCAATGCTAATCTTTTTTGAACCTCAACTTGAACTTTGCGATAAAACTTCGGATCAAGATCACCGGCACGGTCACCTCCTCTGCTGATGCGGACGAGTTTTTCCCATGACATTTCTTTAGGACGCAGGTCATCAACATCATAACCTTTCAGAAGGTTACCAAGAGGAATTCTAACATCATAATTTTTAAATTTAAGAACGCTTAGCTGATCTTTTTGCTGCTGATATATCCGTCCGTTTTCAAGATGAACCATGATTCTTCCACGAGCGGAATCAGTTCTGATCTCACCAAGCGGCGCAACAATCGTTGCAGTCATACTTTTTCGCGTGCTGTCGCGCACAAAGACAGAGTGCATTTTGCCGTCTTTAGTATCAACTTTTTCGGCATAAAAAACTAATCCCGGAAAATCTCTATTAAAAACACCGGGTTGAATAGCTAATTGACTTCGGGTTCGCGCAAACTCCATCAAAGCATTGCGGAAATTTTCTGTGCCCCACGAAAGTCCGTATAATGAAAAAAAGACATCTGCTCCAGTGCAAAGCATGCAAAAAATAATGGGCGCAGGTAAAAGCTTATAAAGGCTGAGCCCACCTGATTTAAGAGCTGTGATCTCATTATCTGAATTCATTCTCAAAAAAGTCAGAAAAATTGCCAACATAGTAGCAATAGGAGTCAGCACAAGCAGGAAAAAAGGACACAAGTATAGGAACAGCTTTCCCATTTCAAGAGCGCCGAGACTTTGGCCCATGAAAAGATCTCTGAATTGTAAAAGTCTACCAATCAAGATCAATCCCATGAAGCCGGACAAGCTCAACGTGAAAATGGAAAGAAGTTCCTTAAATATCTGACGATGAAGAATCTTCAAATTGATTCCATAAGGAATTGCAGACTGTTAAGTCTTGTTTTGGATAAAAAAAGTTTAGTCACATTCAGGACTTTTGTCAGAATTTTCTTTATAGAAACGATTAAGAAATTCCACATCGTTAGGTGACAAATTAAAACGCATTGCGGCTTCTTCAAGCAATAATCTATGAGTCTTACCTGTTTCGATTTGCTTTTCAGAAATCCACTTAATAGCTTTGCGAGTAAGCTCACAATGAGGAACGATGGTTGTCATATATTTAATTCCTTCGAAGACGATTGTTATTAATTCATATTACTACACCAGCTTGCCCCCCCTTGCAACTTCGAGCAGGCTGGAATATTTAAGTCACGGCTTCACAAGATTAAATAAGGGAATTTCTCCCTTCTTCAATTAGCTTATTCATAACTATATGACTATTTAAATTGATTTTTTTTGGATATTTAACTGTGATTTTCAAGGGGTTTTAAATGCCTTCTCTATATGCAGCAGCAATTCTCGGAGTTGTTGAGGGTCTTACAGAATTTTTGCCGGTCTCCAGTACAGGTCACCTTATCATTACAGGTCATCTTCTTGGTTTCACCGGGGATAAGGCTTCTTCTTTTGAAGTTGCTATCCAGCTAGGGGCCATCCTTGCGGTGGTATTATTGTATTGGTCACGTTTCTGGGGATTATTTTTCCCGGTTCATGGACAAAGATTTTCCGGAACCAGAGGACTTTACCTCTTATTTTTAACAAGTTTACCAGCGTCAGTCCTCGGACTTCTCGCACACGATGCCATTAAAAAATATCTTTTTAATCCTTACACTGTCGCGTGGGCGCTTTTAGTCGGTGCCTTAATGATTCTTTTTGTTGAAAGAAAAGAAAGAAAAGCCAGCTGTTTCACATTGGATGAACTTACACCTAAATTAGCTTTTGGTATCGGATGTTTTCAATGTCTAGCTCTCTGGCCGGGATTTTCAAGATCTGCGGCTACAATTATGGGAGGCATGATTTTAGGAGCAAAACGAAAAATTGCCGCAGAGTATTCCTTTATTGCCGCTGTTCCAATTATGTTTGCCGCAACCGGATATGATATGCTCAAAAGCTACAAATTATTTACGGTTGCAGATATGCCGTTTCTTGCAGTCGGATTTGTAATCTCTTTTATTTCAGCATGGATTGCAGTCAAAGGTTTTATCTATCTTTTAAGCAAATTAACCTTACGCCCCTTCGCATATTACAGGCTTGCGCTGGCTCCATTGGTGCTTTTTTTCTGGAGCTGAAGTTGAATGGTCAACAATCTAGAATTGCTAAGTAAAAGCATTATTTTAAGAAAAATCAAAAAAAGTTAAATTTTTACTTGCCAAGGAGAAGGAGAGCGTATAGTACTCTCTCTCGTTGGCGGCGAAGGCCGAAACGTGGCGAGGTAGCTCAGTTGGTTAGAGCATGCGGCTCATATCCGCAGTGTCGGGGGTTCAATTCCCTTCCTCGCTACCACGAATGTATAAGCCCGTAGTTCATCTGAACTACGGGCTTTTTCTGTTTAAATTCTCCTTTGACTTCCATTTCCTCTAGATTTACGATTAATTATTATGAGAACAAAAATTTCAATTAAATCAAAAAACGATATCGCTAAAATGCGTAAGGCCGGATTATTGCTTCAGAAAACTCATATGGTTGCCCGAAGCATGGTTAAGCCCGGTGTGACGACTTCTGAAATCAATGAAGCCGTGGAGTCCTTTATTTCCCAAAATGGAGCCATAGCCCTATTTAAAGGCGTTCAAGGTGTCACACCCTACCCTGCGGGAACCTGCATATCCGTTAATGAAGAAGTTGTGCATGGTATTCCCGGATCAAGAGTTCTTTTAGAAGGCGACCTCGTAAGTATTGATATCGGAGTAAAATTAGACGGTTGGTGTTCTGATTGCGCCTGTTCTTATGGTGTCGGAACAGTTTCTAAAGAAGTTCAGGATTTATTAAATATAACTGAAGGATGCCTTAACATCGCCCTGACTAAAATGAAGCCCGGAATTAAGTGGAGAGACATTGCCAAAGTAATGGCCGACTCAGCAAGAAAGGCCGGATATTCGGTGGTTGAAGAGCTAATCGGGCATGGTATAGGCCGAGAGCTATGGGAAAGCCCGGATGTACCCAACTACTCTACTCGCGCGATTCCTGATTTCACATTAGAAGAAGGAATGGTCATAGCTGTTGAACCTATGATAAACATGGGAACACATAAAATTTTTACTAAATCTGATAACTGGACCATCTGCACCAAAGACAGAAAGCCTTCAGCTCATTTTGAGCATTCGATAGCAATTACGGCAGACGGGGTTGAAGTTTTGACATGTGATCCAAATGGAGAAGGATGGGCCATCTGGTAAGTTTTGGCATTTTGTACTCTAAAAATATGTTCAATATTAATACATACACCTAGCTAGGATGGAGCATTGAAATATTTTATAAATCCTTATCGCGCTCTAAATTGGCCATTTGAAAACCTGTTGCCAAATATATTAATATTATTTTTCATTTTTATATCGGTTTGCTCATCCCCGAACGAAGTTTTAGCAGAAGACAAACTTGAAAAAGTAACTCTGCAATTGAAATGGTTCCATCAGTTTCAATTTGCAGGCTATTATGCAGCACTTGAAAAAGGATTTTATGCTGACGAAGGCCTTGATGTTACAATTGTTGAACGAGATCTAAAAGTTAGTCCTATTGATCAAGTTGTTGAAGGTAAGGCAGATTTCGGTGTAACGAATTCTGAAATGCTCTTACATTACCTCAAAGGTAAACCCGTTGTTCTTTTAGCTTCCATCTTTCAACACTCTCCTCTGGTTTTTATTTCTAAAACAACTCCAGCTCTTCATAGTCCTCATAGTTTTTTGGGCAAAAAAATTCTTATGAACACGGCTTCGCAAGAAATTGAGCTTTTAGCAATGCTGAATAGAGAAGAGATCCCTCTTAATAAACTAGATTTAATAGATAGATTTGCCACTCCTGAAGATTACTTCGATCCCAATATTGATATCATTTCAGCCTATATCACCAACCAGCCCTACTATCTTGAAAAAAACAACATCCCTTACTCAACCATATATCCTGCTACATATGGTATTGATTTTTATGGTGACAGTCTTTTTACTTCGCAAAATCAGGTAGTTAACCATCCTGAAAGAGTTAGAAAATTTCTCAAAGCCAGCCTTAAAGGCTGGAAATACGCTTTGAATAATCCAGAAGAACTCACAGAAATAATCATTAATAAATTCGGTTCATTGAAATCAAGAGAGCATTTACTGTACGAAGCTAATAAAATTAACAAACTGATCCTGCCTGATTTAATTACAATCGGTCATATCAATCCTGGAAGATGGAAACATATCGCTGACAATTTTAAAGAGCTGGAACTTGTTTCCGATGATAGAAATTTAGATAATTTCTTTTTTGATCCTAATATCGGTCGCTATGAAATAACAAAAGAAACCATAATCTATACAGGATTGTTATTTGCCTCCGTCGTGCTTGTTCTACTGTTCATGATGATATTTGCTCGCAAATTAAAAAAAGAAGTTGATACAAGAAAAGAGATTGAAGCTAAATTAATAAAAAGTGAACAATACTACCGCAGTTTATTTCATAATACCGGCACAGCAACAGTGATAGTTGGAGATGATCTTTATATAAAACGATGCAATAGCAATTTTGCAGACTTATGTGGTCTTAAAAATGATGAAATTAAAAACAAAAAAAAATGGACTGATTTTGTAACTATTGATGAATTAGCTAAAATGCATCAATATCACTTAGATAGAACAGATAATGAAAGCACGGCTCCACGCGCTTATGAATTTAAATTCTTACGCGCAAACGGTGAAATCAGAAATGTTAGTGTTTATGTTGAAAAAATCAGCGGTTCAACAGACCGGGTTGCATCCCTGATTGATATGACTGAAAAAGTTAAAACACAGGACCTGTTAATTCAAACTGAAAAAATGATCTCAGTAGGAGGCCTTGCTGCCGGCATGGCTCACGAGATTAACAACCCCCTAGCCGGCATTCTGCAAGGCACCCAGAACATTCTACGTAGACTTTCACCTGAGTATAAAAAAAATCTCATCACAACAAATGATGAAAAATGCTCCTTTGATGAAATTATCAGCTACCTTAATGAAAGGGGCATATTACGTATGATCGAAGGCATTCAAGTCTCTGGAGAACGAGCCGCAGAAATTGTTAAAAACATGCTTGAATTCAGTCGTCGTAGTGATGCAGGAAAGACCTCATGCAATTTAAATAACTTACTTAATGGAATCATTGACATTGTTTCCTGCGACTATGATTTACGTAAGAAATATGATTTTAAACATACACAAATAGTCAAAGAATACGCTGATAATTCATACATGATAAGTTGTTTTAAAACTGAAATTGAGCAAGTTTTATTAAACCTTATAAAAAATGCCGCTTTTGCCATGGCTGAAACTGCACAAAAAAGAACTCCAAAACTTACATTAAGAACTAGATACAAAAAAGATTTTATTATAATTGAAGTTGAAGATAATGGACCGGGAATGTCCGAAGACATTCGCAAAAGAATTTTCGAACCATTTTTTACAACAAAAGCACCAGGGGTTGGCACCGGCTTAGGCCTTTCTGTTTCGTACTTTATTATAACCCAGAACCATAAGGGCATTTTTGAAGTTGAATCTGCAGTCGACAAAGGAACAAAGTTCTCAATCAAAATCCCCTCAATTTAATCCTTTATTTAAATACAGCGGTACATACATATGTTTCACAAAACGATCTCGTTCCTTTTATTTTTAGTTTTTATTTTTGCGTGTCCGGCTTGTGCAAAAAAACCAGCAATATACCCGAATGATCATTCTAAAGCAGTCGGTAAGGCCCAGACAAATCAAGATATCCAATACTGCTTGAAGCTTGCTGATGACAATGTCGGTAAAGAATCACGAGGTAAAAAAAGCGTTAAAACTGGCCTCAAAGGAGGCTTAGTCGGGGGCGCAATAGGTTTAGGCATTGGCATTGTGACTGGCAGCCCGGGAACATCCGCGCTTGCAGGAGCTGCGGGAGGATCTGCCGGAGGAGCTGTTGGCGGAGCAGTTCAAGACAATACAGACGCTGTATACCGTAATTTTGTAGAAAAATGCCTAATTGAAAAAGGATATGAACCAATCGGTTGGAGATAATTTTTATATTAAGGTTTTACAGCTTGTTTAAATATGTCATTATCAGGCCAAAACAATCAATTTAAAGAATAAAATATACATTGGTTTACAACTTTTATTTTTTAAACCGTTAAGATTATTTGATCATTGCCGATCTGTTTTATGAGCATGAAAATTTAAACACAAGCGGCTGGTAAAAATGCGCATACTGACACTTTTTATACTACTTTTAATCTTCCCTCTTTCAGCTCAAGCATGGCAGGGAAAGATTATAGCAGTTGATAGCTCCACATCTTTAATAGTTCTTAAAGATGGGCAAGACCCTGTAAAAATTAAAATTTCCGGAATAATTCCTTCGCCCGAAGTTGACAAAGCGAAAGGTAAGCTGGAGTGCAGCAGCATTGCTCTGATGAAAGAGGCAGAAATCAATGAAACTGGAAAAAACGACGAAAATACAATTTTAGCCGACGTGATTATTAACGGACAATCACTTGCACAAGAGCTGATTAAGATCGGCGTTGTTCAACAAATTGGCAACGTTTCAACAACTCCACAGCCTGAATCTGCAAATGCGGATAAATCAGAATCCGTAGCCGCACCTGCTGATAATATAAGCGAAAATCCTACTTCAAATAAAATTATTTCAGAACTGTCTACAAACGACGATCAAATAAGTTCAGATCATCAATACGTCGCGCCAGCGCCCAAGCAATCATACAAATCAGTACCAACTCAAGCTCCTGTCATTAGATACGTTCAAGTTCAACAACAGCCTCAACAGTTAGGATTCTGGCCTGCCCGCCCTGTTCAAATAATTCAGCCGCAAGCTGCTGCACCATCTGTAACAGCGCCAATAGCTACAACTACAAAAACACCTTCAGATTTCAGGCAGCCGGGTGATATTGCTCAGGAAGAATATGACCTTGCGATCAGAGTTAAAAAAGGAAGACCTTTAAAAAAGAATCAAGGTTTTTTTCTTTCAAAGAAAAAATCAGAAACATTTATTGGAGCGGCCGTAGGGACACAATACTCTACAAAGTCTAAAACAGATGTACCTTATGCTTCGTTTGGCCCTTCCGGAGGATTAACTATCCGCCACTTTTATCCTTCCGGGCTGGGACTGGGCGGAGATATGATGATCAGTGGAACTTCAGGAAGATCCGGCTCTTTGGCGGCATCTAGTAATGCAACCAACGGAACTTCTTACGATTATAAATCAAAAAGTTTTAACACATACACTTTTACAGCTTCTCTGCTTTACAGATTCTATACTGACTCTAAATTTACGCCTTACATAGCGGCTCAAGGCGGTTATTCTTTCTTCGGCTACCCGAATACAGATTTTAATATTTCCGACGGCGCTCCTGTTGCCGGAGGCGGTTTAGGCTTCCTTTATGAATTTGATTCAGGTTTTACCATCGGTTCAGATGTAAGATATTTAAAAACCTTCGGAAGAAAAGCACATGACCCGGACGGTTTTTTAAACACAACTATCAACTTCGGGTACACCTTTGACTGACCAATAAACGCATGCGTTTAATTGTTGCTTGCCTCATTCTTCAATCCCCTGCTTTTTATTATCAATTGACCTTCTTTTTTTTAAATTACGATTGACTTGACATATTTGCAGCTGTATACGTTTTTCAAATGTGTATCACTTTGCAGTTAATATTTTGTAATAAAAACTTAAAAGGTCTTTAATCATGCCTCAAAAAATATTTCGTATGCTGTTGTCGACAATGTTTCTAGTTTTAGTGATGTTTTTTTCTACCCTCCCCGCACAAGCTCATAGAGTTTCAGTCTTTGCATATGTTGAAGGATCTGAAGTTTTTACTGAAAGCTATTTTTCGAGAAAAAAAAGAGTGCATCAAGGCAAAATTGAAGTTTTCAATTTGACAACCGGCGCACAGATTTTGACAGGAACGTCTGATGACGACGGCAATTTTAATTTTCCCATTCCAAAAGAAATTTCTTCTGACCACGCAGGACTTAAAATTGTTCTCATAGCTTCTGAAGGTCATAGAAACGAATGGACTCTAACTCCAGAAGATATTTTCCCGAATGCTTCGCCTACGTCATCTGAACTGCCACAAAAAACAGAAACAGAAATTACATCCAACGTTAAAACCACTTTAACGAACACGGATACATCCTTGCTGAGTGCTCAAATACAAGAATTAAACACTAAGGTAGATACCTTAAAAAGACTGATCTTAAATCAACAAGAAGATGGTCCAGGAATAAAGGAAATATTTTCAGGGATTGGATATATTTTTGGCTTTTTCGGGATTGCGGCATTTTTAACTTCTAGAAAAAAGTAAAACTTTAAATTTAAAAATGGAGAGTTGTTATGAAAAAAATTTTAATCGCTTTAATTGCATCAATCGCATTATTTGCGGCGGCAGCAAGCGCACATGCACATTTCGGAATGTTGATTCCTGACACTTCTATTGTTTCTCCTGAGAAAAAAACAATCAACATGGAATTATCATTCGCACATCCTTTCGAACTTGCAGGAATGGATCTAGTTAAGCCCAAAAAGTTCAGTGTTTATCATGAAGGAAAAGAAACAGATCTTTTGAGTTCCTTAAAAAAGTCCAAATTTCTCGGTCATAATGGTTTTACAACATCTTTTAAATTTAAACGTCCGGGAATGTATACATTCTTCATGGAGCCTACTCCATATCCAGAACCAGCTGAAGACAACTATATAATTCACTATACAAAAACAATTGTGTCAGCTTTTAATGAAGGTGAAGACTGGAATAAACCTTTAGGTGTTAAAACTGAGATTGTTCCTCTCACCCGTCCTTGGGGAAATTATTCCGGCAACGTATTTCAAGGAATAGTTTTACTCGATGGCAAGCCGGCTCCTTACACACGTGTTGAAGTTGAACTTTACAACAAAGACTCAAAATATAAAGCTCCATATGAATGTATGGTTACTCAAGAAGTTCTTTGCGACGCTAATGGCGTATTCACTTTTGCTTGTCCTAAATCCGGCTGGTGGGGTTTTGCAGCTCTCAATGATGCAGACTATAAAATCAAAGGAAAAACCGTTGAACTTGGAGCAGTTCTTTGGATTGAAATGTTTTCATATTAATTAAAAAATTGTTTTTTAAAAAAATAGCCAAACAGAATCAATAGACATTTCACATATAACTAAAGTAAAGGTTAGACCAGATGGTCTGACCTTTACTTTTTTTCATTATTAGGCCACTAATAATATAATTAGAAAACATAGCCATTACTTTGTTAATAGTAATAAATTCAGCTTTTTATTTGATATAATACTATGGAGTATGAATGCGTAACCCGCATGTCTTAATTGTCGATGACAGTAAAACCATACGGTCTGTCCTGAGCTCACAGCTCAAAAGCCGGAGTATTGATGTAACTGAAGCAGTCGACGGCCTTCAAGGGCTTAATCACATTCGCAAAAGGCATTACGATTTGGTAATTACCGATGTAATCATGCCTAACATGGATGGATATCAGCTTTGCACTGAAATTAAGAATAATCCTGAAACGAAATCTACTCCCGTTATCATTCTCTCCACTAATGAAAAAAATGAACAGATAGAAAAAGGATTTGAAGTCGGAGCTGCGGCTTATATAACCAAGAATAAAGCAGGCAAAGAACTTTTTCCTTATGTACAAGAGATATTAGATAAATCTAAACTACTCAGAGATAGATTGATTTTAGTAGTCGATGATTCAAAATACATTTTAAAAGTTGTAAATTCCGGTCTTTCTGACGCAGGATTTAATGTTATAACAGCATCAAACGGATCAGAAGCTTACGAAATTGCTTCCAATGAACTTCCGGACCTCATTCTTTCAGATATAAACATGCCTGTTATGGATGGAATTGAATTTTGTGATAAAATTCAAAAAAATCCGGACCTTTCAAGTATCCCTTTTGTTATAATGAGTTCAGGTGGCGACCGTAGAACAATGCGCGAGTTACTGCATAAAGGAGCTTCCGCTTTTTTGGTCAAGCCTTTCAATATTGACCAGCTTGTAATTACTGCGGAAAAACTACTTAGTGACCATTTCAAAATGGTGCTGCAACAACGTGAACTTTTAAAAACAGAAAGAAATCTTATACTTGGCAGCATAACAAGCCTAATTCAAGCACTCGAAGCACGCGATCCCTATACACGTGGACATTCTGACACAGTGGCATCTATTTCAGTCAAAATTGCAAAACAAATGTCGTTTAACCCTCACGATTTAGAAAGAATCGAATTTGCTGCACGACTGCATGATCTTGGTAAAATCGGAATAAGAGATGATGTTCTTTTAAAGCCAGGTCCATTAACCCCGGAAGAATTCAATTTAATCAAACAACACCCTAGCTTGGGAGCCGAAATATTACGCCCTATTCCAAGTATGGAAGATGTTATACCGGCAGTCCTTTATCATCACGAAAAAATGAACGGTCAAGGCTACCCACATGGTTTGATAGGTAATGAAATTCCGATTTGGGCACGCGTAATCGCTGTTGCCGATGTGTATGATGCACTCACAACAGACCGTCCGTATAGAAAGGCAATGGCTCACAACAAAGCAATGGATATCATTACGCAAAACTCAGAATTCCAGCTATGTCCCGAATGCGTAAAAACCTTCAAATCTGTGATTCCCGATAATCCAATGGACAGTAAAGAATTAAATTTAGCCGAGTGTATCTAACCCTGAGACTTCCCAAGCTTTTTCTTTGCTTACTTCTTCTCCTGACTCAAGGATAAGAGCTTCTACGTCCACTTCAACGTCACTGCTTTCTTTTACTCCCATCTGAAAAATACGCTTCTGATTTTGATCATAGATATAAGCAGAATCTTCATAGACATAAAATTTAAAAGGGCTTTCCATATTTCCTCCAAAGTAAAATTATATTTGATGGATTGCTATTAACACTTTGTCACATGACATGAAAGGGCTAATGATATAGACTTAATAAAAGGTTAAGTATTCATGTTAAAATTAATTCGCACAGGAGTTTATATGCAGTCACGTTTAATATGCCGGGTATTAATGTTGAGCCTTTCCATCATGATTATCACGGCCGCATGCGCATTTGCGGAAACAATCACATACAAATGCAAAGGTGGAGCGGCCTGCATTGAAGAGCGCATAGATTTTGGAGCAGCAACCGTAACTTGCGCTGATGTTAACGGCGATGTTCTTGCGCACTGGGTCTGCGAATATGAATTAGAATATACATGCCGCAACACCCTGACCGGACAAGTACAGAAAGGCGGATTTAATCCAATATCCAGTTCTCTTTGCTCCCATCTTTGTGGACCTTGCAAAGACGGCTGGGAATAATTTTTTTGAGCAGTTAAGGTTCTTGCCATTAACTGAGCAATGGTATAATCGTACCGACTTCTCGCATAGATTCCGGTTATTTATTTTCACCGGGCTATTGCATCCTCTTCTAAATGTCTTATAATAGAGTTAGGAAGAGTTCTTTGAAATGGGGGCGCACTGGTTTCGACGGGGATGAGAGAAGCTGAGGCTGCAGGTCGAGGCGCCGCTGGCCTCGTAAAAAGCGGCACAATCATAATTGCAAACGACAATTACGATTACGCACTAGCAGCTTAATTAAGCCGCTATGTCATTGCTTTGATGTCTGATATCTGCATTGACACAAAACCCATCAGGCTGGCTAGTTTTCGGTTGCACGTCCCGAAAGCAGTGAGAACCTAGCACGCGCTGGCTCACATGTTGCCCGTTCAGGGGCGTCCATGAGAGTGAGAAACAATACCTGAACTATGCCTGTAGATGTCTTAGTGGAGCATTCCCGGACGGGGGTTCGATTCCCCCCGCCTCCACCATAACCCCAATTTCATACTGTCCCATAACGTTTATTAACGTCACTTAAACCCTTGTTATTCAACAGAATAGCAAGGGTTTTTTGTTTTTTCTGCGTTCGTTATAGTTTGGTTAACGCCGTTGACATCCGCGATATGATGTGAGTACGGATGGGTTTATTCATGTTTTTAAAAAAACCGTACTCACACAAATGAGGAAATTCTTATGGCTCTAAGCGTTAAGCAAATTCAAGCGGCAAAACCCAAAGATAAGATCTATCGCATCACCGACTCAAATGGACTTTGCTTGGAAATTAAACCAAACGGGTCAAAGCTCTGGAGATTTCGCTACCGTTTTAACGGCAAGGGTAAAATGATAGGACTAGGCTCCTTCCCTGCTACTAGTTTAAAAGATGCTAGAAACAAGCGAGAAGATCAAAGAAAAATCTTAGAGAGTGGCATTGATCCATCAGATCACAAGAAAGGCCAGAAGGCAGCTGTTAGTGGAGAAAATGAATTTGAATCAATCAGCCGTGAGTGGCATAGCAAATTCAAACCCACATGGACCGAAGGCCACGCCAAAACAATCATTAGACGTCTCGAACTTAATTGCTTCCCTTGGATCGGCAAGACTCCGGTCAATCAACTTGATCCACCAGAAATTTTAAAAGTACTCAGGCGCATTGAAAACCGTGGAGCTATTGAAACGGCCCACCGTGTACGCAGCATCATCGGTCAAATACTACGTTATGCAGTAGCAACAGGCCGCGCCACTCGCGATTCCTCCGCAGATCTAAAAGGCGCAATCCCTCCCGCCCAAGAAAAACATTTGGCCGCAATCACTGAACCTAAAGAAATAGGCCCCCTGCTCCGCAATATCGAAGAATACGAAGGTGGAGACATTACCAAATACGGTTTAATGCTCGCCCCGCTGGTATTCGTCCGCCCCGGAGAACTGCGACATGCGCAGTGGGACGAAATAGATCTTGAAATAGCTGAATGGCGTATACCCGCCGGAAAGATGAAAGCTCGTCGCCCTCACATAGTACCACTATCAAGACAAGCTTTAGAAATACTGAACGAACTTAAACCGCTCACTGGTAACGGAAATTATGTTTTCCCAAGCGTACGCAGCAAATCACGTCCCATGAGTGAAAATACCATCAACGGAGCCTTGCGCCGCCTCGGATACAGCAAAGAGGAACTCACCGGACACGGATTTCGTTCTATGGCGTCAACAAATCTGAATGAAAATGGTTGGAAGCCTGATGTTATTGAAAGACAACTCGCCCATGTTGAAGGAAACAGTGTCCGCGCTGCATATAACCACGCCGACTACCTGCCAGAACGCCGTAAGATGATGCAATGGTGGGCTGATTATTTGGAAGCATTAAAGAATGGGAATAAAATACCTAACATAAAAGGTGATTAGTCATGATTAAAAAAATGATGAGAAAAGCGTTTCGAATGACTGCGTTAACTTTTTTAATTTTTGAACTTAATATTGTTTACGGTTTTACTTTATCACTATCAATTCTTGGCGCCATTCATTTAAATCTTAGTATGCCTATGCAAATATCTATATCTATAATATTACTAGGATGTTTTGCACTAGCTTGCAAATATACGCATAGAAAATTCGAAGATGCATGGCTGCACAGAACCTTGGAGCAGGTTTACGAAGGAAGAAAGCTGGAAAGAAAAACCATATTAAACTCTCAAGGTAATAAAAAAGAAAAAAAGAACATTTCAAATCGACTTCATGAAAATGGTTTAACTTTTGAACAGTATATTCATGCGTTAGAGCAAAAGGTTGAATCTCTCGAAGCAATGCTTGTAGAAGCGAATGAAATCATAGACAAAAACAACTGGAAGAAATGGTTTATCCCTGCATGCTCTGCAATGGGAGATACAATTCGCGAAAACACAAATCACAGAAAAGATCTTGTCACAATAAAAAGAAAAGATTTTTATGCACGAATAATCTCTCACTATCCAGATTTTAAAAACTTAAAGGGAAAACCTTTCGGCACAGCCATGGACGAGGCTTGGAAACGCATTCCTGTAGCAGTAAAACTCGACGACTGATCATATTGATGGGGTAAAATTTTCAATTTAACTCCTTAAATATGAATTTACCTACATAATTATAAACATTAAAAACAGATACTTATTAAAAAATAACACTTTTTTACCCCTCTTACCCCTTTTACCCGTCTAGTAAATCAAACCGATTCTTGTAGGCTTTCCTCAAACGTCAAAAAACGGAGGAAAGCTTATGAGAACCGAGACGAACCAGAGTTCATATCAACTGCCTAATACGGGTTTTGTCAGACTTGTTGATGTCCTGAAGATCATTCCTGTATCAAAAACAACTTGGTGGAAAGGAATTCAAACGGGCAGATATCCCAAGCCTGTTAAACTATCCGAACGCACCACAGCATGGCGTGTATGCGACATACGCAAACTCATTGAAGACATTCCTACTCAGGATGAAATCAATGTCTGATATGGCGTTAATGCCTTCTGAGGGGAGTAACCTGCTCCCCTCTCCGGCTTCTTTTCCCGAAGGAGTGCTTCCAGCCAGAATTGAGGAGTCGCTGTCCGTTGCAGCTTCTGCTTATACGGTTCCTTTTGCCGTTCCAGCTGTGACCTTCCTTGCTGTGATCGGTGCGGCGGTCGGCAGAACCAGAGGCTTAGAAGTAAAACCAAGTTGGATTACTCATCCTAATTTATACTGGGCACTCGTTGCCCGTTCTGGAATGGGCAAAAGTCCCTGTTCGAATGCTATTTTGAAGCCTATTCATGAGCGAGAAAACACTTCATTTAATGAGCACAAAATTGAATTAGACACATATGAACTCGAATTAAGGGAATGGCAAGGCTCCTTTGCTCGTGCTCAACGTAAGAATGATACTCCCCCAGAAAAGCCAATCTACCCAACTTGGGAACAAATTTACGTCGAAGACAGTACAACTCAAGCCGTAGGCTCTATTCTCTCTAATAATCCCCGTGGTATACTTTGGTATAGAGATGAGCTGTCCGGCATGCTCGCAGATCTCGGAAGGTACGACAATAAAGGTGGTGACGGAGGCGATAAAGCCCGCTTGCTTTCAGCTTACGATTGCGGCCCTTGGAAGGTGTCCCGCAGCACAAAAGACGCTCTTCACATACCACACGCCTGTGTTTCAATTTTTGGAACAGTTCAACCTGCCCTGCTTCCATCTCTGTTTAAACACAAAGACACTGTTTCTGGATTTCTTCCAAGATTCTTATTCATCCGCTGTGAGCAGGAAGCCCCGCCCTTATGGACATCAGAAAGCTTTGACGGAGAGCCAGCCAAGCACATTCATGAACTTGTTTATAAAGCTCTAGATCTTTCATTTGGTTCAGACAATTCACCCTGTATTATCAAACTATCCGATGCAGCCAAACGAGACGTGAAAGATTGGTACGACAACCAAGTTCTTGTTCATTGGTATCAACCTCAACTCGAACAGTTCGAAGCACTCGCCCCCAAATTGCGAGGTGCTTTCTTCAAGCTTTGCTTGATCATTCATATGCTGGATTGCTGGAGCATGGGCAAATCTGAACTGTGTCCAGTGCATCATGAAAGCGTCCAGCGAACAATTATCTTGATGGAATGGCTTCAGGAACAGCAAAGGCAAGTCTGGACCCTTCTTTCTGCCGGGAACAAATTTCAAGAAGCTTCAGCCATTGAGCGCAGAGTTGCAAAGGCCATCGTAGAACTTTCCACTAAGCTCAATCTATCACTGCTGCCTACTTCAAAAATAGTTGAATTTCTCAATCGCGATCTTCCAGTATCTTTTCACATCATACCGGATGCTGTCGGCAAGACTTACAAAAAACTAGGCATTGAAACAGGACGCAACAGCAAGGAAAGAGGCGCTAAACTCACCCCGGAAATCATCGGCACGCTTTCAAAATATTTTTCTACTGAAAAGCCCGTCATAGGCGTCATAGGTGTCACTAAGCCATTCAAAAGTGAAGAATTACAGAGTGATAAGTCGATGACACCTAAGGTGACACCTATTTTTAAGGCGTCATCAGATGTCACTGTTAAAAATGATCATAAAATCAACAACCTACAACAGAAATGACGGCTATGACACCTATGACACGTACTTTAGGAGTTAGCACTAATCCTGTCCTAAATGCTTCCATATTTCTTTATGGAGTTAAACCTGAGACTCCTTCTCGCGCTGGTAATATCGTCGGTGAATCGTGTGAAGTAATAATCTGTAGATGTCCAAGCCAGTTTACCCAATGTTGCACATTTGGGACTGGCGAGGGAGATTCTCTCCCTTCGATCCCACACAAGATTAAGAGTCGTGCAAGCACGGTTTCCTCTGCGAGGTTTTGACTCCAATGAATATAAAAGACGAAAAACGCACAGCCTTCGTGAACACAAGAGTCACTCCGACAGAAAAGGCAATACTCACCCTTCAGGCTAAAACCGAAGGCATGAGTTTGGGCGATTACGTGCGCGTGCAACTGGATCGCCCAAGAGTCAGAAAAACAAAAGCGGAGAGACAAAAAGTCATTCAACTTGTCCGCATCGGCAATAATTTAAACCAGCTTGCACGCTGGGCAAATACCTATAAAAAAAATGCCGAATCTGCACAGGTTGTGCTTGGACTTCTTGAAATTGAGGAGAAGTTAAAATGCTTATGAAAGTATTCAGACATGGAGTCGGACGAGGCTCAAAAGTCATCGGCTACGTTACCGACAAGAATAAAAGAGAAAAGAGTCCGCCCGAAGTTCTGCGCGGTGATCCAGATTTAGTTTGTGATCTAATCGATACCACTTCCCGCAAATGGCGTTACACCTCCGGCGTTCTTTCATGGGCTCCAGAAGACAAGGTTACGCCCGAAAACGAGAAAAAGCTCATGGATGGTTTTGAATCTATAGCTTTCGCAGGAATGGAACCGGACCAATATTCAATACTATGGGTACGACACAGCCACGCCGGACATCATGAATTGCATTTTGTAATCCCGCGCACAGAATTGCGAACAGATAAAGCTTTCAACCCATGTCCGCCCGGTTGGGACAAGCAATATAATCCTTGGTGTGAACTTCACAATCGCCGTCACAACTGGGCACGTCCAGATGAATTGAGACGTGCGCGTCTGGTCAGCCCCGGAAGTTCTATCCAGAGCTACAAAGCTGGCAATGCTTCTGAAGTCCGAAAGACCGTAACTGAAGCTCTGGTTCAGGGCGTTGAAGCCGGTCTTATTCATAACCGGCAAGACATTGTTAAAACACTTGAGGATTTTGGTTTTACCGTTCCCCGCAAGGGCAAGGATTATATAACTATTGAGCAGCCACAAAATGAAAACATGTCAGTTTCTCAAAAGAGAAAGAACCGCCGTATTAGGCTAAAAGGAGTGCTTTATGGAGAATCATGGACAGCCGAACAGTTCAAACAACGCGCTGAGCTTAGCCGAGAAAATGAAACAGCAGATGGACGAGCAAGCGCAGATTTCCAAAGAGATAATTCAAAAAGGATTGAAGTGCTTCAGCAACGAGTTGCAGATATCTGCAAAACGAGAGCTGAATACCATAGAAGCCGCTATGAAAAAGGATGTATCCGAGGTCAAGAAGTTGCAGCAAAACTTGATCCGAGACATGCGCCAATCCTTAAAGTTCCCCGTAGCAATCTCCATGGCCATGACAATAATAAGTTGTTTAGTTTTGGTGGGCGGAACCTTGTTCTGGATAAACATTCAGGGCAGCACCCTTTCAGAGCTTTCCCAGAAGATAGAACGACAGAAAGTAATAGAGAACAAAATCAAAAGCTGGGGAGTAACAACCTATCAGGAAAAACACCGGAGATTCTTAGTTCTTCCGCCAGGAACGAACACGGAACAGATATGGAAAGTCGGAAACCGTCCCGCCATTTTACTCAAGGATTAAGCCATGAACGAATTAAAGAAGACCTTATCGGAGACATTGAGCCGAATGGAAAAAGAACAGAGTCACCGTCTGGACGATCAAGATCAGCGGATAGCCAAGATGGAAAGGGAAATTCAAGGCTGCCGGGATTTGCTGAGCGAATTGGAGCGAGTCTTGAGCGAGTTGGAAATGTTGTTCAGGCAATGAAAAAGTTAATGCGAAGGATTAAGAAAAAGCCCCTTCGGAAGGTTGGGAGGGGAAGATAGGCCATCGTTCAGAGATTAAATACTAGGAACTCCACATCTTACGAAAAAATTATAAATAGGAGCATAAACTTGATTAGTTATCGATTGACTACAATGTATACAATGAATACATTGTATAAAAGGAGTTAATCATGAGCACAGTAACCGCCCGCGTTTCAGATGAAACCGCAACAAAATTAGACGCCCTAGCAAAGGCTACAAACCGAAGCAAGTCTTTCCTTGTTGCAAGTGCCCTTGAGCGTTTTTTAGAAGAACAATCATGGCAGATAGCCCAGACTATAGATAGCTTAGAACAAGCCAATAACGGCGAATTCGCTACAGCATTCGAAGTGCAGAGTGCTTTTGAAAAGTGGGGGCTGAAGGTTGAAGCTGACTAAAATACGTTGGACAAAGAACGCAATTAGAGACCTTAACTCTATTCGAAGCTACTTAGCCGAGCAGTCAGATGAAGAGATAATGCAGTCCGAAGCACATCGCATCTGGGATGGCTGCCAACGACTCAAACAATTCCCTGAAAGCGGTCGTCCTGGCCGAGTCCCTATGACAAGAGAAGTTATTATCTCACCTTACATCATCCCTTACCGCATTCAGGGTGATGCTGTGGATATTTTGAATGTTTTCCATTCATCTCAAAAATATTGATGTGCTTATTGCATGAGACAAGTGAGATTATTGTATAATTAGCAACCAGTCAGAAGGCAGGGATTATGCTGGTAAAGTTTTACAGATACATAAAGCAGATAGAAGCATC
The DNA here is from genome assembly GCF_900101105.1 of Maridesulfovibrio ferrireducens. Taxonomy (NCBI): domain Bacteria; kingdom Pseudomonadati; phylum Thermodesulfobacteriota; class Desulfovibrionia; order Desulfovibrionales; family Desulfovibrionaceae; genus Maridesulfovibrio; species Maridesulfovibrio ferrireducens. The sequence continues at coordinate 684,880 of NZ_FNGA01000003.1, forward strand.
ACCTGTAAGATCAGAGCAAATTGTATTTTGGATAATTGTTCCTGTCTTACTGAAGACGTCAATGACAATACTTCTTCACCAAACTTTTACAACAAGGGTTACATACCATACTTTTTCAACTTATTATTCAGTGTAGTTCTTGTAATATTGAGAATTTTTGAGGCTTCACTCTTGTTCCAGCACGTCTTTTCAAGTGTCGCAAGAATTGCCTGTTTCTGTATGGCCTCAAGCGGCTGCCCGCCAAGTTGAAGAGTATTTGCTCCTGTTGATTCATTCAATTCATAACTTTCGACAACAGAAGGGGGGAGTTCCTTCTCCGTCACATACTCTCCCATCGAAAGTATAACCGCCCGTTCAACCGTATTTTCCAGTTCCCGCACATTCCCCGGCCAGGAATGACGAATAAGCATATCCATGGCGACAGGCGTGAACCCAATTATTTTTTTCCTGTTTTTATCGGCAAATTGTTTAAGGAAGAAATTTGCAAGCAAAGGAACATCATCCTGACGATCACGGAGTGCTGGCATTTTCAAGGCCATGACGTGTAGACGATAATAGAGATCTTCACGAAAGTTACCTTTTTCTACTTCCTTTTTGAGATCTCTGTTTGTTGCAGCAACGATACGAACATCAACAGGTAGCGGTGTGTCGCTGCCTAGCCTTTGGACCTCTCGTTCTTGAACAGCTCTGAGTAGTTTTGCTTGCATAGGCAAGGGAATCTCCCCAATTTCATCAAGGAAAATTGTCCCTTTGTTGGCTTGCATAAACCGACCATCGCGTCTTTTGTCAGCACCTGTGAAAGCACCTTTCTCATGTCCGAAAAGCTCTGATTCCAATAGGGTTTCGGAAAGGGCTGCACAGTTAATTGTAACGAGTTGCTTATGTTTTCTATTACTATTGAAGTGTATTGCCCGAGCGACGAGCTCCTTGCCTGTCCCGGACTCTCCGGTAATCAAAACAGTTGCTTCAGTAGGGGCAACGACTTTCACCATCTCAGTGACTTCAGCCATGGCGGGACTAGATCCAATAATGCCGCCAAGAGTTTGTTCAGGAGATACGGCCTCCTTGAGGGACCTATTTTCATCAGACAGGCGCCTATGATCGAGAGCTCGTTCAAGGATGATTTTGAGTTCATCAAAATTTAGCGGCTTGGTCAGATAGTCGTAAGCTCCAAGCTTCATGGCTTCAACAGCTATTTCAACCGATGAGTAAGCCGTCATTATCAATACGGGGATGGCAGGATTGAATGCCTTGATTTCTTCCAAAGCCTCTATCCCGCTGACCGTCGCCATGCGTACGTCCATAAGGACGGCATCGTACGGCTGGTCTTTAACGGCAGTAATTGCTTCTGCTCCATCTGTGACCGAAGAGGTCGAATAGCCCCAGCCTCCAAGGACAGTTTCAAGCATCGCGAGGTGGCCCTTTTCATCGTCTACAATAAGTATTGTTGCTTTCATTTTGCACACTTTGGGGAAATTTTATATTAAAGAAATTGTGAATGTCGTGCCTTTGCCTTCCAAGCTTGATATGTCGACACTTCCACCATGGCCTTCCACTATTTTTCTAACGACAGCGAGACCGAGACCGGTTCCCTTATTTTTTGTCGTGAAATACGGATCAAAAATATTAGCCTTGTTCTCTTCAGGAATACCAACTCCAGTGTCAGACACTGTGATCAGTACACTAGAACCAGAAGCTCGTACGTTAATTGACAATTGGCCCCCGCTCTCCATTGCCTGAATACCATTAAGGCCGATATTGAGAAGAGCTTGAACTATACGATCTGCATCGAGTTGAATTTGTGGCAGGCCCTGATCAACTTGGGTTACAATTTCAATGCCCTTACTTATCGCATCTTGTTGGAGCAACCGGGAAACAGTATCTAGGACGACATTCATATCGGCTTTCTCAAGCTTGAAATCCGAAGGACGGGTAAATTCCAGTAGCTCCGATATGACCCTGTTGAGCCGCTCAGTTTCGGAGATCATCACTTTTGCAGCCTTTTGATTCTCACTTCCTTCATCAAAAAGACCCGCAAAGTAGGTTGCAAAACCTTTGATACTACTGAGTGGATTGCGCACCTCATGTGCGATGCCTGCAGCAAGGTTGCCAATAGCAGCCATTTTCTCACGTTGTCTCATCTCTGATTGGAGTCGATGGATCTCTGTGAGGTCGTTCAAAATGATTATTTTCCCAAGATGAAGCCCTTCATCTGTAACCACGGGAGCCACGCTTATGTTGACAGGAAAAATCTTTCCGGCTGCCTTTAGTGAAAGCTCTCTGGTGATGGGGGTTTCCATACTTGCGCCATCTTCAGAAAGTTTGATGATATTTGCAGGAAGAATTTCATCCACAGATCGGTTGATGACTACTTTTTCTTCAACTCCAAGAAGAGAGGCGGCATCCTTGTTAAAATGCGTGATACTTCCGTCAGGGCCGACCACGACTAAACCAACAGGGAGATTCGAGACAATTTCCGAAGCAAACGCCTGGGTGTCTTTCAACTGTTTATTAGACCGTTGATATGCTTGGACCCACACCAGCGAGACCATGCAACCAAGAGCGACTAACAACAGCACTACTGATGTCGAAGCCATAATTTTGATATCCTCTTCGCGAGCATCAACAAACGGCTGTATATCCAGTCCTATGAAGATGAGAGGTTTGGTCATGCCTTCTTGAAATTGCTGTGTATGCATCCTACCCATATGTGCTCTTGGGCGTTTTACCCCATCAGGAGTGCGATTCTGCATCCTGTTCCCCATCATATAACCCCGCATTTGATCCCTGTCGGAGTCGAGGGTGATGAATTCTTTGAATACTATGAATGAATTAGGGATATGGTTGTCCTCTAATATTTTCCATTGAGCATTTTGAGTTGGAGACAAGGCTTTAATTTGAGATTCGGTAAGGAATACTTCGCCAATTTGTTCCGGATTACTATGAGCAATTACCTTACCAGATTGATCTGTGAGCGTTATATAGAGGATGTTTGGCAACTCGGCTGTTGCGTCAATCAATGCCTGCAACCTGCTTTCGGTGCCAAATCTGCTCATCCTTCCAGCTCGTGCTCCAGCCTCAAAGGATTTGATAAGAGCTCCCCCTTTTTCGCCAAGTACCTTCTCCATGTACCGCACTTCACGATTATAGTTGAATACAGCGAGTGCGACGATAACCAGAGTCAAAATCGCAGTCATTCCTATGATGAGCCATATTGATGCGGTACTTCTTAACAATCGTTTTTGAATTTTCACTCTAGGCCTGCGGGATGTCGCTGGTTAATTTTTAGACACTAGGCATTCAATCTGATTAAAAATTAACCACAATATAGTTGATTGGCAAGTATAAAAGAGATGGCATAACACACTTCACCAGCAAAAAATCCATAATAACAATTACTTGCAAGAATTATCGATTGTTTGGCATGGAGATTGCCTTATAGGTTTTAACGTCACCAACCAAAAAACTGAGGATATTATCATGAAGAAGACTATTATGACACTCACACTGGTACTAGCTGTTGCATTTATTTCTACCAATGCCATGGCGTGGGGAATGAACGGTGGGAATGGTAACTGCTACAATATGAATAACAATAATGGGGTTAACTCCCAAGTTGACCCTCAAGTCTATCAAGATTTTATGAATTCAACTGTAAAGCTTCGTGCAACAATCGATGCTGACAGAGCCGAAATAGCAGCACTTATGGCAAGCCCCACACCGGATGCCACGAGAGTTCGTGCCCTAACTGAACAAATCAACGAGAAGTTTGCTACGCTTAATCAGAAGGCCACAACACTGAACCTGCCGACATACGGCATGATGGGGAGTGGTATGATGAAGCGCAGCATGAGGGGGCGCGGTATGAGGGGCTCCAATGGTAACCGCAATGGCTACGGTTGCAATTGGTAGAGTGAATCAAATCGACGAGATGGAGCCCGTGCTCCTTCTCGTCAAAGACTTTTATCAGGAGAAAATACTATGTGGAATTGTAATATGGGATTCATGAATGGCACTGGCTGGTTTATGGGAGGGGGAGGATTCGGAATGATCTTTAACCTGCTCATCCTCATCGCCGTAGTTGTTGTGATATACAAAATTTTTCAAGGGTTTGTCATTCGCCCTGAAGGAAGCAGAGACAGAAATGATTCGTTGGAAATTCTCAAGCGGAAGTTTGCTAACGGTGAAATCAATGATGAAGAGTACAAGCGAATGCGAGAAGTGCTGGAAAACTGATACAGAAAACGCTGAGAGACTCTGTGCAATAAATCGAGCTATTTTGTTCTCATCTTAAGAATATTTCTTTTTCGCCATAATAAACCTCTCCATGTATGATGACAATTATACATGGAGAGGTTTATTTTTGACAAACTATTCTTAAATCGGAAAAACTTTATTTTCACTCTACACATATACTACCCCAGCAATGCAGCAACTATAATTATGTTGCACGAACACGGTAACCGCCCGCGTTTCAGATGAAACCGCAACAAAGTCAGATGCGCTTGCAAAGGCCGCTAACCGCCAGACACCAAAATATGCCCAAATCACTATAAATTAGAAATTGCACACCCTATTCCTGATCTTCACCGCATAGGCTGGAGAAGGCAGCATTGAAGTAAGCTTTGAAGAGGAGTCTATCTAGCTCATTCAAAACTTATGGCTCAGCGGCTTAAGAATCATCTTTAAAAGTCAAGAACTAGAAGAAGATTCAGTTATCCGGAAATTCCGGAATACTGCTACTAATAGCAAGAGTTACAATTCGATTTTCTATAACCTTTTTAATCTGCATTCTAACAAATTCATACCTTTTTAGTATATTTTGTTGACAAAACTAAATACCACCCCTACTTGTTATTGAAACTCATTTTCAACATCAACAAGACGAAAAGTAAAACAACGGAGAAAAATATGAAAAAACTTATCACCCTTACCATCACCGCAATTATGGTTGCAGCATGGTCTGTGTCAGCCTTTGCTGCAGACGTAGTTGTTTATTCAGCACGTAAAGAGCACCTCATCAAACCTTTGTTTGATGCATATACTGCAGAAACAGGAGTAAAAGTAAAATACATTACTGGTAAAGCTGGAGCACTTCTTGAGCGTATCAAAGCGGAAGGAGCTAACACTTCAGCCGACCTGTTCATCACAGTAGATGCCGGAAACCTTTGGCATGCTGCAGAAGAAGGAATTCTAGCCCCGATTAATTCTGCTACTCTTGAAAAGAACGTACCTTCGCATCTTCGAGATCCCCAGAACCGCTGGGTTGGTCTTTCGGTACGCGCTCGTACTATCGTATATAATAAAGACAAAGTTTCCCCTGAGGAATTGAGCACCTATGAAGCGCTCGGTGAGGCCAAATGGAATAAACGTCTTTTGCTCAGAACATCTAAAAAAGTTTACAACCAGTCTCTCGTAGCATCAATTATCGCCGACAAAGGTGAAGCTGAAACGGAAAAAATTGTTAAATCATGGGTGGCGAATCTGTCTGTAGCCCCTTTCTCCAGCGACACCAAAGCTCTTGAAGCAGTTGCAGTTGGCGTTGGTGATGTTGCAATAGTCAACACATATTATTTTGGTCGTCTGCTTAAAAAGAATCCAGATCTCCCGCTCGCTATATTCTGGCCTAATCAGAAAACAAGCGGCGTTCACATGAATGTTTCCGGAGCAGGCGTGACTGCAAATGCTAAGCACAAAAAAGAAGCTGTTAAGCTGCTTGAATGGCTTTCCTCTGACAAAGCTCAAGGTAAATTTGCATCTCTGAACATGGAATACCCTGTTAACCCAGAAGTTAAGCCAGACCCGATTGTTGAAACTTGGGGAGAATTCAAAGGTAATCCTATGAACGTATCCAAATACGGTGAATATCAGGCAGAAGCTATCAAGCTGATGGATAGAGCCGGATACAAATAACATGTCTTTAAAGAACTCCCGAAATTCAGTCGGAATTCGACCTCCGGCATTCCGGCGGAATATCTTTCGCCTCAAGTCTCCGGCATGGTTCGCCATTGCCGGAGCACTTGCGGCTGCGTCAGCCACGCCTCTACTCGTAATCATGAGCTATCTTTTTTCTCCACAGCAGGAAATATTGTCGCACTTGACTGAAAACGTACTCGGCGGGCTGATATTTAATACCGCTGTACTGTTGGCCTGCATTTTGCCCCTTACAGCTATAGCCGGAGTGGGACTTGGTTGGCTCACCGGAGCTTGTGATTTTCCAGGCCGCAAATTTTTCTCATGGGCATTGGTTCTGCCCTTTGCCATTCCTCCTTATGTGTTTGCTTTTGTTTATCTTGGAATTTTCGATTTCACAGGACCAGTACAGTCTCTCGTAAGAAGCATATTTCCTTCCACTGGATTTATAGATATCCGCAACGGATTCGGGGTCTCGACAATCCTTTCCCTTGCCTTCTATCCATATGTATATCTCATGAGTCGTAGCGCCTTCATGACTCAAGGACGCACAGCCCTTGAAGCAGCCCGCACGCTGGGTCATTCACCGGCAAGAGCATTTTTTAAAGTAGCGCTACCAATGGCACGCCCTTTTATTGCAGCTGGACTTGTGCTGGTCTGCATGGAAACTCTTGCAGATTTCGGTGCGGTTTCGATCTTCAACTACGACACTTTTACCACAGCTATTTATAAAGCATGGTTCGGTATGTTTTCCCTTGCAAGCGCCGCACAGCTTTCATCCGTATTGGGAATAATTGTTCTTGTCGCACTTGTTACTGAGCAGAAAATGCGCTCGCGCATGCGCTTCACAGAGGCAGGAAGACCAAACAACACTGAACGCCTAAAACTATCCGGCACTTGGAAGTGGGTGGCCTTTTCATCCTGTGCTTTAATGTTTTTTATGGCCTTTGCCCTTCCATGTTTCAAACTGATTATGTGGGGACTTGAATCCATTGATTCAGATCTTTCCAGATATCTTGAATACGGATTAAATACTTTTTTACTTGGCCTTGTCGGAGCAACCTTAACGATCGCAGCTGCCCTTGCTCTTGCCTTTGTTAAAAGAAATGATGCCGGTCCACTTATGAACTGGGCCACACGCCTTGCTACGCTTGGCTATGCCTTGCCCGGAACGGTTCTGGCCGTAGGTATCTTTATTCCTGCAGCATGGTTGGATAATACTGTAGTCGGTGGGCTGAAAGACCTTGGATTTAATGCCACGCCATTTATACAGGGCTCACTGGGTCTAATGATCGCGGCATACTGTATTCGTTTTCTTGCTGCCGGATTCGGTTCTGTGGACAGTGCAATACAGCGCATAACTCCATCCATAGGCGAAGCCGCCCGCACTCTTGGAGCAACAGGAACGGCTTTGCTTGGCCGCATATACATTCCTATGCTCAGAAAAGGACTACTTACCGGAGCCATTCTTGTTCTTGTAGACATCATGAAAGAAATGCCCATAACCCTGATGATGCGGCCTTTTGGCTGGGACACTCTTGCTGTCAAAATATATGAGTACACTTCCGAAGGAGAATGGGAACTGGCAGCAACCCCAGCCGTAGCCTTAATACTCGTCGGACTTATACCTGTGCTGCTACTCACCAAACAGATGGATAAATAGGAGGCTACTATGCCGGAACTTCTTAAAGTTAACGAAATAGATAAATTTTATGATAATTTTCATGCAGTTAAAAATGTAAGTTTCACTCTCGAACAGGGAGAGATTGGTTGTCTACTTGGCCCTAGTGGCTGCGGCAAAACAACACTTTTGCGCTCGATAGCCGGATTTGAAGATATAGCGGCCGGTTCCATTTCAATCGCAGAAAGGCAAGTTGCTGGAAACAAAACTGTCCCACCGGAAAAACGCAGTATCGGTATGGTCTTTCAAGATTACGCACTCTTTCCTCATCTCACAGTGAAAGAAAATATTGCATTCGGAATAGATTCACTTTTGAAAAAGGAACAGGGTAACCGGATTGAAGAGTTGCTCCAAACGGTTGAACTGCTGGGAGAAGGAGATAAATATCCTCACGAACTTTCCGGTGGACAGCAGCAACGTGTGGCTCTTGCACGCGCACTCGCTCCCGAACCTAAGCTCTTACTCATGGATGAGCCTTTTTCCAATCTTGATGTAGCTCTGCGCGAAACCCTTTCCACAGAAATCAGGAAAATCCTTAAGGATCGCTCTATTACAGCGCTGATGGTAACTCATAATCAGAATGAAGCCTTTGCCATGGCGGACAAAGTTGGGATACTTTCCAGCGGGACCATGCAGCAATGGGACACTCCGCACGCAGTTTATCATCGTCCAGTTAATCCTGTAGTGGCAAGTTTTGTGGGGGAAGGAATGTTCATTAAAGGCGAGGTTACAAGCCAAAGCACAGTAGAATGCGCCCTTGGAACGCTCAGCGGAGAACTTCCACAAGAGTACAGTCCTAATTCAAAAGTAAACCTGCTAATCAGACCTGAAGATGTAGTCCATCATGATGATAGTCCATACGGAGCTAATATCATATCCAAGACCTTCCGTGGGCCAACTATCCTTTACACACTTGAACTGGACAGTGGAGAACAAATTCTCTCACTTGTGCCAAGCCACCACCAGCATGCAATAGGTCAACGCATAGGAATATATCAAGAAGTTGAAGATCTGGTTGTCTTTCCGGCGGATAGCTGTCTTTAAAGGAATAGTCATGCTTAATCAAAACAGCTTGAAAAAATATCTCTATTTATTAAGAACTTCATCCAAAGCAGATAAACGATAGCTAGTACTACGCCCTCCTCCAACATTCTGCTCAAGAATTCCGCGCTCTTTTAAATCTTTGATATCGCGAAGAGCTGTATCTGTGGAGCATTTTGCTAGCTTGGCATATTTGGATGTGTTCATGTAGCCCTTGAAGTTTTCATCGAGCATTCTGTTCAGTATATAATACCAAGCTTCATGCTGAATCAGAGTTCGAGAAATATCGCATCATTCAGGATAGGCTTTTTATATCTGACTTTGATCGGTTGGTGGGGGATGTTGATAAAGACAACCGATAACTGGTACTCCGCCTGTAATTCTCTCAATTCGACGTGCGCACGTTGGTTGAATTCGCGGACCGGATTGAGCTGGAAGGTATGTATGCAGTATTTCACCTTGCAGTCCTTGCGTATTCATGCAAGGTCATTTTTTGCGACGCATTAAATCGCAATGGCAAGACGACAAGGCTAATTAAGATTACTATATTAAAACTTACAGGAGTACGTACATGACAAAAGCATCTGCACGCCATCTTTTGGTTAGTGATGAACAGACCTGTCTGGACCTGAAAAAACAAATTCAGGACGGCGCAGACTTTGGTGAACTGGCAAAAAAACACTCCAGCTGTCCTTCCGGTCAGCAGGGTGGCGCTCTCGGTGAGTTCCGCCCCGGCCAGATGGTCCCGGAATTTGATACCGTTGTGTTCAATGAAGCCGTTGGCGAAGTTCATGGACCCGTAAAAACACAGTTCGGTTACCACCTGCTGATCATCGATAGCCGCGAAGACTAAACAACTCTTCACCGCTATAATAAATAAAGCCCCGACTAAGTCGGGGCTTTATTCTTTTTTGAGTTACACACTCTCTTCAGCAAAAATATCCTCTATCCACTCACAGGACATCCCGGTCCCAGCTGTTGATAAAGAGAATCGATAGCTAGTACTACTCCCTCATCCCTATAAACCTTATATCAATCTGGAGAGTATCTTGTTGGTGATTCGTCCATCTGCTGAAAATGATTTTGTATTTCTCTGTCAGCTTAGGAAACTAGCTTTACTCGAAGCAGTAGAAACCGTGTTTGGTTGGAACGAAACAATCCAAAAAGAAATATGTCGCCGAGAATGGGAAGAGGCTCGGCCAGATATTATTGAAATCAACGGCCAAAAAGCTGGCTCATACTTAGTCCAAATCAATTCGGATCATATATATTTGGAACGTTTCTACCTTCTCCCTAAGTTCCAAGGGCAAGGCATCGGCAGCAAAATTTTAAACGACGTATTGGCTCTCTCCGAACGTGAGAATCTACCAATAAAGCTCTGTTACCTCCAAGGAAACCGAGTTGGACGCTTGTATACGCGGCTTGGTTTCAAAATTCTCTCTGAAGACACAGAATTTGTTCATATGATTAGGCCGTTAACAACAAAGCAGTAACAAAACATCTATCCAAAATGAGTACACCTATTTTGGGCACTAGGTGCGGTGAATGTGGGTTTTATTTGTCGCGCTGGCGAAAAGACTATTACTCGCTATCAAAATAGTCAGAATCAACCTTCTTAACTTCATATTTTCCTACGGTTGAAACACCTACATTATGATCAACCATTAGGCGGCCTAGTCTTTCTCCATCAATGAGAATAATTCTTGTATCAATCATAGAAACATATTCTTCTGCCCCTTTAGTAAACGATGAACTCGTAATAAAAACACCTTTCTTAGCTCGTTGCCCTTGGAGTGCTCCGGCAAATTTTTGAATTTCCGGTCGACCTACCGAACCTTCCCAGCGTTTTGCTTGAATATATATGACATCCAAGCCAAGTCTATCTTCGTTGATAATCCCGTCTATACCGCCGTCTCCGCTTTTTCCCAGCGCTTTTCCTGCATCCTGCCGATTACCGCCATAGCCCATATTAACGAGCAGATCGACAACCAGCTTTTCAAAAAATGATGGTGAAGAATCTTTAACAATAGTAAGTAGTTCTGACTCAAGACTTTTCCTCAACTGTTTGTATGCTGAGGCCAAAGCATCTTCTGGAGTTTGTAACGAGTCGAAAGCCTTTTCTGAGACTTCGCTACTATTCTTTTCTTTGCTGTTTTTTCTTCTATTTCTGAATTCAATAAATTCTGGGTATTGACTAAGAATTTCAGTGGTAATTTCGCTAGGATTGGAAGCTAAAAGCTCAATTCCCTTCTCAGTGATAGTGAAAAATCCTCGCTTAGGATCAGCTAACAACCCTGCCTGCTTAAGATATGACCTAGCCCAACCAACACGATTATTAAATACGGCTTGATTGCCACTTGGAAGAAATTCGCTTCTTTCTTCAGATGACAGTGAAAATTCATCCGCAAGCTGCTCGACTGCATCTCTGAACTTATGTTCTTTACTATCGGAAGCAAGTTTCAATACAGGTAACATCAAAGTTTGGTAGTCTGGGATAGCCATGAAATTTACCTCTTATATACCACAACAGCTTTATAACGATGCACATACGATGCACTACAACCATGGAGTTATTACTGATAACGATTATATAATTTCAAAAACAGGATAATTCTTAAACTGCTCCAAGAAATATGATTGTATTTCATTATTTTTACGCTTTCCCAAGTGTCGAGAGTTTTTCTTTTGAATTTGAATCTGTGTTTTTTCAGATCTAGTATCAGCAAAAATTCTTACAAACGTATAAATATCTTCTGGTTCCCATGATGGCGTATTTTGAAAAATAAACTTTTTAAAAGAATGTCCTTGTAAAAAGTCATTCCAATTAGAATGCGGCTTTTGATCATTTGAAAAAGGATTACTCCGAGTAAATGATATTTTTAAAATTTGTGCATTTGGAATTTTAAAACTATCGTACAGTTCCATATTGTCCAAACAGTCAATTTGAATATGAGCACCATAAATCAAATTTGAAAATTCATTCCAACTATCATCGATAGGTTCGTCACAAGCTGAAAGATCAATCATAATATCAGGATTGCTTTCTTCAATCTCATGAAGAGTTTCTCGAGAAGGGTATTTTTCAAAAATTAGGACATTTTTATCAGAAGACATAGACTATCCTCGTGCTTTAACTGTTATTGATTCCCACTAACTGAAACATACAGCCGCTCTTGAAAACCCACAAAGACATCACGGATTGCGGCAATACTTCCAAGCTCTGCAACTGCATCACCTGTTGAATGGTATTTAAGCTCCAGCAGGTCAGGTAGTTTGTCTTGATCAAGTTCGTTTACGCCATCGGATACGTAGTGAGCGAGGACGAAGGACAGGAATTCCTGCTGTTTATCGTTGTATTCTCTAAAAATTAGCCCTTTGCGGCTTTCCACCCGCTCTTCTCTGCTGATGGGAGCAAGAGCGAAAGCGATATATGCGAGAACGTCGAAAAGATCGCTTTTCTCGGCATTGATCATCGAACTTAGGTCGCGTAGCTGTTCTTGCCCGTAACCCCTTTCTTCAAGTCCTGAGAGCAGTTTTTTACGGGTGTCCGGTTTACCCCAGAGTGCGCATAGTTCATCTTCATCTTTGAACAATTCCGGCAAATCTCCGTACATCTGTTCGATAAATTCAGCGGCTGAGATAGGCTTTCCTTCTGTGCTCCAAAAGGTTGTCGCCATCATGTGCTGAATCAAGCGTTCTTTGCCATCTGCCAGTTTGATTCTGAGCTTAGGTTTCTTCTTACAGATACAAGGAATCTCGCCACATTTAGGGCAAGTTTCCGGTGTTTTTTCGCAAATACAAGGACTCTGTCCACATATAGAACACGGTATTGGATCAATTTCTATTCCCGGACCTTCTGTTCCACCTTCAGGCTCTTCTGGATCGCCGTCCCATTCAGGATCGCTGAAATGTTTATATGCTCCGACAAAATCATAAATTGTGAAATAATCTTTCCCGTCAAACAAACGGGTTCCGCGCCCTACAATCTGTTTGAATTCAATCATGGAATTAACAGGCCGCATCAGTACAATATTGCGGACATTTTTGGCATCTACGCCCGTGGATAATTTTTGTGAGGTGGTGAGAATGGTTGGAATCGTTTTTTCGTTATCCTGAAATTTGCGCAGAAAAGCTTCACCTGCGGCTCCGTCATCGGCGGCAACACGCACACAGTAATTAGGATTGGTGCTATCTTTTACCTGATTAATTGAGTCCCGAATCAGCAGTGCATGGGCCTGTGTTGAACCGAACACCAGCGTTTTGTGATCCTGATCAATTGCATCCATAAAAACTTTAACACGTTTCTTTTCACGCTCAGGAATTACTATTTTTATATTGAAATCACTTTCTGTATACAGCTTGCCTTCCTCAACCTCTCCTTCCAGCACGGAATCATCGGAAGTATAAGTGTAGTCATCAAGGGTCGTTGCAATCTGAACAACTTTGAACGGGGTAAGGTAGCCGTCGTTAATGCCTTCTTTAAGCGAGTAAATATAAACAGGATCACCGAAATAACTATAAGTATCCACATTCCCTTTACGCTTCGGGGTGGCAGTAAGCCCAAGCTGAACCGCTGGCGAAAAATAGTCCAGAATGCCGCGCCAGTTGCTTTCATCCCGAGCACCGCCACGGTGGCACTCATCTATAACGATAAAATCGAAAAAGTCCGGCGGATAGTCCCCGAAATTAGGAGCAGGGTTACCTTCCTCATCTGTCCCGCTCATAAAAGTCTGGAATATTGTAAAGAAAACACTGCCGTTCTTAGGGACCATGCCTTTTTTACGGATAGCATCGGGAGAGATGCGGATCAGTGCGTCTTCGGGGAATGCTGAAAAGGAGTTATAAGCCTGATCGGCCAGAATATTACGGTCTGCAAGAAACAGAATTCGAGGTCGACGTGTAATCTCTTCACCGCCGCGCCATTCTTTTAAATTCCAACGGCTATGAAACAATTTCCACGCCAGCTGAAATGCAATAAAAGTCTTACCCGTTCCCGTGGCAAGAGTAAGCAGAATGCGGTCCTTCCCCGCTGCGATTGCTTCCAGAGTGCTGGTAATCGCATTATGCTGATAATATCGCGCTTCCCAAGCTCCGCCTTTGTCCTCGAAAGGAACAGCGGAAAATCTGTCGCGCCACAAACTTTCTTCTGCATAGGTAGCATTCCAAAGCTCATCCGGCGTAGGAAAAGACTCAATATAACCTTCCGTACCGGTTTCCATATCTATGCAGTAAATACCGATGCCATTGGTAGAATATGTAAAACGAGTTTTCAGCTTTTCAGCATAACGCTTGGCCTGCGCAACGCCCTCAGTGTCCGGTAAACCCGCCTTTTTAGCCTCAATAACAGCCAGCTTTTGCCCACGGTAAACCAGTACATAATCTGCTATGTCCTGCTTACTGCGTTTACCACCGCCAAGGAGACGGCCTTTGGTAATGACTTCACGTTTAACTCGGCTTTCCGCAACCTTGCCCCAACCGCAAGCAACAAGAGCAGGATCAATTAATTCAGCACGGGTTTCAGCTTCATTGAGGTTCTGGTGCATCAGTTCTCCAGTTGGTCGGATACCATGTCAGGGTCAGTGGTTAATTCGCCTGCGAAAGCTTTTTGCAGGATGGATTGTTTTAGGTCTTTTAGGTTTTTTAGTTTTTGTTGGTAGATGGATTGGAGGTGTTGGGATTTTGCCATCATCTCGTCTATTTTTTGAACTAAATGTTTTTGTCTTTGTCTAGGAGGCCAAAAAACATTTAGTGCATGAACATTATTCCTATTCAATGAAGGGTTTGCTGTTCCTGAATCAAGTCCTTTAACATCAAGTCCTTTTAAAAAATAATAAACAAGTTTTGGGTTATTCCCTATAAAATCTTTAACCCAAAGAGTCGTATCATGAGGCCAATAGTCTTCTTCTAAATAATAAGCCGTTCCAAGAGAACCTTTTCGTCCAATTACTACGCCCGGAGCAATTGCTTTAGCTGTATTGTGATGGCTCTTTATACCCCCACTAGATACGACTGGAATTGTTCCATAAATTTGTTGCTTTTTGGTAATATCAAAACCACGTTGAAGAATAAATTGATCTTTGATGTTCGTTTCTTCCCACCCATCACCCTTCTCTGCAAAAACATCATTCAAATAACTCTCAAACAACTCCCGAGCATTAACAAGGTTCTTCTCGGTGTTAGCGATAGATTTATCAATGGCCGCAAAAGCTTTGTCGAGTGTGGCTACTATGCGCTTTTGTTCTGAGAGTGGGGGGAGCGGGATTGGAATTTCTTTAAGTTTGCCTTGATTAAGTTTTGGGACTGTCAATCCTGTAATAAAAGCAGACAAATTTGATCCATTTAAATAATAGGTAATCCATTTATCTAAAAGCATATCTGGATCAGTCCGGACTACATGAGCGTGATTGTTAACCCAGTATTGTCCTTCTACTATAAATGCAGTATTTTCACCTGCACCCCATTTTGCTCCATCCTCTCCTATCAAAACAAGCCTTTCGTCAAAGATAAAATTTTCTACGTAATCAAGAATCCCTGTTGCTCCGTAGTATGGATATGGACCAGAAACTCTATCCTTTTTGGTGATGGGCTTTCTAAATTTATCTAGAACTTCACAAGCCATCCCTAGAGGTTTTAAAGTCCAACCTATAACGACGTTTGAAATTTGATCCATTACAACATCCCCCGAACCGCACCCAAAATCTCAGCAGTCTCAGCATCAAGCACCACCATCTCCGCCAAAATATCTTCCGGCTTCCGAAGCGGCTCTTCTTCCGGCGCATTAGGATTCTTGGTAGAAAGATCAAAACTACCCTGATCAACATCCTTAATATCAACAGACCAAGATTTCTCAGACTCAGCAAAACGCTTCTGCAACTCAACGAACTCTTTCAAATCATCATCATTAAGGCAATTAGTCTTCCCCATATTCCTACCGGGATCTAACTGATAATACCAAATCTTCTCAGTAGAAACGCCCTTCTCAAAAAACAGCACGACCGTTTTAACCCCCGCCCCTAGAAACGTTCCACCGGGACAATCTAAGACCGTGTGCAGATTGCAATTCTCAAGTAATTCCTGCCGTAATGCCTTGGATGCATTGTCAGAGTTAGAAAGGAAAGTATTCTTGATAACGACCGCCGCCCTACCGCCAGCTTTCAGATATTTGATAAAATGCTGCAAAAACAGAAATGCGGTTTCACTGGCCTTGATCGGGAAATTCTGCTGAACTTCCGGTCTCTCGCTGCCTCCAAAAGGCGGGTTGGCAAGGATAATATCGTAGCGGTCTTTTTCTTCAACATCAGCGAGGTTCTCTGCCAAAGTGTTGGTGTGCAGGATGTTAGGTGCATCAATGCCGTGCAAAATCAAATTCATGATGGCGATAACGTAGGCTAGGGACTTCTTTTCTTTACCGTAGAAAGTAGCAGTTTGCAGAGCGGTCAGCTGTCCGGTGCTTAAGTCTGTGCCTTTGCCGTCTGCGCCATGCCTCAGGTAATCATAACTTTCGCATAAGAATCCCGCAGAACCGCACGCACCGTCATATATTGTTTCGCCTATTACAGGATTAACAACTTGTATCATTGCACGAATAAGCGGCCTCGGTGTGTAGTATTCACCACCGTTGCGACCGGCATTACCCATGTTTTTAATCTTGGTTTCGTAAAGATGGGAAAGCTCGTGTTTCTCTCTCTGGGATTTGAAAGTGAGCTTATTCATCAGCTCAAGCGCATCCCGCAGGGAATAACCGGACTGGAACTTATTTTTGATTTCGCCGAAAATTTCGCCGATCTTATATTCTATAGTATCAGACGAAGACGCTCGCTGCTTGAATCCTTTCAAATACGGGAAAAGCTCTTCATCAATGTATGAAATAAGGTCATCACCGGTAAGGGCTGTATCGTGATCATAACTGCCGTCATCTTTTTTAGGGGCAGCCCACTTAGACCAGCGGTACGCTTCATCAATAATATGGGTGTAGCTCTTGCCGCGCAGTTCTGCTTTGCCCGCACGGTCAACTTCAAGATCATCAAGATATTTTAGAAACAACATCCATGAAGTCTGCTCAGTATAATCAAGCTCTGAGGAGCATCCTGCTTCTTTTCTAAGTACATTATCTATATTTTTAAATGTCTGCTCAAACATCAGTATCCTTATTGGTTTTGTCTTTATTTATAACAAGATAACAACAGTGTCTATAATATAAATCGTAATGTGACACACTGCGCCAAAAAGGTTTCGTACACATGTTGGGAAAGTGCAAGATTTAATGTTCTGGGGAAGTGGGATGCAGGGGTATGTTGTCTTATGTGGGTAAAGTTAGTCTATTTTACTTATTCAATATTTTTTCTTAAAAAAATTCAAAATTGAGTACAACCACGAGTATCCCAATTTACACCAAATACAAAAACAAACTATTCCGCACACTTACATTACCAATTCGATAGCCCCCGCCTCCACCATTTTTTATAAGGCCCCATTTCAAAAGCCTCGTTTCCAATCGGAAACGAGGCTTTGTTTTATTCATGAAGTATAATTAATGCGTCTAACGAATAAGCAGCTTTTCAATATTCCTGAAAAGTTTTGACTTAACTTGACATTGATCCTTAGAACAAAATTCCAATTAGCTACTACCTTTCACGAAAAGACTGCTGCAGCGATAGATAAATCGGCTTCATAAAATAACCGATCAGTGTTTTTTCCCCAGTTCGGATATCTGCCATAATGGTCATTCCGGGTAAAACTTGCAACTTTTGATTGTTTTTTTCGAGGTAACTCTTATCTAAAGTTACTGTTCCCTCGTAATAAACACGGCCCTTTTCGCCAACGATAGTTGTGGGTGAAATATCAATTAACTTACCTTTCACTCCGCCATAACGGGCAAAATCATAAGCTGTGAATTTTATTGTCACAGGCTGGCCCACTTGAATATGCCCTACGTCGCGTGACGAAATATGAACTTCGGCAATAAGCTCCTTCCCTGCAGGAACAAGTTCAAGCACAGTTTCTCCGGGTTTGACTATCTCCCCCAGCGAATTAACCTGAAGATTATGAATTACTCCATCCTGTGGTGCTTTCACGGACAACTGGAATACATCCATCTGAAATCGCTTTATTATTTCATGTATCTCTGAAGCCTCAGCTTCTACTACCGTAAGCTCGGACATCCATGATTCAAGAGCTTCTTCTTTTAGCTTAACAAGTCTATTCTTACTTTCAGTAAGCTTTTCGCCAACCTGAATACGATGTACCGGAATCTGATGCAGACTTTCCTGAACCTGTAAAAACTGCCTTTTTACACCAAAGTATTCACTTTTACCGACCAGTTCCTGTTTGAAAAGTCCTTCATATGATAGATACTCTTCCTTCAAAAGATCGTTTTGTTGACGCAAAGTATTCTCTCTGCTGTCCAGATTTCTAAGTTCAGCTTTATACTGATTTATTTGATTATTAAGGATAGCCCTCGAAGCATTCATAGACTCAATCTTTTGCGCATGAAGTCTTCTTTGCTGGGCGGCAAGATCCTTATAGCGGTCATCCACTTTTGAATAGTCCGGTTTTCTGCCATCAATCAAAGCAGCAAGCCTTTCTTTACGTAAATCCAGAGCAGCCAGCCTCCCAAGATGCTGATCCAAATTGGAGACAGATACAGTCGGATCCATTATGATAAGGTCCTGCCCTTTTTTAACAGCTTCCCCATCTCGAACCAGAATGGCTGAAACAATTCCACCATCTTCGCTCTGAACCCTTTTTATATGACCAGAAGGAATGATTTTGCCGCTGCTAACAGCCACTTCGTCAATTTTTGTAACGGATGCCCAACCGATAAACGACGCAATGACCAGCGTCAGAGTAATAATGACGTAGCGTACAAGCCTCGGCACTCCTGTCTCTTCAAGCAGTAATGCCTGCGAGAGATGCAGAGAATCTTTTTTATTGATGCGAACTTTTCTGTTTTCAGGGCTCATGGCTACTTCCTTTGAATACAATTAAAATAAACAGGATTTATATTCATCCGGCAAACTAGGCAGAACTCCATCCCTTGGTCCGAAAAGTTTAACTTTCCCTTTTTCCAACCAAAGAATTTTATCAGCAGCCTGAAGGTATTCGCAATGGTTTGTTACAGCGATTACAGAGGTTTTCCCCTTCATAGATTTAATCATATCGATAAAAAAAAGTCCTTCCTCTGAAGAGGGACGTTCAAGAACTTCATCAAGTAAAAGGATTGGTGCAGGACGAACCAAAGACCGGCACAGATTCAATTTTTTAAGGAATACCGTATGCATCTGTTTCATTCGGTAATCCCCCATTCTGGTCTCAAACCCATTGGGTAAGGACTCGATATCCTTGAGCACACCAACAATTTCACAGGCTTTTCTGAGCTCTTCATTACTTGCTGTAGGATGAGTAAGTCTAAGATTCTGAGCAATTGTTCCATAGAAAAATTGCGGAACTTGCGGAGTGTATCCAATAGTTCGCCTCAGCAGCAGCGGATCCATCTGGCGCAAACTCGTATTGTTAATTGTAATCATGCCTGCTTGTGGACGATACAATCCCATGATTAATTTCAGAATTGTCGATTTACCGGCCCCGTCATGTCCGGTAATAGCAAGAAATTCCCCATGATTAACTGAAAAATTAACTCCCAGTAAGGCCGGATGCGCATCACTGGTATATCTGATGGAGACTTGTGAAAACTTGATGTCACCACGCATTTTACGATTCAGCATAAGCAGTGATTCAGAGTGCTGTTCAATGTCCAGATTCATGAGTCGGTCAACCTGTTTGACACTTTTATTGATGCGCTCAACCTGCAACATGACCACAAAGGCGGATCTCAAAGGAGCAAGAATGCGCCAGACCAAAATCATTGAGGCCACCAAGGCTCCCATAGTCATTTCACCAGCAATAACTCCATTAACTGAAACAGCCATTGTTGAAACTCCGGCTGCCATAATCATGGTATTTGTAAGCACATTGATCTGAGAAGCCAGCTGTGAGGACCGGTATGACTGAGCTGCACATTCAGCAGAAAGCTGACGGTAACGTTTCTCCCATATCCGAGGAGTGCTGGTTAATTTTATAGCCCTGACCTTGGTAAGAATCTCCATGACAATTTCCTGCCGCGCAGCACCGACCTTGGCAACACCGGCATTCGCCCTTTTTACAAGCGGCATGTAAATAACTGCAAGGATGGCAAAAAAAACTATCGCCGTCAGTGGCACAAACACCACTGGTCCTCCCAATACCCACATCATGAAAAGAAGCAGGACAATAAAGGGCATCTCCAGAAGCGAAGTAAAAGCCTGCCCTGAAAAAAAATCACGGACTGAATCAAAATCTTTGATTCGCGAAGCCTGTGAGCCGATAGAAGCTGATTCGGTATATGAAGGGGGCAAATAAAGAATACGCCTAAAAACCTCATTCCCGACAATATTTCCCAGTCGTGCCCCGATAAAACTCATCATTCCAGACCGGATAATGCGTAACCCGAAATCACTGAAGATAAAGACCATGACCCCAACGACAATATAAGCAAGTTTGGTATTGTTATCAAAAAAAGGCATTTGGTCATAAATGGTCATTATAAACAAAGGCATAATAAGTGTAAGCACACTGAGTAGAAAAGATATAAGAAGGCCGTGCTGAAAAGTTTTACTGAACCGTTCAAGAACGTTTCTGAACCAGTTTTCTTGTTTCCGATGCAGTGAATGCCCTCTCGTGTCCACCTGATCAAAAAAGAAGGCCGTACCCATCCGTGTATCCGGCTTGAGAGCCTGATAAGACTCACTTTCTCTGATATAAGCCAGAAAATTTAAGCCATCACTTTTGGTCAACACCATAGCATTGCCGTCACTGTCTACAAACAAGCAAGGCAAGGTTCGATCGTCAATATTGTTCAAACGCACGGCCATGGACCGACTGCCGAACTTGAGGTTTGCCATAACATTTAAAAGATCGGACAAATCTAGACTCTCAGAAAGATGAGGCATGGCTTCTGCCAAATGGACATCATTTCCCCGCCAGCCAAGAGCATCAAGCAGGGGCGGTATACAAAGCCCAAATCCACCGGGAACAGCAAAGGGAGAAGAACTGACACTACTCATTGTGTACCTCCTCACCTGAATGAGAATTTCTCACAACAAAAGTCTGATAATCAATCCCGTTAATGTGGTTGACCCACCAATCCAGAACAGACAGTTTTAGCCCGCTTACAATATGCAATCTTCCCTGTTTGAACTCTTTATAATGATCTTCAATCATTTTCATGAAAATTGCGTGCTGTTCCAAATGGGCTTTCATGAGCGGACTTTTCATCTGTTCCATGATCACTTTTTCATGTTCAAAATGAATTTTCGCATAATCCAGAAGACGTTGAAAAATCTCATCCCCTTTATATAAATTTTCAAAAGAAGCTTCCTGATTGTTAAGAGCTTGAATAATTAAATTTAAATCAAGAGCATATTGAGTAAACAACATATGATCATGATCAATCTCAGAAATATTAATAAGCTGAATAATACCAGCCACATCATCCCATGTTCGTGCGGATTGTAGAATCCAACGTTTCCATGCCATCTCCCATTGCCCTTTTCTTTCTGCTGTTTCAGATATCATGGCTGCACCTCCTTCTTAAGTTTTCCACTCTCGAGGCTGTAAACAGAATCAGCCATTGAAAATAAAGTGGAATTTCCGGTAGCTATTATGATGGTGCAATTGCCTTTAAACTTACTCATTAACCAGAAAAAAAGTTGCTCACTATCCGTATCCATGGATTCATTTACTCTATCCATCAGGATAAGCCGGGGACGAACAGTCAAAGCTCTGGCAAGACAGATTCGCTGAATTACTCCAGTAGGTAAAAATTCATAAAGCCTGTTGCCTACCTTAGTTTCATAACCAAGGGGCAACTCTGAAAGAACATTATCAAGTTGCAAAAGAGAGGCTGCATCCATTGCCACCTGTCTGTTTGCCGGGTTGAATAGAGTCAGATTATCAAAAATAGTTCCGTTGAAAAGCGTGCCGTGCTGGGGAATATATTCAATCCTTCCCTTGTAATTATCATGACATACGTCACGCAAGCCATGTCCATCTATGAATACCTGCCCGGAATCTGGACTATTCAAACCGTAAATAATGTTGAGCAGCTCCGTGGTGGGTCTACCCCCCTCTGTGTTAATGCAAACCATATCACCGTCTTCAACAGTCATATTAAGTTCGCTAAAAATTTCGGTTCCATCACTTTCACGTCTGAATGAAATGTTATCCAGAACGACTTTCCCCTTGATTTCTTCAGGTAGACAAGGAGCTTCAAGATCATATTCTTCGCGTAGATTTACTATATTTTTGATTTGATCCTTTGCTATCTCAATATCAGCATGGCGAACCCAGAAAGAAGCAAGACTCCTGAAAGGTTGGAAGAATCTACCGCTGAGCAAAGTACAGGCTGCAAGGCTACCTAGAGTAATTTGACCCGAAATTGCCAGACTCCCGCCCACAAAAAGGACTCCGAAGAGGTTTATTTGCGAAAAAAGATTACCGATATTCATGGGCAAATTACCTATAAAAATCACATCATAATCCAACTGCGCCCCTTCTGCCTCAAGCCGTTCATGACGACGCAGCATGGACTCTTCAAGGGTAAGGGCTTTTACTGCGTGAATTCCGCTCAAAGCCTCGACAAGAAAGTTATAACGGCGATCTTCCTGACTCTTTTGCTTAAGCCTGTTTACGCTGTAACGACTACGAATAAAAGATGTGATGATCATAAACAGGGTCGCGACAGAACCAAGGTAGGCTGCAACCTGCCAACCGCCTAAAAAATACACCACTGCAAGAAAAAGAAAGGCAAACGGCAGGTCCAACATCAATTGGAAAGCCTGTCCGGCATAGAACGAACGCAGAGTATTCACTGCACGCAGACGGTCAAGATGTACCCCGGCCCCGTCTGTTTCAAAATCCTCCAACACACAATTTATCCAGCGACAGACACAAGCGTGAGACAGGCTATGTTCAAAACGAGAGGACATCCAGTTGGTAATCGTTGAACGGCACAACCGCAAAATAAGCTCTAGAAAAAGAGCACATAAAAAACCTGCAACCAACCATAACAAAGTGTTAGTTGCCTGAGTCGGGACAATTCGGTCATAAACCTGCATCAGAACTATTGGCAAAGCCAACGAAAGGACATTAATCCCCATAGAAGCAAGGAACAGGTCAAAGGAATTACGAATAAACGCAGGCATAGCCCAGAGGTCGCTCATAAATCCTTTTTTTTCCTTGAAGTATGATAAATCCATATATTTTTACCTGTATTTTCGGTTCAACTGACAGATATAGATTTCAAAACAACACTACCAATCGGACTGATCCGAGAAGTCTTCAGCTTCATTTTCGAACGCATCAAGGTTGTCAGCTCCATCGGAACTATCCTCGTCATTCTGATCATCACCTTTATCTTTACCCTTACCTTTTCCTTTACCAGAATCTGATTCGACCGACTCCGTCCAACTATTATCATCACCAAACGATGACGAGGACTGATCTCCATCACTATCAGTAATGTCAGTCCAGCTTCCACCAGAATCTTCACCTTCACTATCCATGAGGAAAAAGTCTGTTTCAAGAGAATCATCTCCATCAGTGCCTTCAACCCGTTCATCATAATGAGGCTGATCTTCAGTCACTCCGGGAGGAGCTTCATCCAGACCGTTACCAACGCCCATATTACCCTTAGGACCGCCCTTGTCAGCAGAATCTGCGGAATCCATATCAGATTCAGTAGAATCCTGATCTCCACCCTTTCCTTGATCGGGACCATCTTCAACGCGGCCCCACTGATTTCCCTTGCCGCCTCCAGATTCGGCAGTTCCATCATCAGTAGCATCTGAATCAGTTTCAGTAGACTTCTGCCCACCTCCCTTGCCTTGGTCAGGACCTTCTTCTACCTGTCCCCAGCGATTACCAGGCTTTTCATCACCGCTTGATTCGGGTTCCGGTTCACCTTCGGGCTCGGGAGCTACTGCGGGTTCCTCATCTGGTGCGGAATCTACGTCC